>DAOVDX010000021.1 GCA_030669345.1 Methyloceanibacter sp. | reverse complement strand
GCTTGGTGAGAGTGCCGGGCTACAGGCGGAGGCGCTGGCCAGTCTGTCGGCGGAGGATAGCGTTCGTATCCTTCCCTGGCCGGAAGATGTTCTCCAGACGCTACGCAGCTCCTGGACCGAGATTGCCCAGGAGGAGGGCATACGTGACAGCTTCTTCAAGCAGGTGCTGGAAGATATCGAAGCCTTTCAGGCCCAAGGGACAGATAATGGGCCAGATAAGGCGCCGAAATTGACGCCAGCCACGACCCCGGCCGCGCCCAAATCGGAGAGCCTGCCGGAGCCGCTAACCGGTCCGTAATGGCCGCAAAAGTCCGCAGACGGGATATCGTGGCTCGATGAGCCGCGCGGCGCTTTAGTTTGAGCCATTTTGGGACTTTCGGAAGCGCCGTATTGCCCGTCCCCCGCGCCCATGCGAAAGACTATCGAACACAATTTATCCTAAATGCCACTCGGACGGCCTCGGAGCCTTTAGATGTCCAGTTTGACCCTTCCCGATCCGGATCGCGCCGTCATGGCGCGTGCGAATGACATCGCCAAACAGTTGCGGCGGCTCGTTCCCGACGCGGTGGTGATCTCCGATCGCGAGGGTCGCAGCACGTTCGAAAGCGATGCGCTGACGGCCTATCGCTGTCTGCCGCTGGCCGTCGTGCTTCCTGGCAGCACGGAGGAGGTGAGCGCCATCCTGCGTTTCTGCCACGATAACGCCATCAAGGTGGTGCCCCGGGGCGCGGGCACTTCGCTCACCGGCGGCGCCTTGCCGCTTGAGGACTCCGTCGTGGTTTGCCTGTCGCGTATGACCAAGGTCATTTCAATCGACCCCGAGAATCGCGTCGCTACCGTCGAGGCTGGCATCACCAATATCGCCATCACCGAAGCGGCGGCGGCAGAGGGCTTCTTCTATGCGCCCGACCCATCGAGCCAGGTGGCCTGCACCGTGGGCGGCAATATCGCCACCAATGCCGGCGGCGCCCATTGTCTCAAATACGGCGTGACTGTGAACAATTTGCTCGGCGTCCGCATGGTGATGATGGATGGCGAGATCGTCGACATTGGCGGCACCCATCTCGAAGCGCCGGGCTATGACTTCTTGCCTCTGATCACCGGTTCCGAAGGCCAGCTTGGCATCGTCACCGAGGTCGCGGTGCGCATCCTCAAAGAGCCAGAAGGCGCCCGCCCGATCCTGCTTGGATTTGACTCCACGGAAGCGGCCGCGTCTTGCGTCGCCGCCATCATCGCCGGGGGAATCGTCCCCGTGGCCATGGAGTTCATGGATCGTCCGGCGATCCATGTCTGCGAGCACTTCGTCGCCGCGGGCTACCCCCTCGACGTGGAGGCGATGCTTATCGTCGAAGTGGAGGGGGCCGAGGACGAAATCGAATATCTGCTCGAAAAGATCGAGGACATAGCCAAGGACTTTTTCCCGACCGAGATGCGCCGGAGCCAGTCTCCCGAGGAGACCGCACTGATTTGGAAGGGCCGCAAGGCAGCGTTCGGTGCCATCGGCCAGTTGTCGGATTTTTATTGTATCGACGGCGTGATCCCGCTGTCTCAGTTGCCGAAGGCGCTCGACGAAATCGGTTGGATTTGCCGGAAATACCGCTTCGACGTGGCCAATATCTTCCACGCGGGAGACGGCAATCTCCATCCTCTCATTCTCTACAACGCCAATGATTCCGTTCAGCTCGAACGGGTCGAGCTTTGCGGCGAGGAAATCCTGAAGCTTTGCATCGAGCTTGGCGGCTGCCTGACGGGCGAGCATGGCGTCGGCATCGAGAAGCGTGAATTGATGTACGAGCAATTTACCGACGAGGACATTGATCAGCAGATCCACATCAAGGAAGCGCTCGACCCGTCCTGGCTGCTCAATCCCGGCAAAGTGTTCCCCATCGAGGGGCGTGACGCCCGCAAGTTACGTGGACATGAGCTGCACGAGCTCGAGGCTGACATCCTGGAAGGACACGAAGCCCCGTGACCGGCCACATGCGCCTTGGTTTTCATGCTCCTGAGACGGAGGAGGAGCTTGCCCATCTCGTCGCCGAGGCGGTCGAGACGCGTACGCCACTGGAAGTGATGGGGCGCGGCACCAAGCGTGAGATTGGTCACCCGGTGGCGGCCGGCGTCGTGGTCAGCACCGAGAATATGGCCGACATTCCCCTCTACGAGCCGACCGAGCTTGTGATGGTGGCGAAGGCCGGCGCCCCGATAGCCAAGATCGAGGCGAAACTCGCCGAGAGCGATCAGGAGCTACCGTTCGAGCCGGTCGATCTCGGCCCAGTCCTTGGCTACGCGCCTGGCCAGGGCACGATCGGCGGGGTGATCGGCGCCAATCTTTCGGGCAGCCGGCGGCTGCTTAAGGGCGCGGCCCGCGACCATGTCTTGGGCGTCAGGGCCGTCAACGGACGCGGTCAGCTAATCAAGGCAGGCGGCCGGGTGATGAAGAACGTCACTGGCTACGATATCAGTCGGACGCTGGCGGGCTCTTGGGGCACGCTTGCCATCATGACCGAAATTGCGCTGAAGGTGCTTCCAGCCCAGCGCGAAGTCCGCACCGTCATCTTCTTAGGCCTGACTGATCAGACCGCCATCGAGGCCCTGTGCATTGCCATGGGCACGCCCTATGAAGTGTCGGGCACCTTGCATATGCATGCCAGCCTCGCGGCCCGTTTCTCTGATGAAGACATCGCCGGCGCAGGCGTTCCGGTCACGGCCATCCGGGTGGAGAATTTCCCGGCTTCGGCGCGCTACCGGGCCAACAGCCTCAAGCAAGCCCTGCTGGCCTATAGCCCTGCGATGGAGTTCGATACGGAACGGAGCAAGGCGTTCTGGAGTGAGGTCCGCACGCTCAAGGCCTTCCAAGACAAGCCCAATCCACTGTGGCGCGTGTCCACGACGCCGACCGCTGCGGCGAAGTTTGTCGGCACGTTGTCGCGCAAGATGGAGGTCAGCGCCATCTATGACTGATCGGGCGGGTTGATCTGGCTCGAGACGCCGACCTTGACCGACGCTGGTGCGGTCGATATCCGCCGTACCCTCGCCGAATTTGGCGGTCATGCCACTTTGATCCGCGCTCAGGATGCGACGCGGGCGGGCATTGATGTGTTCCATCCGCTCGATCCGTCGATTGCGACCCTTTCGGCCAAACTCAAGAACGCGTTCGATCCGACCGGCATACTCAATCCCGGCCGCATGTATCGGGGAATGTAGCGACAGCCCATGCAGACGAATTTCAACGCCCTCCAGCTTGGCGACCCGACGATCGCGCGCGCCGACGAGATCTTGCGCCGCTGCATTCATTGCGGGTTGTGCACGGCCACGTGCCCGACTTACGTGCTGACCGGCGATGAGCGTGAGAGTCCGCGTGGGCGCATCTATCTGATGAAGCAGATGTTCGAGAACCGCGACGTAACCTCGTCGACGGTCCGGCATATCGACAGTTGCCTTTCGTGCCTCGGCTGCATGACGACCTGCCCGAGCGGTGTCGACTATATGCATCTTGTCGATCTCGCCCGCGTCCGCATCGAGCAGCGCGGGCACCGTTCCATCACGCAGCGGATGTCGCGGTGGTTCTTGAGCCGGGTGCTACCGAACCCTAACCGATTCCGCGTGATGCTTGCGGTTGGCTGGTTTGCTAAACCGTTCCGCAACATCTTCGCCAAGTTGGGTTTCCGCCGGACCGCGGCGGCGCTTCAACTAGTGCCGTCGAACGCCTTGAAGCGGAAAATCCTGAAGCCGAGATCCACATTCAATCCGAAGGCGCCCAAGCCCAAGCGCGTGGCGTTGATGCTCGGCTGCGTGCAGGAAGTGTTGGCGCCTTCCATCAACCATGCCGCCATCCGGCTGCTCAGGCGGCACGGTATCGATGTCATGGTGGTCAAGGACGAGGCCTGCTGCGGCGCTCTCTCCCATAGCCTCGGCCGGGAAGAGGAAGCGCGGGCTGCCGCGCGTCACAATATCGATGCCTGGACCGCAGCGATGCGCGAGCGTCTTCTCGATGCGATCGCCGTCACCGCGGGTGGCTGTGGCACCATGGTCAAGGATTATGGCGACCTGCTCGCACGTGACCGCGGCTATGCGGAACGTGCCGAATATGTCTCAGGCCTCGCCCGCGACATCACCGAGTTTCTTGATGAGGTCGGCCTCAACCCGCCGGTGATGTGGACCGGCCTGAAAATCGCCTATCATTCCGCGTGTTCGCTGCAGCACGGCCAGCGTCTCGATGAGCTACCGCGCAAGCTGCTTGAGCAGGCCGGTTATACGCTGACCGATATTCCCGAGGGCCATCTGTGCTGTGGCTCGGCCGGCACCTACAATATTCTTGAGCCCGAATTGTCCGGCCAATTGCGCGACCGCAAGCTGGAAAATATCGAGAGCATCGCGCCTGACGTGATTGTCACCGGCAATATCGGCTGCATGACCCAGCTCAAGGGCGGCACTGCCGCGCCCTTCGTTCACACCGTCGAGCTGCTTGATTGGGCCACGGGCGGCCCTTGCCCACCGGCCCTCATCAAGATGAAGGACGCCGCCCATCCCATCGAGGCTCTGGTTGAGATGGCCAGGGCGACGGCGAGGGATCGCGAGCTTGTCGACTAGGGGCCGGCCTTGCTTGCTGGCAGGGGATCGATGGGCTAGAACGCGGCGGCTAGAAACCCTTTAGAATCAGCCGCATTTTCCCATGACCAACAAAGACAAAAGTCCTCGTCCAGAGGCCCGCCTGCCCAAGGGTTTGCAGGATATTTCGGCGCAAGAAATTCGCGCGACCGAAGCCATGCTCGCCACCATTCGTGGTGTGTTCGAGCGCTATGGCTTTGAGCCTCTGGATACGCCCGCCATCGAATATACCGACTCGCTCGGCAAGTTCCTGCCCGACCTGGATCGTCCAAATGAGGGGGTGTTCTCCTTCAAGGACGACGACGAGCAATGGCTGTCGCTCCGCTATGACCTGACCGCGCCGCTTGCGCGCCACGTGGCTGAGAATTTCCAGCGCCTGCCAAAGCCTATCCGCCGCTATCAGGTAGGTCCTGTCTGGCGCAACGAGAAGCCAGGCCCGGGCCGCTTCCGCCAGTTCACCCAGTTCGATGCCGATACCGTGGGCGCCTCGTCCATCGCCGCGGATGCCGAGTTCTGCATGCTTGCCGCTGATATCTTGGAGGCGCTCGGGATTGAGCGCGGGGACTATGTGGTGAAAATCGGCAGCCGTAAGATTCTGGATGGCGTGCTTGAGCGCGCCGGACTGAACGCGGACGACAAATCGAAACACCTCACGGTCTTGCGCGCCATCGACAAGCTGGATCGGCTTGGCGTTGAGGGCGTGCGCCTGCTGCTCGGAGCGGGACGCAAGGATGAGTCCGGAGATTTCACCAAAGGTGCGGGGCTGGAGCCCAATCAGATTCAAGCCATTGTCAGTTTCGTCGAGGCAGTTGGCGGAGATCGCGATCAGACGCTCGCAGAGTTAAAGGCTCTGGTTGAGGGCTCATCAGTGGGCGAGGAGGGAGTCGCCGAGATTTCCACCATGCACGATTTGCTGAGCGCCGCCGGGTTTGGCTCCGACCGGGTCGTGGTCGATCCTTCCGTCGTGCGCGGACTTGAATATTACACCGGCCCTGTTTTCGAAGCGGAACTGACGGCGCGCATCAAAGACAAGCGTGGGCAGGTCGTCCGGCTCGGCTCGGTGGTTAGTGGTGGCCGCTATGATGGTCTCGTGGAGCGTTTCACCGGGGAGACGGTGCCGGCAACCGGTGTCTCGGTTGGTGTGTCTCGGCTTCTGGTTGGCCTGCAGCTTCTCGACAAATACCAGGGCGAAGCTATCGAGGGCCCGGTGGTCGTGCTGGTCTTCGATAAGGACCGCATGGCCGACTACCAGAAGATGGTGCAAGAGCTTCGTGCCGCCGGCATTCGTGCCGAGCTTTATCTTGGTTCGTCCGGCATGAAGGCGCAGATGAAATATGCCGACAGGCGCGGCAGCCCCTGCGCCATCATTCAAGGTGGTGACGAGAAGGCCAAAGGCGAAGTGGAGATCAAGGATTTGATCCTCGGCGCCACGCTCACCTCGATCGAGGATCGCGCCGAATATCTGAAACAGCAGGCCGTGGCCCAATTCGCCGTGCCCGAGGCCGATCTCGTCACGGCGGTTAAGGGCGTGCTCGCCCGGCAAAAGGCTTAAAGACGCTATGGCCGCTGAGTCCGCCCGAAAATTCGAGGCGCTTCAAGCCCAAGCGCGCGATTTGCTCGACCTGTTCGCGCGGACGGGCTACGAGCCCGTTGCGCCCTCCATCCTGCAGCCCGCCGACGTATTCCTCGACCAGATCGGTGAGTCTGTCCGAGGCCGCACCTATGTCTTCACGGACCTCGCGGGCGACGAGCTGTGCTTGCGGCCCGACCTGACCGTGCCGGTATCGCGGCTCTATCTGGAGCGGCACCCGCAAGCCGATACGGTCGCGCGCTATTGTTACAACGGCCCCACTTTCCGTTTTCAGCCCTTCGGTGCGGGCCGCACCCACCCTCGCGAGTTCCGCCAGGCGGGCATCGAATGCTTTGGCGCGGTTGACCGCGAGAGCGCCGATTTAGAGGTCATATTGCTTGCCGTAGAGTCCGTGCGCAGCGCTGGCCTTCGGGAGTTTGGGCTTCGCTTTGGCGACATCGCCCTGTTTTACGCGCTGATCAATGCGCTGGACCTGCCTGAGCGTTGGCGCTTAAAGCTGCACCACTATTTCTGGCGTCCAGCCTCGTTTCACGCATTGCTTGGCCGCTTGGCACGGGGTGAACGCCCTGACAGCGATGGTCCTGCCGCGGCGTTGGCCGGCACGCTCGCTGGCGAGACACCCGAGCGAGCGGAGGAGCTCGTCGCGGCCTATCTTGAGGAGCAGGCCATTCCGCTGGCCGGTAGCCGCTCCTTGAGTGAAATCACCGAGGGGCTTCTCGATAACGCCGCCGACCTTCGCGCCGAACCGCCGCCGAAAGAAGTGGCGACCGTCATCGATTATTTCCTCGCCGTTGCCGGACCGCCGCGCGAGGCCATGGATCAGGTGGCGATGATCGGCAAGGGCGCAGGCCTCGACATTGATGCGGCGCTCGATGCGGTTCTGCGCCGGTTCGACCGTTTGGAGCGGGACGGCGTCGATCTTGGACGCGCGACTTTCGCCACCGAGCTTGGCCGCACGCTCGAATATTATTCGGGCATGGTGTTTCAGATTGAAGGCGCCGGCATGGACCAGACGGAGCCGGTCGCTGGTGGTGGCCGTTACGATGGGCTGCTGGCTGCGCTTGGCGCGCCGCGCGAAGTGCCTGCCGTGGGCTTGGCTGTTCACACCGAGCGTCTGCTCGGCGCCGTGGAAAGGGATTCGTGATGGAGTCCTCGAGTTTCATCATCGCCGTCCCCTCGAAGGGGCGCCTGAAAGAGCAGGCCGCCGAGTTGTTCGAGCGGGCCGGCTTGGGCTTGCGCGCCAGGGGTCACGAGCGCGGTTATCGCGGACGGCTCGAAGGGATCGATGACGTCGAGGTGGAATACACGTCGGCGTCCGAAATCGTGCACCAGCTGAAAGCGGGTCGTGTTCACCTCGGCATTACCGGCGAGGATCTGGTGCGCGAGATGCTTGCCGATGTGGACGCCAAGGTGGAGTTCCTGAAGCCGCTCGGCTTCGGCCAGGCTGACGTTGTGGTTGCGGTTCCCGACTGCTGGCTCGACGTGTCGCGCATGGCCGACCTCGAAGACGTCGCCGCGCAATTTTCCCGTGCCCATGGACGGCGTCTGCGTGTGGCCACTAAATATCTGAACCTGACGCGCCGCTTCTTCGCCGCGAATGGCGTCGCCGGCTATCGCATTGTCGAGAGCGCTGGCGCCACCGAGGCGACGCCTGCGTCCGGCACTGCGGAACTGATCGTCGACATCACCAGCACCGGCACGACGCTTAAGGCGAACCACCTAAAAATTCTTGAGGATGGCGTGATCTTGCAGTCGCAAGCGCACCTGCTCGCCGCGCGCGGCGGTTCGTGGGATGCGCGCGCCATGGCTTTGCGCAACACGATCGTCAAAGCGCTTTCGGCCTAATCAATTTATTGTGGCGTATGTGGCGGGGTTTGGCTGCAGAAGCTAGGCTCCCCGTCATTGGCTTTAGGAAAGGGCTCGCGATGCTCCGTATCGTATTGGCGGCGACTATTCTGGTGGGGTTGGCGGCGACGGCATTCGCGGCGCCATCACGCATCATCATTTTGCGGCATGGCGAGAAGGCCGACCCGTGGAAGCTGTGTGAGATTGGTGTTCAGCGCGCCCAAGCGCTCAAGCTCAACTATCTCGGCAAAGACGCCGCGAAGTCTCTGTTCGAGGAGGACGAGCCGCCGGCCTTCTTCTTCGCCATCACGCCCCACACGGCAGAGCTTGCATCGTCCGCGGCGCAAAGCTGGGGCAAGCCGGTCATTCTTTATTCGGCGATGCCCAACGGCAGCAAGAAGGCCATGGCCGAGACGCTCAACATCCGCACGCGGGAAGCGGCTAGCAACATCCTCAACAACCCGACGCTGAAGGGCAAAACCGTCGTGATGGTGTGGGAACACAAGCACATCGCCGATCCCAAACTGGACGCCAAATATGAGCGCGAAGCGGCGGTGACGCTGCGCCAGATCTTCAAGCTCAACATCATGCCAGGCGTGCCCGATGCCTGGCCCGAGGACAATTACGATTATTTCTGGATCGTCGACTTCCCCGAGAATTCCAACGTGCCGTCGAAATTCTCGATGGTGAAGCAGGAGTTCGGAAAGTCCTTTCCCAAAGTTCCGGCCAATGATTGGGGAGAGCCGGACGGGCTCGACGCCAGCAGCGGCTGCGAGCTGGACGACTAGTCACGACCGTATTCGCCACGTCTTTCAAAGGCTCTGAAACGCAAAAGGGGCGGCCCGCAGGCCGCCCCTTAAACTTAGATGCCTGTAGGAGGCGTCTACATCATGTCCATGCCGCCCATGCCACCCATGCCGCCAGGAGGCATTCCAGGCATACCGCCATCGTCCTTCTTCGGAGCGTCGGCGACGCCAGCTTCGGTGGTGACCAGGAGGCCAGCGACCGAAGCCGCATCCTGGAGCGCCGTGCGCACGACCTTAGCGGGGTCGATAATGCCCTTGGTGATCATGTCCACATAGGTGTCGTTCTGAGCGTCGTAGCCGTAGGACGGCGACTTCTGCTCAAGCACCTTGCCGACCACGATGGAGCCTTCGACACCAGCGTTCTCGGCGATCTGGCGAATCGGTGCCTGGAGAGCGCGGCGGACGATATTGATGCCCGCTTCCTGATCGTCATTGTCGCCGTTGGCCTTAATCTTCTTCGAGGCGTGGAGCAGAGCCACACCGCCGCCGGGCACAATGCCTTCTTCGACGGCTGCGCGGGTCGCGTTCAACGCATCGTCAACGCGATCCTTCTTCTCCTTAACCTCGACCTCGGTGGCGCCGCCAATCTTGATCACGGCAACACCGCCGGCGAGCTTCGCCAGACGCTCTTGCAGCTTCTCGCGGTCGTAGTCAGAGCTGGTATCCTCGATCTGCTGCTTGATCTGGCCGACGCGAGCCTCGATGTCATCCTTCTTGCCGCCGCCACGAACAATCGTGGTGTCGTCCTTGGTGATGGTGATGCGCTTGGCCTTGCCGAGCATCTGCGTGGTGACATTCTCAAGCTTGATGCCGAGATCCTCGGAGATCAGCTCGCCACCCGTGAGGACTGCGATGTCCTGAAGCATGGCTTTGCGGCGATCGCCGAAGCCAGGCGCCTTCACAGCGGCAACCTTCAGACCGCCACGGAGCTTGTTGACCACGAGCGTGGCAAGAGCCTCGCCCTCAATGTCCTCGGCGATGATGAGCAGCGGACGGCTCGACTGAACCACAGCCTCAAGAAGCGGAAGCATGGCCTGCAGACTGGACAGCTTCTTTTCATAGATGAGGATGTAGGGGTTCTCGAGATCGACGAGCATCTTCTCGGCGTTGGTGATGAAGTACGGCGAGACATAGCCTCGGTCGAACTGCATGCCCTCGACGACTTCAAGCTCGCTGTCGAGGCTCTTGGCCTCTTCGACGGTGATGACGCCCTCGTTGCCGACCTTCTGCATGGCCTTGGCGATCATGTCGCCAATGGCCTTGTCGCCATTGGATGCGATGCTGCCGACCTGGGCAATCTCGGACGATCCGCTGACCGCCTTCGCCTGCTTCTCGATGCTCTCAACGACCTCGGTGACGGCCAGGTTGATGCCGCGCTTCAGATCCATGGGGTTCATGCCAGCGGCGACATATTTCAGGCCCTCGCGGACGATGGCCTGGGCCAGGATGGTCGCGGTCGTCGTGCCGTCGCCCGCGGTCTCGTTAGTCTTCTGGGCGACTTCCTTCAGCATCTGCGCGCCCATGTTCTCGAACTTATCTTCAAGCTCGATCTCCTTGGCCACGGTGACGCCGTCCTTGGTGGTGCGCGGCGCGCCGAACGACTTCTCGAGGATGACGTTGCGGCCCTTGGGACCGAGCGTTATTCTGACGGCGTTGGCGAGGATATCCACGCCGCGCAACATGCACTCGCGGGCCTCGGCGCCGAATTTCACATCTTTAACAGCCATATGAGTTTGCTCCTTCTTGAGCTTCAGTCCTCATCCCGCGCGCGCGTTTTGCGCGTCTCGAAGGATGGGCAATTTTGGGTGGGCGAGGGGGTTAGCCCAGGATGCCCATGATGTCCGACTCCTTCATGATGAGGAGGTCGGCGCCATCGAGCTTGACCTCGGTGCCGGACCATTTGCCGAAGAGCACCTTGTCGCCAGCTTTCACGCCCAAGGGCTGAAGCTTGCCGTCCTCTCCGCGGACGCCTGGCCCGGCGGAAACCACCTTGCCGGTCTGGGGTTTTTCGGCTGCCGTATCAGGAATGATGATACCGCCTTTGGTCTTCTGCTCCTCCTCGAGCCGCTTGACCACCACGCGGTCATGCAGGGGACGGAATTTCATGGATTTTAGCTCCTATTTGCTGGAATAGCCGCTGATAGCACTCACTTCAGACGAGTGCCAATCAATCGGGCATGTAGGGATTAACAACGCGCCCTGTCAAGGTTTTGCGCTGCACAAAATGTCTGGCAGATCGGGATGGTCTGCTTGATGCCAGAACACGGTTAGGAAAGGATTTACAATGCGCGGTGGCGAGGGAAGGCCAAGAATGTTGGCCAGCTATTTATGCCCGCGTTTCCAATCTAGAACATGGGATCGTTGGGGGGCGGCCCGCCGCTTGGCCTCGTCTTGCTTGGCTGCTATCAACGGGAGCCTCAGGAGGGGATTGGCATGCTTGACGTCATCGTACTCATCGCCATGGCTATCACCGCTGGCGCATTCGCCGCGGGTCTGACCGCCGAGGCTGGTCTCCCTCTATTGCCCGTCCTTATCGCCACCATGGCGCTCTTCTTAGTGATGGCCACGTCCTACGTCATGCTTGGGCGCGCGGCGCGCGGCGCTGGTGGCGCAAGGATCGAGGAAATTGAGGAAGCGCTTGAGATTATCGACAGCGATCTCCAGCGGATCGACCGGGTCGAGGACGATGTCGCCCGTCTTGATCTCCTTTCCGACCGCGTTGAGCGGCTCGATCGGGCGCTCGGTGGAGATGGGTCGTCCGAAAGTCCAAGCGGGCTGGCCAGCGCCGAAGAGCCCGCCACGGAATTCGCCGGCGTCTACGAGCGGACTGAAAGCTTGCGTGCCGAGATAGAGACCGAGAGCAGCGAAGAGACCGGCGGCAAAGTCGGGCTTCTCAAGGGTTTGCTCGCTCGTCGTTCTGACGACCCGACCCCGGAAACGTCGAGTGAGGCGGCCGTGGAGGACGATGACGCATGGGACGCTCCGTCCGACCCGCCCATCGTGAAAGAGGTTGAGGAGATCGAAGAGGTCAAAGTCGAGATCGAGGAAGAGCAGGAGCCGGAAGCCGTTATCGAGACGGTGGCGGAACTGGAGTCCGAAACCAAGATCGAGACTGAGATCGAGACTGTGGTCGAAGAGATCGAAGTCGAGACAGCGGAAGAGACTGTCGAAGAGATTCTAGAAGCAGAGCCCAAAGACGAGAGCGGTTCTCCCTCGTCCCTCGCCGGGGAAGAGGAAGACGCGGCCGAAACGGCAGAAGCGGTTGAAGCGATAGAAGCCGTGGAAGAGGCCGAAGCGGAAGTCGCTGAAGCGGAAGAGGTCGCCGAGCTTTCCGACGAGCCTGTCACCGCTGCGTATGTGGACGACGACGATGATGACGATAAAGAAGAAGACGCGATGCGGCGCACGATCCGCGAAGCTGTCGAGGCAGAACGCGTCGAGCTTTATCTGCAATCGACGGTCACCTTGCCCGAACGCAAGCTCCGCTATTTCGAGGCTCTGACGCGCGTCCGGACTGCGGATGATGATCTGGTATTGCCTGGCGAGTATGTGCCCGTGGCCAAGCGGGCCGGCATGATGCCGCTCATCGACAATGCCTTGCTGGTGAAAAGCGTGTACACCTTGCTGCAGGTGCCTGAGGAGTCCGAGGTTCAGGGCCTGTTCTGCAATATCTCGCTGCACTCGCTGCTCGATCCCGACTATTTCCCCGAGCTCATCGAGTTCATGGAAGAGAATAACAGCCTCAGCGATCGCCTCATTTTCGAGGTGAGCCAGCCGGAGATGGTGGGCCTCACCGAGGCCGAGTTCAGCTGCCTCGATACGTTGGGCGCACTCGGCTACAGTTTCTGCCTCGATAATGTCGGTGATCTCGATGCCGACTTTGCCAGCTTGAGCGACCGCCATTTCCGCTACGTGAAGCTCAGCGCTGCCAAGTTTCTCGACGTTCCTGGCAGGATCGCGGCTGATCTAAAGCGGCAACTCGACGGGCTCGGCATGCAGCTCATCATCGAGAAGGTCGAGGAAGAAGGCGATGTAGCCGAGCTTCTCGATCACGGCATCGATCTGGCGCAAGGCAATCTCTTCGACGAGCCGAAGCCTGCCGACGATGCACTCGCTAGCGAGGGCTCCGGCGCGGCCTGAGCCACGAACCGCCGCTTGGCAGTGTTTTGACCGAAAGAAAGTGGCTATTCCCCTGGGACGATCTTGTCGATCGTCTCATCTTCGATGTTGCCTGAGCTCTGGCCGCCCATCTCCTTCGGAGGGGGCGCCACCATCGGCTTCTTCGGGGGCTCACCCATGAGCGCCTCGGGCGGCTCGTCGGGGCGTAGATCCTCTTCGACGGTGAGGTTTTCGATATCGACGACCGGAACCACAAGAGGAGCAGCCTGGTTAAGGGGAAGCGGCGAGACGGCCTTTGCCGGGCCATGAGCCGCAAGGAAAGCAAGGGCGCAGATACCCGCCACACCCGTCTTCAGTAGAAGATGATGCATTTCAGCCTCCTTCGCCGCAGTTCGAGGCCTGATGCCTTCGCCCTGATCCGGCGTAGGGCCAACCTTACCACACGCGCCGCCTCTGACCTTCAAGAGAGAGGGGGGACAAGAGATCAAAGACCGGCGCTTGACCCTCTTCGCCCGACCCTCTAACCGGGCGTCATGACCGAAACATCGCTCACCATTCCCATCGTCTCGTCCGTCAAAGAAATCGGCTCCCGCTATCGCGCCTGGCTCGTCGATATTTGGGGCGTCATGCATAACGGGCGCAACGCGTTTTCCCACGCCGCTGCCGCTACGCGCGCCTTCCGCGAGTCCGGCGGCGTCGTGGTGTTGCTATCGAATTCGCCACGACCGAGCCCGGACGTGCAGGCGCAGCTCCGGCAGTTTGGCGTGCCCGACGAGGCCTATGACGCCACGGTGACGTCGGGTGACCTCACCCGCCACGAGCTTGGTAAATATGAAGGCGCACGCGTCTTCCATCTTGGACCGGAGCGTGACCTACCGATTTTCGCTGGCCTCGATGTCACGTTGAGCGACTGGCAAGACGCCGACGTCATGGTGTGCTCGGGCCCGTTCAACGACAAGACGGAGACGCCCGATGACTATGTGGATCTCTTTCGGGAGATGGCGGCGCGTAAGCTGCCCATGATCTGTGCCAATCCCGATCAATTGGTCGAGCGCGGCCAACGGCTCATCTATTGCGCCGGTGCCCTTGCGTCGGCCTATGAGAAAGCCGGTGGGGCTGTCGTCTATGCCGGCAAGCCCCATGCGCCGGTCTACGAACTCGTATTCGAAACCATCGCTCGGCTCGCAGGCAGCAAGGTCGGCAAAGACGAGGTTCTGGCTATCGGAGATGGGGTCCATACCGACATCGCCGGTGCGGGCAATTTCGGCCTCGATGCCCTGTTCGTGGCCAGTGCGCTGCATGCGCCCGGCGATGGCGGCGAGGCGCTCGATGCGTCTCATATCGCTGAGCTGTTCGCGGAAACCTCCCGGCTGCCGATTGCCACCACCCATGCGCTCGACTGGTAGATTTTAGCTCCCTTGGAGCGCCCTCTGGGCCAGCCGGAAAGGCGTTCGCGCTCATTGCGGCGCAGCAACGCCTTCGCTAGTTTGCGCCCTCACTTAAACTGGAAGTAGAGAAGGTCACATAATGAGCAATGCAAACGGCCAGACGAGTTTGGGCCACGGCTACTATTTGGAGGATCTTTCGCTTGGCATGGACGCCAGCGTCTCCAAGACCATCACCGATGCGGACGTGGCGGCCTTTGCCGAACTCTCGGGCGATATCAATCCGGTCCATCTCGACGACGAGTTCGCGGCCACCACCGTTTTCAAGAAACGGATTGCTCACGGCTTTCTGACCGGCGCTCTGTTCTCCACCGTCCTCGGCACCAAGCTGCCGGGTCCCGGCTGCATCTATCTGGCGCAAGGCCTGAAATTCCGCGCGCCCGTTTATATCGGCGACGAAGTGGTGGCGACTTGCCGTATCACTGCCGTGGACACCGAGAAGAGCCGGGTCACACTCGCTTGCGATTGTTCCGTCAATGGCAAGACCGTGCTCGAGGGCGAGGCGATGATGATGGTCGATCGCAAGGCGTAGCCGAGAGGCGGACGGGCAAGGATCAGCGATGGACATCGTCCGCAGTTGGCAGAAGACGCCGCGGGCCCATCAGGGGTCAGTGCTGGCCATTGGCAATTTCGACGGCGTTTATCGTGGCCATCAGGCGGTGCTCAACGAGGCGAAGCGCATCGCGGCGGCCGAGGGCCGGCGCGCGGGCGCTGTCGTGTTCGAGCCGCATCCGCGTGAGTTCTTTGCGCCCGAGCAGCCCTTCTTCCGGCTGACGCCGCTGCCGGTGAAGCTTGAGCTGATTGAGGCGCTTGGTCTCGATCAGACCTTCGTCCTCACCTTCGATAAGGCGCTGTCCTCGTTGAGCGCGGATGATTTCGCTACCAATGTGGTGGGTGCGAGCTTTGGCGCGAGCCATGTGGTGGTGGGTTACGACTTCACCTACGGCAAAGGGCGCACGGGTTCCGTCGAGCATTTGGCGGCGCGTGGGAAGATGCTTGGCTACGGCGTCGATGTGGTGGCGCCGGTCACCCTTGAGGGTGGCATCACGTTCTCGTCGAGCACGATCCGCGATCATCTGCGTCTCGGCGAAGTGCGCGAGGCCGCCGAGCAGCTCGGCTATTGGTGGCGCGCGCGTGGCCTTGTGACCAAGGGCGCGGGCCGGGGCAAGGGCCTCGGCTTTCCGACGCTCAATTTCAAACTGGCGCCGGGTCAGGACGTTCGACACGGTATTTACGCAATGCGGGTCCATCATGGTGGGGAACGCCATCACGCTGCGGGCTACGTGGGGCCACGCCCCACCTTCGGCGCTGGCGATCCGATATTGGAGGCCTTCCTCCTCGACTTCTCCGGCAATCTCTATGACCAGGCCGTCGAGGTCGAATTCATCGACTTTCTGAGGCCGGACCATGCTTTCGACAGCGCGGAGGTTCTCGCCGCCCAAATGGCGCAAGACTGTGAGCACGCACGGACCGTGTTGCGTGCGGTCGAAGCGAATGATCCGATGGGGCGCTTCACGCTCGGGGAGGCCCTGGCCGACCGGGCACTGGATTGTGGCTAGGCCGGTTGCTAGAACGCCTCACGGCGAATCGAGGCTTCGGGACGAGAAATTTCGGGACAAGATACAAAGACCATGGTGAGAAAAACGAAGAGCGGCAAAGCGGCCGCCAAAACTCCGGCCAAGCGCAAGCCTGCAACGAAGGCCAAGGCTCCGGCTAAGCGTAAGCCTGCGGTCAAGCGCAAGGTTGTGGCGAAGCGTAAGCCTGTGGCTAAGCCCGCGGCGCGGCGCAAACCTACCGCGAAGCCGAGAGCGGCGGCTCAGCGCAAGACCACTGCGAAACGCAAAACGACTGTTGCCAAGTCTAAGACGGCGGCAAAGCGTAAACCCGCTGCGCGGACGAAGACCGCTCCGAAGCGCAAACCTGCCGCCAAGCCCGCGACGAAGCGTAAAACTGTCGCTAAGGCAAAACCGGCAACGCGGCGTAAACCTGCGGCTAAGCCGAGAGCCGCGGCTAAGCGCAAACCTGCTGCAAAATCCAAGACTGTTGCTAAGCGTAAGGCGACCGCGAAACGCAAAACGACTGCGGCAAAGTCCAAGACAGCTGCGAAGCGTAAGCCAGCTGCGAAGCGCAAGACTGTCGCTAGGCGTAAGACCACCGCGAAGCCGAAGGCCACCACGAAGCGCCGGACTCCTACGAAGGCGGTGGCGAAGCGCAAGCCGGCAGCGAAGCCCAAAGCCGCCACGAAGTCGAAAAAGACTGTTGCGAAGTCGAAAAAGCCGGTCGCGAAACAGAAGCCCGCCGCAAAACCGAAGGCTTCGCCCAAGCCGGCTGCCGTTAAGCCCGTGCCGCAGACCGATCGCGACTGGAGCAAAACGCTTTTCCTGCCTAAGACAGATTTTCCCATGAAAGCGGGTCTGCCTAAGCGTGAGCCAGAGTTGCTCGAACGCTGGGCCGAGATGCGCCTTTACGATCGCCTTCGCCAGGAGGCCAGGGGCCGGCCGAAATTCGTGCTTCACGATGGCCCGCCTTACGCCAACGGTCATCTCCATATCGGCCACGCCCTCAACAAGATCCTCAAAGACGTCATCACCCGCTCGCAGGCGATGACGGGCAAAGACGCCAACTATGTGCCGGGCTGGGATTGTCACGGCCTTCCCATCGAGTGGAAGGTCGAGGAAGAGCAATACCGCGCCAAAGGTAAAACCAAGCCCGACCTTAAAGACCCCGACGCGCTGATCGCCTTTCGCCACGAATGCCGCGACGAAGCCGCGAAGTGACTCGACATCCAGCGCGAAGAGTTCAAGCGTCTCGGTGTCGAGGGTGACTGGGATGACCCTTACGCCACTATGAACTTTGACGCGGAGGCGACCATCGCCCGCGAGCTCATGAAGTTCGCCATGAACGGCCTGCTCTATCGCGGCTCCAAGCCCGTGATGTGGTCGGTGGTGGAGCGTACTGCGCTCGCCGAGGCCGAGGTCGAGTATCAGGAAATCGAGAGCCCAACGATCTACGTGAAATTCCCGGTCCTATTCGCCAGTTCTGAGAACCAAGCGTCGCAAACATTGCAGCATGCGTCCGTGGTCATCTGGACGACGACGCCTTGGACCATCCCTGGCAACCGGGCCATCAGCTATTCCCCGTCGATTTCCTACGGACTTTATGAGATCACCCAAGCGCCTGACGATAACTGGGCCAAGGTCGGCGAGCGTCTGGTGCTTGCCGACGCGCTGGCCGAGACCGTTAAGGCAGCGGCGCGGATCGACGGCTGGTCACGTCTC
>DAOVDX010000183.1 GCA_030669345.1 Methyloceanibacter sp. | reverse complement strand
TTGTTGGCCACCCGCACTAGGCCGGGCAGCCCGGCAGCCTTGGCCGCCGTTAGGCAGGCGACAAGCGCCTCGTTGTCCCCAAGCCCATGCTGTTGGTCGATGGCGACGCAGTCCCAGCCCGCCTCCCCAGCCAATTCGATGACGAAGGGCGAATTCAGCGTGAGCCACGCTATGAATAGCGGGCGGCGGTCACGGGCAGCTTGGCGGAACCGGTCCTCCGGCATGACGAGGCTTAAGCCTTGCCTTCGGTTTCGACCTGGCTCACCGCCTCGGCCATGGTTTCGGACATGGCCCGGCGAATCTGATGGTCGGACTGATCGATGCTCTTGGCGTCGAAATCTCCCCGGATTTTGCGGAAGACGTCCTCCTCGCCCGGTTCCTCAAGGTCGGCCTTGACCACCTCGCCCGCATAGCTTTTAGCGTCGTCGCCCGACAGGCCCATTTTCTCGGCAGCCCAAAGACCCAGCAATTTGTTACGTCTGGCGGTCGATTTGAACATCAACTCTTCATCGAGCGCGAATTTCTTCTCGAAGCCCTTCTCGCGATCATCAAAACTCGTCATCGGCCCGACACCTCCAAAATGCCCCTGAAAAGCCTGGGGCACGGCACTTAGAACTTGTGGGGAAAATCCCCCCTCTCAAGGCGCGTGATAGCGCTGAAACGCTTGTAACTCAACAATTCCCGGGAGCAAAACCCGCGTCTTTAGGGCCCGTTGTCTGCCCCCCTACCTTACGCTAAAGTCGCGTGATAATTCTTGATCCGATTCCTTCGATGGTGACTTTTTTCAACGCGCGCGGCCTGGGATACCCCAATCCCCGCGCGCTTGGCGTTTGTTAGTCGTTAGAGCCGAGTAAGTGAGGAACTAAATATGAACCGCCGCCGCAAGGTCTACGAAGGCAAGGCTAAGATCCTCTATGAGGGGCCCGAGCCCGGCACGCTCGTCCAGCATTTCAAGGACGACGCGACTGCCTTCAACAACAAGAAGCATGACCGCGTCGAAGGCAAAGGCGTTCTCAACAACCGCATCTCCGAGCATCTCTTCCAGAAACTCGGCGACATTGGCGTGCCGACGCATTTCATCAAGCGGCTCAATATGCGCGAGCAGCTGATCCGCGAGGTCGAGATCATCCCGATCGAGGTCGTGATCCGCAATGTCGCCGCTGGCTCGCTGTCGACCCGGCTCGGCCTCGACGAAGGCACGACCCTGCCCCGCTCAATCGTCGAATTCTATTACAAGTCCGATGAACTCAACGACCCGATGGTCACCGAAGAGCACATCACCGCATTCGGTTGGGCCACACCGCAAGAGCTGGACGACATCATGTCGTTGGCGCTTCGTATCAACGACTTCCTGTCCGGCCTGTTCCTCGGCGTCGGCATCCGGCTGGTGGACTTCAAGATAGAGTTCGGCAGGCTTTGGGAAGGCGAGCAAATGCGCGTCGTCCTCGCCGACGAGATCTCGCCGGACTGTTGCCGGTTGTGGGATATCGAGACTCACGACAAGCTCGACAAAGATCGTTTCCGCCGCGACATGGGCGGCCTTGTCGAGGCCTACCAAGAAGTGGCACGCCGGCTGGGCTTACATGTGGGCAACCCCACGCAAGCGCAGAGTGGCCCTGTGCTCGTCCAGTCCAAATAGACCGAAGCTTAAAGAGAGCGGCATGAAGGCGCGCATCACCATCACCCTGAAGCCCGGCGTGCTCGACCCGCAAGGCAAGGCGATCGAGGGCGCACTCCACGCGCTTGGATTCGGCGGGGTGGATGGCGTCCGTCAGGGAAAATATATCGAGGTCGAGGTCGCGGAGAGCGACCCGGCCCGCGCCGGCGCTGAAATCGAGCGCATGTGCGAACAGCTTCTCGCCAACACCATCATCGAGAATTATGCCTATGAGCTCGACGCGGCCTAAACGAGCCTTACCCAGCGGGGCTCGAAAAGCATGAAAGCCAGCGTCATCGTTTTCCCTGGTTCGAATTGCGACCGCGATGCCGCGGTGGTGCTCGAATCCGTCATGGGTCATGCGCCCGCCATGGTGTGGCACGGCGATTCCGAGCTGCTGAAATCAGACCTTATCGTGTTGCCCGGCGGTTTCTCTTATGGCGATTATCTGCGCTCCGGCGCCATGGCCGCCCATTCGCCAGTGATGCGAGAAGTGGTCAGCCGCGCCCGCGCCGGCACGCCGGTGCTCGGCATCTGCAACGGCTTTCAGGTGCTGACCGAGGCCGGGCTGTTGCCTGGCGTGCTGATGCGCAACGCGGCGCTGCGCTTCATCTGCAAGGACGTACTGCTGAAGGTCGAGCGCAACGACACAGGCTTTGCGCGCCAGTATAAAAAAGGCGAAGTCGTGCGTTTTCCTATCGCCAACAAAGACGGCAGCTATTTCGCCGACGAGGCCACGCTGGACCGGCTGGAAGGCGAGAACCGCGTCGCATTCCGTTATTGCGACGCCTCGGGCGCGGTGACGGCGGACGCAAACCCCAATGGCTCGTGCCGCAACATCGCCGGCATCTATAACGAAACCGGAAACGTGCTTGGCCTGATGCCACACCCCGAGCGCCTGGCGGACGCGGCCCTTAACGGCACTGACGGCGCCAAGATGTTTGCCTCTCTTGTGGAGGCCATCCATTGAGTGGCGCGGCGGGCGCGGCCCACAAGGCCGAAGGCATTTCCGATGAACTTGTTGCCGAGCACGGCATAAGCCCGGACGAATATGCTGTCCTGCTGAAAGAGCTTGGCCGCGAGCCGACCATCACCGAGCTCGGCATCTTCTCGGTGATGTGGTCGGAGCACTGCTCCTACAAATCCTCCCGCGTCTGGTTGAAGACGCTACCCACCACTGGCCCGCAAGTGATCC
>DAOVDX010000147.1 GCA_030669345.1 Methyloceanibacter sp. | reverse complement strand
TGATGGTCTCTTCGGCTTCCGGCGGCAAGGGCTCGCCGGAGCGATCGGCCGGAAGGGGCCGGGCCAGCGCGCGTAAGAGCCAGGCACGCCATTCGGGCGAGCAAAGCTCCGGCGGTTCGCCTTCCGCATGGCCCTCGCTGCTCCACCACAGGGCTTGCACCGCCAGCGTGGTCCGCGTCGTATTCTCACGAAGATCGAGCCGCACGGTCGAAAACCGGAACAGTTCCACGGCCCGCCGTGCTGGCCGTACCAAATCGGCGGCGAGTGTCGGGCTGTTCGCGTCCGTCAACGCGCGCTCCATGCGCCGCAGATCATGAATGAGCTCGTCTGCATTGCCGTAATGCGGGGTACCAACCTCAAGGTCCCCGCCGTCGGCGCGCAGGATGGTCGCGTCGAGCTTGTGCAAGACGCAGGTGAGATATTGGCGATAGGGCTCGCCCGGATTGCGCTGGGTGATAACCTCTTCCGCGCCGCTTTGGCGCAGCTCGCGCGCAAGGTCCTCGCCGAACGCCGCTGGTATCGGAAGCGCGCTCTGGGTGATGGACAACGACCTCGCCAACGCGGTGAGACGTTCGCGATAGTGACGCAAGGAGGCGAGCGCATTCTGGCGCAGGGCCCAGCCTGTGACCTCGGTGGTCACGTAAGGGTTGCCGTCGCGATCGCCGCCGATCCAGGATCCGAACTGGAAGAAGGGCGGCAAGTCGAAGTCTAAGTCCGGGTAGTTCTTCCGTAGCGCACCCTCGAGCAGCTCCATCATCTCCGGCGCCTTTTCGAACAAGGTCTCGTCGAAGAAATGGAGTCCACGGAGGACTTCGTGCTCGACCGTAGGCTTTTGAAGATGGAGCTCGCCCGTCATCCAGACGAGTTCGATCTGGTCGCGAATGTTGGCAAGAATTGCCTGCTGTTCGCGTTCGGTCCAACGCACGCCCTCAAGCTCCCGGAGCAAGAGATATATCTTCCGGTATTTCTCGAGAACGGTGACGCGTTTCGATTCGGTTGGATGCGCCGTGATGACTGGACGGATACGCATGGTCTGCAGGAGAGTTTCAATTTCCCCCGGGCCGATGCCAGCTTGGCACGCGCCGGTCAGGACGTGGTCGAACGTACCCAGAAGCGCATCGCGCCCGCGCGTGCGTTCGATGTAGCGACGCCGGCGCATCGTTGCGTTCTGGTCGGCGAGTGACAGGAGCTGAAACCAAATCCCTTGCGCCGACAGGACGCGAGCCATGAGCTCAGGCGAGAACTCCGAAATGGATTTCTGGGCACCGCCGGTCAGAACCGGCTCGATCTTTGGCTGGTGGCGCCGGACGACGTCAAGCAAGAGCTCGAAGAGGATGTTCGCGGCGCCGTCTGACGATGTGCCAGTTATTCGAGCTGCGGTGCCCGCATCGGCCACCAAATCGCCGTCTCTCACATCCTCATCCATGATACGCGCTCGCACTCCGATCTCATCGACGGGTCTTGTCGTTCGATGCTGAATGGCTCATGTGACACCCAGCACCCTCTGGCCCGATCGCCAGTTCCGGCAGCGATTGGTGTGTGGTGGAGCCGACCGGCCCTACCTGCAATCGTTTGGTTTCCGGCAAAAAGCGGGGCATTCCATAGGCCTTGTCTATGACCTCGGCATGTCCGGCGCTTTCCTGAGGCCTCAAGGCTTATACCCCAAGGCCTAGACCCCGAGAACCTTCGCAACGGTCGAACCGAACTCGCTCGGGTTTGGCGCCACGGTGAGCCCGTTGGCCTTCATGATCTCCGCCTTCTCGGCCGCGCTGTCGCCAGCCGCCGAAATGATGGCGCCGGCGTGGCCCATACGGCGCCCCTTCGGAGCGGTAAGGCCAGCGACGAAGCCGACCACCGGTTTTGACATGTTGTCCTTGATCCACCCAGACGCCTCGGCCTCCTGCGGACCACCGATCTCGCCGATCATCAGAACGGCTTCGGTCTCCGGATCCTGCTCGAACAGGGCCAGGTGATCGAGGAACGAAGAACCGTTGATCGGGTCGCCACCGATACCGACGGATGTCGAGATACCGATACCGTGTTCCTTCATCTGCGCGGCGGCCTCGTATCCGAGCGTACCGGAGCGCGAGATCACGCCCACCTTGCCCTGCAGATAGATGTGCCCGGGCATGATGCCGAGCATGGCCTTGCCGGGGCTGATGATGCCGGCGCAGTTAGGACCGACCATCATCGTGCGGCGATCGCGCGGATAGCGCATCAAGTAGCGCTTCACGCGCATCATGTCCTGAGCCGGGATGCCGTCGGTGATGGAGCAAACGAGGTGAATGCCCGCATCCGCACATTCCATGATGGCGTCGGCGCAGAAGGCCGGTGCAACGAAGGTGATGGAAGCCTCGGCGCCCGTCTCCTTGACCGCTTCCTTGACGGTATTGAAGAGCGGACGGTCGAGGTGGCGGCCGCCGCCCTTGCCCGGCGTCACCCCGCCGACAACGTTGGTGCCGTACTCGATCATCTCCTTCGCGTGGAAGGTCCCCTTGTCGCCCGTCATGCCCTGGACAATCACCGGGGTTTTTTCGTCAATCAAAATGCTCATTACGTGTTTCTCCGATGATCGTATTTACGCGGCCTGAAGCTTGCCCTGGGAGGCCTGAACCGCCTTTTCGGCAGCGTCGGCCAGGGTCTCGGCGGTGATCAGCTTGACCCCGCTCTCTTCAAGGATCTTGCGTCCCTCCTCTACATTGGTGCCGGCCAGTCGAACGACAAGCGGGACCTTGATATCGAGGTTTTTGCAAGCCTGGACCACGCCCTTGGCAACCCAGTCGCAGCGATTGATGCCGGCGAAGATGTTCACCAGGATCGCCTTCACGTTCGAGTCGGAGACAACGAGCTTCATGGCCGTCTCGATGCGGTCCGGCGAAGCGCCGCCACCTACGTCGAGGAAGTTGGCCGGCGAACCACCAGCATGCTTGATCATGTCCATGGTGGCCATGGCCAGACCCGCACCGTTCACGATGCAGCCAATGTTTCCGTCGAGACCGATATAGTTGAGATTGTGCTCGGCGGCCTGGGCCTCGCGCGGATCCTGCTGCGAGGGGTCGTACATGTCGGCCACGTTGTGACGGCGGAAAAGCGCGTTGTCGTCGAACGACATCTTGGCGTCGAGCGCCAGAACGCGATCGTCCTTGGATACGACCAGCGGATTGATTTCAAGCATCTGGGCATCGCTGTCGCGGAACGCGCGATAAGCGTTCATGATCGTCGATACGCAGCTCTGGGCTTGCTTGATGCTGAGACCAAGCTGGAACGCGAGCTCGCGCGCCTGGAACGACTGCAGGCCTACCGCCGGCTCGACGATGACCTGAAGAATGGCCTCGGGGTTGGTCTTGGCGATCTCTTCGATCTCCATGCCGCCTTCCTGCGACGCGATCACCCGGATACGCTCTGCCTTACGGTCAAGAACGAAACCGAGATACAGCTCTCTCTCGAATGGCTCGGCCGCTTCGATATAGACGCGCTGAACGGGCTTGCCTTCAGGACCGGTCTGGTGCGTCACCAAACGCTTGCCGAGCAGTTCCTGGGCTGCCTCGCGGACCTCGTGATAGGTCTTGCAGATCTTGATACCACCGGCCTTGCCGCGCGCACCGGCGTGAATCTGAGCCTTGACCGCCCAGCTCCAGCCGCCAAGTTCGGTCGCCGCATAGACAGCCTGATCCGGGCTGAATGCCACCGCGCCTTTCGCCACCGGCACGCCGAAGCTGCCCAGAAGTTCTTTGGCTTGATACTCGTGAACGTCCACGTCGTTTCTCCCTTTCAAAAAGTCTCTCGCTGGGCATTCTTGAAAGAGAGCCCACGCCGAAGAGCGTCAGCTCACTTTACCCTTTACGATATCGTATGCCTTCTCGGTCGTTGCCTCGGCGCCTGCGAGCAGACCCTCCAGATCACTCAGCTTAGACTCCACAAAGCTGGTGTCGGAAATCATTTTTGCGTTGATGTAGACATTTAGTGCAGCACTTCGAAGTGCTGCGTAAGCAGACAAGACGCCAACGCCCGCGTCGGAGATGACATTGATATTGCCCTTCTCCGAAGCAATAAGTGACAAATCGATGACTTCCCGTGCCAGATGGCAGCAATGGATCGGAACTTCGGTCGCCATCTTGAGGGCATCCTGAATAGCCGCACTCCGAGCGGCCTTTTCGTCATCGGTATCTTTCGGCATCCCGTAGGCGCCCATGACGATGTCGAAGGCCCGAACGTCGTCCTGAATCATCGCCGTCATCCGATGACGCAGATCCTCGGCCTTGGCCAGGACCTCCTTCATATCGTCCTCGACATCGGCATACTTCTTTTTGCCGATCGTCAAATTACAGACCATGCTGACTAGCGCCGCGCCCATGCCGCCAAGAATGGCCGCCGCGCTGCCGCCGCCCGGCGTTGCCGCACTGGAGGCGAGCAGATCGAGGAACGGCTCGATCGCGGTGTCCTTGATCTCTGTCATCAGGCCATCTCTTTCGCCAGGGCGTAGATTTCCTCAGCGTCGTAAACGCCCTCGGAACTCTCGAACATCTTCGCGATGCACTCGCGGTGCAGCTTAAGCTTCAAGCCACCGATACCAAGCGCGCCATAGCCGAGCTTGCCGCCATGGTCCTTGCCCTTGTCCATTGCGTCGACACCTTCGATGCCCATCGGCGGCTGCGCGTTTACATCGGCCAGAAGCTCGATTTTGGGGTTGTTCTCCCAGCCGGACTTCGGCAGAAGCTGCACACCGATCGCGCCGGCCGAATAGACGATATTGGCATCCTTGACCGCCTCGACACGCTCCTCGTCGGTCGCACCCGCGGCGCCCGAAACCTTGATGCCAAAACGCTTCTCGATGACCTTGGCCGCCGCTTCGGCGCGCTCCTTCGTGCGCGAGGTGATGGTCACGTCGCAACCTTCCATGCCGAAAAAGCCCGCCGCA
>DAOVDX010000169.1 GCA_030669345.1 Methyloceanibacter sp. | reverse complement strand
CTTTGGCGACACGCTCATAGACCGTCGGCGCCACCTTCAGGCCTTGCGCTTTGCTCCACGCAAATCCGGAAGAAAGCCCCCGCTTGGTTGCGCCCGCAATCGCCGATGCCTTCTCGCCGACGACAGAAAACCCGTGGGAGGCCGCCCTGCTAGTCGCGACCGCCAGCGTCGCACTCTTGGCGGAGGCCGCCGAAAGCCCAGTTCCGAACGACCGGCCCGCCGACTTCGAAAGCACATCGGCCTTCGACGCCACGAGCGATGACCCCGTCGCCAAAGCCGAACCGCTAACGCGTGCCGAAGACTGCGCCTTGGTCGAAACGAATGACGAGCCCGCCGACACTGCCGAGCCCGTCGCCCGGGCAGCGGAGCCTGTCTTGACCGCAACAAATGCCGATGTCACCGCGAACGCCTTGCCCGCTACTTGAGCGGAAGACTGCACCTTGGTCGAAACGAATGTCGCCCCCTTCGCCAGCACCGATCCGCCAGCACGGGCGGAAGAAACTGTCTTGGAGGAAACGAACGCCGACCCGCTCGACAACGCTTCACCGCCAGCCCGTCCCGATGCGGCGGCCTTGCCTCCACCCCACCTGAATGCGACCGCGAGCATCCTGCCAATGCCAAACACGAAGGTTTTTAGTTTCGCCGCGATCCAACCCGCACCGGCGGCAATGAGGCGCCCGATATAGAGCGTGCCATCGCGCAGGCTTCTGCCCACGAAGGCGAAGCCCCCGGCAATTCCAAGCACGACATATTTGATGCCTGCGCCGGTCGCGGCGAAGACGCGGACAAACATGGAGCCGGCATAGGAGACAGAAGCCCCCGCCGCTTGCTGTGTCGCCTCGGACGCGCGTTGGCGCATGACCTGACGCCGGAGGCGCGTGCGATCTTTGCGGGCAACCGCCACACGCTTCTCGCGCTGACGTTCCAGCCAGCGTTCGTGGCGCGCGCGATCCCGATCCACGGCGACACCCTGCGCCTTCAGCCAGCGGTGGTGGTCGGTCAGATCCGATTTGGCGCTTGAGAGAAATTCACTGGATTTCGCGGCAGAATCCCTGGCGGCGGCAACAGCCTCCTCGAACGCCACAGTCTCTTCGGACTGGTCGTCTTCTTCCAGCGTCGACCAGGCACATTTCTTACGCATTGGACTGGCCATGCCACGAGGCCCCGTTAGAGGCCAGCTCCAGGTCGAGCCTCATTGATTACAAGACTCACTGATGTCGGCTCGGGGAACGCAAAACACGGCGCCGCATGAGACTCCGTGCCCCGACATCGAGCCTCAACCGCAATTTTTAAGACACGGCAAAACTGTTGGCTGGCAGTTCTCCGTACACGCCAGTCTAGCGGTCAAACCAGATGCGGCCAACGTCCAAAACCCGGCAGGGCATCATTTTATCGAGAAGTGTGGCGCAGAAAGCGCCAACTGTCATAGATCGTCCAGGCCGCCGAGCGTCCGGTCAAATGCCCGCTGCTTCTGGTAGATGATCTCGGCCTTTTTGTTGCGCTGGTTCGCCAAGCCTTGGCGGCAGGCATCATATTCGGCGGTTCCTGGCGCTGCCCCGGCCTGGCATCTGGAGTCGTCCTCGACCTCGACCGCAGCCTGCTGGGCCACCCGCTCAGCCTGGATATCCTCCCGGCTGGCGCAGCCGGAAAGGCCCACGCCAAAAGGCAGCAACACCGCCAAAATCAGGGCTTTTCTTACCATGGGTCCGTTGCTGCTCCAAAATGATGGCGCGGTGATGGTTTCAAAGCGGAGCTGAGCAGAACA
This sequence comes from Methyloceanibacter sp., assembly GCA_030669345.1. GTDB lineage: Bacteria > Pseudomonadota > Alphaproteobacteria > Rhizobiales > Methyloligellaceae > Methyloceanibacter. The sequence goes on along the minus strand of DAOVDX010000169.1, from coordinate 1,885 downwards.
CCTCCGGCGCCTTGAGACTGCCTGCTTGGCTGCTTAAATCTGCTGCCAGGCTCTTTAAGGCCAAGCTCTTATGCCAAGGCTCTTAAGAAGACACTCCTTACCCTCAAAGCAAAGGCAGACCGTTGAGAAAAGCTCCCCGATCTCTCGCCAGCGCCTTCGGCACGGCACTCCTTCTCAGCCTACTCGCCCCGTCCCCCGGCGTGCTTGCGGAGGAAGCACAAGCGCCCAAAACCGAACACGCCACCAAACAGGACAAGCTAGAGAGCCAGGAGACGGAGCCCTCCCGTCTGCCGCCCACGGCGATCACCTCCCATACGACGAGACTGAACGGCCAGAGCCTGCATTACAGTGCCATAGCCGGGACAGTGCCGCTCCACGAGAAGGGCAAGACCGCAGCGGAGATTTTCTACGTCGCTTACGTCAAGAAGCCGAAGGACACGCGCCGGCCGGTCACATTCGTCTTTAACGGAGGCCCCGGCGCCGCGTCGGCCTATCTCCATCTTGGCGCCATCGGGCCGAAGATCGTCGAGGCGACCGACAATGGCGAACTGATCGGCCCGCCGCCGCGCCTGATCGACAACGACGCCAGCTGGCTCGCCTTCACCGACCTCGTTTTCGTCGATCCCGTGGGTACGGGTTATAGCCGCGCCCTCAACGGCGCGAGCGAGAGCGACTATTGGGGCGTGGAGCAAGACACCGCGTCCTTGGCCGAATTTATCCGCCTCTATCTGATAAAGGCCGAGCGCATGTCCTCGCCCGTGTTTCTCACCGGCGAAAGCTATGGCGGCTTCCGCGCTGCCACCATCACCCGCAAGCTACAAAAAAGCAGCGGCATCTCGCCGAGCGGGCTTGTGCTGGTGTCGCCCGCGCTCGAATTCGCGATGCTCTATGGCGAGGACTACGATCCGATCCCTTGGGCGCTTGCGCTCCCCTCCTTCGCCGCGGTGAAGATGGAGACCGACGGCATCACCACTCGCGCCGGCCTCGCCGAGGCGCTGAAGGATGTCGAACGCTACGCGCTGACCAACTATCTGGTGGCGCTGGCGTCAGGCGCCGAACAAGGCGGCAAGGACGCGAGCGCACGGGTGGCGGAATTGACGGGCCTACCGCGCGCCATGGTCGAGCAACATCTCGCCCGCATCTCGACCTCCCTCTTCATCAAAGAGTTCGACCGGGCCAATGGCCAACTCTTGAGTCGCTATGACGGCAGCGTAAAAGGCCCCGATCCGCATCCGACAAGTTCCTGGCCGCGTGGGCCGGATCCGGTGCTCGATTCCACCGTGCCGCTCTGGACGTCGGCCTTCGTGCACTACGCGCAAACCGATCTTGCCTTCAAAACTGACGAGACCTACCGGCTGCTCAATCGCGCGGTGCGCGGTAAATGGGATTTTGGCACCAGCCCAACCCAGCAAGGCTATGCCGGGGTGATGGACGATATCCAGCAGGCCCGCGCCGCCAACCGAAAACTCGAAGTGCTCATCGCCACGGGCTACACCGACCTGATCACGCCCTATCTTGTGCCAGCCTATCTGGTGAAGCAGCTCCCCCCACTCGCAGGCGCGGCACCCATCACCATCGAGGACTACGCCGGCGGTCACATGCTTTACCTGCGCCCAGGATCAAGGCGCGCGCTGACGCAAGATGTGGAAGCCATGTATCGCCGAACGCTTGAGACGCCATCGCAAAGTTGACGACCGCACACGCGTCTGCCGGGTGAACCTTGCGGCGCGATCGGCTAGGCTTGCGATTCTCAGCGCGCGTGACTTGTCTCGTGCGCTGAGAAACGCAAGCCGAGTCGATCGCGCCGCCACGTTCACCCCGCAGACCCGGGTGCGGTCGTCAAAATTGCGATGGCGTCACAAACCATCGGCGATACAAGGCGTCC
>DAOVDX010000180.1 GCA_030669345.1 Methyloceanibacter sp. | reverse complement strand
TGCAGATCAAGGAACTCGAGGATGAACTGAAGCTGAGCCTGGTGGAACGGCGCAAGTCCGGCGTGGCGCTCACCGAGAAAGGTGAGGAGGTCGCCAAACGCGCGCGAACGATCCTCGCTTCGGTCCGCGACCTCATTGACTTCGCCAAACGGGAAGAGGGCGTGCTCGCAGGCGTGCTCAAGCTTGGTTCCATTCCCTCAATCGCGCCTTATCTCCTGCCTGCTGCCTTGCCGGAGTTGCAGCACCGCTTTCCTGCACTCGCCTTGCAGCTTCGCGAGACAGTCACCGAGACTCTCGTGCGCGAGCTTGTGAGCGGCGATCTCGACGTTATTCTCATCGCCCTGCCCATCGACGACCCCGAGGTAGAGACGCATTATCTGTTCGATGACAGTTTCGTTCTGGCAACCAAGGCGACATCGAAAAATGCGCGCACACGGGGCGCCACGGTGGACATGTTGGCGGACGAGCGGTTGCTGCTTTTGGAAGAGGGCCACTGCCTGCGCGATCAGGCGCTGTCCTATTGCCACATGATGACGCGCGAGGCGCGCGAGAGCTTCGGCGCATCGAGCCTTGCCACCATCGTACAGATGGTGACGAATGGCTACGGCGTCACGCTGTTGCCGGAAATGGCTGTCGATAGTGAGATCCATCGCGGGGGCGATATCCGGTTGTTGCATTTTCCGAAACCGGAGCCTAAGCGCGAGATCGGATTGGCCTGGCGCAAGACATCGCCGCGCAAGGCCGAGTTCGCACAGTTTGGCAAGCTTCTATGCGATGTCGGGCCGAAACCACGCAAGAAAGGAGGCCGCCGACGCTGAGCACCCAAATATCGATCCTCATGGTGGCGCTCCTCTTCGGACGGGCCGGCCTCGTGTGGCTCGTGCGGCCAGTCTCCGACTTCTATGCCGCTGGACGGCTGATGCCTGCTCTATTCAATGGCATGGCGATCGCCGCGTCGTATATGGCGGTCTTAGTCTTCGTCGGGTTGGCGGGCGGCCTTGGTCCCCATTGGGACGGCGCGACGTCGCTGCTTCTTGGCGGTGGTATTGGCCTCCCCCTCGCGGGCATATTGCTCGCGCCATTTTTGCGCAGGTTTGGCGGCTATACGCTCCCCGATTTTCTTGCCGAGCGTTTCGGTGGGGACAAGGTACGGCCACTCGCGGTCTTCGCCCTGATCCTCTGCTCGTTTCCGGCGCTCGCCACCGTCTTGCTTGGTCTCGGCCTGCTCAGCGCGGCTCTCTTTGCCTTGCCGGTCGCGGTTGGCGTTGCCGCGGGCGTCGCCTTGATCTTCGTCGCCACGCTGCTCGGTGGCATGCGTTCTCTCAGCATGTCGCAGATCGCGCAATTTGCCGTGCTGCTTACGGCCTCGCTCGCGGCGATCATCGTCATGCTGTGGGAGACCGGCACGATGGCGTCCGCTCAAACCCTCGTTCTCGGTGAGGCGATCCCGACCCTCGGGTTCGACATATTCGCGCAAACCAATGTCGTCAGCCGCTTCGCCCTGATCTTCTGCCTCGCGGCCGGCACCGCATCGCTGCCTTTTCTCTTGATGCGGAGCTTCACCACGCCTTCGGCTGGTGGCGCACGGGCCTCGTTTTTCGCCAGCGCCGTCTTTGCCGGCCTGCTGTGTTTGGCGGCGCCTGCATTCGCCGCGTTGTTCGAGGCGGCAAGTGTCCAGGCCGGGAGTGTTTTGTCCATGATCGCCGAGGCGCTGCTGAGCGTGGCTGCGATCACCGGTCTGCTCGCCGTGGGCAGTGCACTGGCTTTGTCGATCGCCAACGCGCTCTCTTACGATCTCTACTACAAGAGCCTGCAGCCGATAGCCTCCACGAGGCGGCGGATTTTCGTGGCGCGTTTGTCGGTCATCTTCGTGACCGGCCTTGCCGCGATCCCTGCCTTGGCGGCATCTGAAGAGACCTTGATCGCGACGAGCGCGGCGTTGTCGCTCGCGGCAAGCGCTTTTCTACCGGCGCTCGTGCTTGGGGTGTGGTGGAAACGCGCCACCGCCGACGCTGCGTTGGCGGGCATGGTCGCCGGGTTGCTGCTCTGCCTCTATTACATGGTCGCGCCACACGTCATTCCATTCGCCTTCTACGAGTCGTCGAGCTTCCTTTCCAACGCGAGCGACGCGCAGGTTTCCGCTTATGAGGCGTTGCGGCACAGCTACTATGTTGCCGATGCGGCGGCGCAGGACGCGGTGCTGGTGGACTGGGAGAAGGCGGCGCTGACGGTCGCCAATTGGTGGGGGTTGCATGGGGTTTTCGCGGCCCTCTTCGCGGTACCCGTCGGCTTCATCGTCATCATTGGGGCTAGCCTGTTCACGCGGGCGCCGTCGGATGACGTGCGGCGTTTCGTGAAGAGCTTGCGCGCGGGGACGGCTTAGGCTTTCGCCCGGCTATTCAGGTAAGGCACTCGTGGCGCTTCGGGGCGGCGGCTCTCCACCCAACATCCGGAAACCATCGCGGAAGCGCTTGGCGTCCTTGCTCTTGGCGTGGCCTCTCGGGCCGGCCGAAACCAGCATGTAGATGCGGTCGGCATTGGCGACAATATCCACCAGGTGATCGAGCTTGTGGCGCCCGGTCTCAGCCATGGCCTCGTAGCCGGGGCGTTGGTCGATGATCCGTGGCGCCTTTTTGCGGACCCTTGTGCCGCTGCCTTTCGCATAGGCCTTGAGGACCTTGAGGTAGTAGCTGGGCCGGGCGGGGCTCGGCGCGCGGCCTTCCGGATATTCCAGAACCACCACGCTATAAACCGTGTCGTCGCCGAGGCTCATTTGATACTCGTGCTGGAGCAGCGGGTTTTGACCCGAGACCGGTGTGCTTGCGGCCTTCGGTTTGATCGCGCCTGGGAAAGACGCCACGAAGCCCCGGTCGGAGAAATGGAATTCCTGCCATTGCGGTGGCGGCGGCGCCTCCGGCTTATTCTTGTTCTTGGCTGCGCTCGGGGCGGCTAGCGTCAAGAGCAGCGTCGAGGCTAGAGCCAAGCTTCGTAATGGCATCGCCGATCCCTTTGTCCCGTGTTCCTTGTCCGGAGAATCGCAAGTCTAGCCGATCGCGCCGCAAGGTTCACCCGGCAGGCGCGCGGGCGGTGGTCAACTTTGCGATGGCGTCTCAAGCGTTCGGCGATACATGGCTTCCACATCTTGCGTCAGCGCGCGCCTTGATCCCGGGCGCAGGTAAAGCATGTGGCCGCCGGCATAGTCCTCGATGGTGATGGGTG
>DAOVDX010000133.1 GCA_030669345.1 Methyloceanibacter sp. | reverse complement strand
TGAAATGCCGGGCAGTCCCGCCATGTTTACCGTCACCGTGAAGATGTCGTTCAAATACATTTCGAGCGGATCGCCTGACTTTTCACCTATGCCAAAAGCCGGACCCGGCGTGGTCGGTGTCAGGATCGCATCGACGCCTTCAAAGGCCTGGTCGAAGTCCTGCTTGATCAAGGTCCGCACTTTCTGCGCCTTGAGATAATACGCGTCGTAATAGCCCGCCGACAGCACATAGGTGCCAATCAGAATGCGCCGTTTAACCTCGGCGCCAAAACCCGCCTCGCGCGTGTTCTCGTACATGGAGTTCACGTCGGTGCACGGCTCGCGCAGTCCATAGCGAACGCCGTCATAGCGGGCGAGGTTCGAAGAGGCCTCAGCCGGCGCGACAATATAATAGGACGGTAGCGCATATTTGGTGTGTGGCAGGCTCACCTCTTTGATCTCAGCGCCGGCGTCTTTCAGCCAGGCAATGCCCTGCTGCCACAGCGCCTCAACCTCCGGCGCCATGCCCGGCACGCGATACTCATTCGGAATGCCGATGGTGAGACCTTTAACGCCTTGGCCCACCGCCGCCTCAAAATCCGGCACCGGCAGATCGGCGCTGGTCGTGTCCTTGGGATCGAAGCTCGACATGTTTTTCAGCATGATCGCGGCGTCGCGCACAGTGCGCGTGATCGGTCCCGCCTGATCGAGAGACGAGGCGAAGGCGACAATACCCCAGCGCGAACAACGGCCGTAAGTCGGCTTGATGCCGACCGTGCCGGTGATGGCCGCAGGCTGGCGGATCGAGCCGCCAGTGTCCGTCGCCGTTGCGCCCATGCAGAGATGCGCCGCGACCGCCGCCGATGAACCACCGGACGAACCGCCAGGCACCAGCTTTGCGTCCGAACCTTCGCGCCGCCAAGGATTGACCACCGGACCGAAATGACTGGTCTCGTTGGACGACCCCATGGCGAACTCGTCATTGTTGAGCTTGCCAAGCATCACCGCGCCTTGCGCCCACAGATTGGCGGAGACCGTCGACTCGTAAGTCGGCGTGAAGTCGCCGAGAATGTGCGAGCAGGCCGTGGTGCGAACGTCTTTCGTGCAGAACAAATCCTTGATGCCGAGCGGGATGCCTTCGAGCGCACCGCCCTCGCCTTTGCCGAGCCGCGCGTCGCTGGCCTTCGCCATCTCCAACGCCCGCTCGGGCGTCGGCAGCACATAGGCGTTCAACGCCGCAGCAGTCTCGATGGCCTCAAGATGCGCCTGCGCAAGCTCCTGGGCGGAGAAGGACTTGGCGCGCAAGCCGTCTCGGGCTTCAGCGATGGTGAGATCTGTTAGCTTGGCGGGGCTCACAAACTTTCGTCCCCTACTCAATAATCTTCGGCACGACGAAATAATGATCATCGACCTTGGGCGCGTTCTTGACGATATCGTCGGCGCAGAAACCGTCCGTCACTTCGTCCTTGCACAACCGCATGCTCATGTCAGCCACGCGCGTCATGGGCTCAACCGCGCTGGTATCAAGCTCATCGAGCTGGGCCACCCAGTCGAAAATACCCGATAGCTCCTTCTCAAGCTGCTCGGCCTCCTCCTCCGTGATGGCGAGGCGGGCAAGGCTGGCAATGCGGTGAACTGTGGCGCGGTCTACGGACATGGTTTCCGGAAAGGGTTTGGTGGGGCTAAAGGTTCCGGCGTTCCTGTAGCACCGGGCAGAAAAGGCGGCAACTTGGCTTGGCGGTTAAGGCAAACCTTACGCCTCGAAGGGCAACCCGAGTTCTGGCACCAGAACGGGCTTTTCGGCCATCTCGGCGATGAACTTATCGGGCGTTTGGTCAATGATGGGAAATGTTCCGTAGTGGCACGGCACCACCGTCTCGAAATTGAAGAAGCGCTTGCAGGCGAGCGCCGCCGTCTTAGCACCCATGGTGAAGCGGTCGCCGATAGGGACGAAACCGATTTGGGGCTTATGAAGTTCGTTGATCAATTCCATGTCGGGGAAGATGTCCGTGTCGCCCATGTGGTAGACGGTCTTGTCCTGCTTCGGCCTAATAACCAGACCGCAAGCACTGCCCAGATAAAGCGGGTGCCCATCGACGATCGTCGAAGACGAGTGCCAGGCCGGCACGAAGGTCAGGTCGAAATCCTCATGAGGCAGAGTTCCGCCCGGATTACCGGGATCGACCTTCTCGACACCTTGGCTTGCGAGATACATGGCCAGCTCATAGACGGCGATAAGCGTTGCGCCCGTCTCCTTACACACCGCGACCGTGTCGCCGACATGGTCGTCATGGCCATGGGTCAGCGCCACATGGGTCACGCCTTCCATCACTTTCCTCAATGGAATGCCCGCCTTTTCGAACACGGCATTGCCGGTGAGAAAAGGATCAATCAGGATGGCGCTTGCGCCAGTGTCAATTCGGAAGCAGGCATGGCCGAACCACCTAATCTTCATCGTCTCACCCCTTAGGTTTCCGTGACAGCAGCAGCGCCCCTTCCTATCGAAGACTTGCCCTCGACGCTACAGCGCGAGGCCCGGCTGCTTGGCCTTGATGTGGGCAGCAAGACCGTCGGCCTGGCCCTGTCCGACGTCACCTGCTCCATCGCCACGCCTTATGAGACCCTGAGGCGCACCAAGTTCACCGCCGACGCCAAGACAATCGCCGGCATCGTGAAGGATATGGGTGTCGGCGGGCTTGTCATCGGCATGCCCTATCATCTCGATGGGTCGGAAGGACCGCGCGCCCAATCCACCCGCGCCTTCACACGCAACCTCGCCGCTCATGTGGATGTGCCCATGGCATTCTGGGATGAGCGCTACTCGACCGCCGCCGTCGAACGTCATCTCATCGAAGCAGATGCATCCCGCAAACGGCGCGCCGAGGTGGTCGACCGCATGGCCGCCGCCTACATCCTGCAAGGTGCGCTCGACCGGCTCAGAAATCTCGGCATGGTCCCGCGCTAGACGGGCGATGTGGCAAGCATGATGTAGTCGGACGGATTGTCGGGGCAGTGCCCTGCGCCACACAATGCGACGGTCGAGAAAATATTGGCGATCACGAGCGCCATAAACAGCAGCAGCGCCGAAAGCGGCAGAACCCTCAAACGCGCCGACATCGGCGCGCTCCGGGCGAACTGCCTGTCGTCCAGCATCATGATGGCACAGCCAATGATCGTGAGCGCGAAAGCAAAGAACGCCCAGGTGTAAAGATGCATTCCGAAGACCGCGTTGCCGTAGGAGCCGGTACCGGGAACGATGTGCAAAAGAGTTTGATGTAGCGATATGGCGCCGCCAGCCATCGCACCGAGAATGGCGATGCCGTAATGGCTCGGCTTCGGACCGAAAATGACATTGAGGGCGATACCAAACCCGGCGGCGAAGAAACCGGCACGCTGCAGGATGCATTGCCCGCACGGCAGATCGCTAAACCAAACCTGATCGACGAGCGCCAGGGCGAGCACCGTCCCAATGGCAAGAAGCCCTATCGCGTTCAGAAGCCTCGACAGATCGGCGGACACGCCACTTCTCCTCACGTCAGAGGGCGATATTCAGCACTTCGGTGACGTGGACGCGGAACAGCACCAGCATCGCCACGAGCCCCACAAACCAGAAGCCCATGGCCACGCCGCGATGCTGCATCCACGCCGCACCCAATCCGCAGGCAAAGAAGAGAAAGGGTAAGCTCATCATTGTGCAGCCCTCCGCTCGTCCGCCTGCCAGTTCACGTTCCAATTGGTCATCTTTATAGTCTTTTTGATTCGATCAAGCCGCAAACTATTGAAAATCCGCCCCTAATGACAAGCCCCATGACGTCTTGGACGCAGGGCGCAAAATGGCGGCATTAGCCAAAATATGAGCCTGTGCTTGATGCCGGGATCAAGCACGCATATACAGTGCCTTTAATGAGCATCCCGGCAGAAGCTCCGACACCTACCTTCCCTCATCGCCATCTTCTTGGAATAGAAGGTCTTTCGCGCGCGGAGATAACGGCACTATTGGACCTGTCGGAAGACGCGGCCAAGCTCGGGCGCCAGATCCATAAAAAATCTGACGTTCTCAGCGGCCGCACCCTGATCAATCTATTTTTCGAGGCCTCCACCAGAACCCAGAGCTCGTTCGAGCTGGCGGGGAAACGGCTCGGCGCCGACGTGATGAACATGTCGATCCCGACCTCCTCGATCCAAAAGGGCGAAACGCTGATCGACACGGCGGTGACGCTGAACGCCATGCGGCCCGACCTTCTCGTGGTGCGCCATCATTCCGCCGGCGCGGTCGAGCTGCTGTCCCAAAAGGTCGATTGCTCGGTGGTCAATGCCGGTGACGGTAGCCACGAGCACCCGACCCAAGCGCTGCTCGACGCCCTCACCATCCGGCGCCACAAGAACCGTATCGAAGGTCTGACGATAGCGATCTGCGGCGACATTCTTCACTCGCGTGTCGCGCGCTCGAACATCTTCCTGCTCAACACGCTCGGCGCTCGGGTCCGCGTCATCGCCCCCTCCACCCTGCTTGGCGAGGGCATCGACCGGCTTGGCGTCGAGGTCTACACCTCCATGCGCGAAGGCTTGGCCGATGCGGACATCGTCATGATGCTTCGGCTCCAGCGCGAACGCATGGTGTCGAGCTTGATCCCGAGCAAGCGCGAGTATTTCCATTTCTTCGGTCTCGACTACGAAAAGCTCGGCCACGCCAAACCCGATGCCCTCATCATGCACCCCGGCCCTATGAACCGCGGTGTTGAGATTGACTCCAACGTGGCCGACGATCCGCGCAGCGTCATCCGCGAGCAGGTGGAGATGGGTGTCGCCGTGCGCATGGCCGTGCTTCAGGCGCTCGCCCGCCATCTGCCAACCGAGTGATCCCGATGTTTCCGCAAGACGACAACCAACATCACCACCAAATGCGCGCCCTGGCGCTGGTCAACGCGCGGTTGATCGATCCGGCTACGGGTTTCGACGCCTTTGGCGGTCTGTTGATCGCGAACGGCATGATCGCCGATCTCGGTACGCACATCACCGAAGGCTCGATCGCGGACGCGGAGACTCTCGATTGCGGTGGCCGCACCATCGCGCCTGGGCTGATCGACATGATGGTGTTTGCCGGCGAACCCGGCCATGAGCATCGCGAGACTTTAGCCACGGCCAGCCGGGCAGCAGCGGCCGGTGGCGTCACCACGATTTTATGCACGCCCGATACCGACCCCGTCATCGATGACGTGGCGCTGGTCGACTTTATCTTGCGGCGCGCTCGCGACACCGCCCTCGTCCACGTCCATCCCATGGCGGCCCTGACTAAGGATCTACTTGGCGAGGACATGGCGGAAATCGGCCTGCTGCACGATGCGGGCGCCATCGCCTTCACCAATGGCAAG
>DAOVDX010000001.1 GCA_030669345.1 Methyloceanibacter sp. | reverse complement strand
GATCTTGCCGCGAAGCGGGAGCACGGCCTGGAAGGCGCGGTCACGCGCCTGCTTGGCGCTGCCGCCGGCGCTATCGCCCTCGACCAGGAACAGCTCCGACTTGGCAGGATCGCGCTCCTGGCAATCTGCGAGCTTGCCGGGGAGCGAGGCCATGTCGAGCGCGCCTTTGCGGCGCGTGAGATCGCGGGCTTTCCGCGCCGCTTCGCGTGCGGCCGCGGCCTCGACGATCTTCTGCACGATGTTGCGCGCCTCACCTGGGTTTTCCTCAAACCACTGAGAGAGCGCTTGGGCCATGAGCCCTTCGACTACCGGGCGGACATCGGAAGAAACGAGCTTGTCCTTGGTTTGGCTAGAAAATTTTGGGTCGGGCACCTTGACGGAGAGCACGCAAGTCAGCCCCTCGCGCGCATCGTCGCCAGTCAGCGCCACCCACTCTTTCTTAGCGATGCCAGACTCGGCGGCATAGGTGTTGACCGTGCGGGTCAGCGCCGCGCGGAAGCCGGCCATGTGGGTGCCGCCGTCGCGCTGCGGGATGTTGTTGGTGAAGGCGAGCACGTTCTCGTGGTAGCTGTCGTTCCACCACAGCGCGGCCTCGACGATCATGTGATTTTGGGTTTTCTCGACCACGATCGGCTCGTTGATGAGCGGATGCTTGGTGCGATCGAGGAACTTCACATAGGCGCGCAAGCCGCCGTCGTAATGCATCTCCTCGACCTTCGGCTCCACGCCGCGATTATCCGTCAAGATGATGCGCACGCCAGAATTCAGGAAGGCGAGTTCGCGCAGGCGATGTTCCAGCGTCGCATAGTCGAAGTCGACCATGGTGAAAGTCTCGGTGCTCGGTAGGAAGGTGAGGCGGGTCCCGGTCTTGCCTTCCGCGTCGCCCGTCGCCTTGAGTGGGCCTTCCGGCACACCATCGGAGAAGTGGATGACATGCTCCTTGCCGTCGCGCCAGATCGTGAGTTCAAGCTTGCTCGACAGCGCGTTCACCACCGACACGCCAACGCCATGCAGTCCGCCCGACACTTTGTAGGAGTTCTGGTCGAACTTCCCGCCAGCATGGAGCTGCGTCATGATCACTTCCGCCGCCGACACGCCTTCGCCTTTGTGGATCTCGGTGGGGATGCCGCGGCCATTGTCTTCCACGGTCACAGAGCCGTCGGCGTTCAGCGTGACCAAGGCCGCGTCGCAATAGCCGGCGAGCGCCTCGTCGATAGCGTTGTCCACCACCTCATAGACCATGTGGTGAAGGCCCGAACCATCGTCGGTGTCGCCGATATACATGCCCGGCCGTTTGCGCACGGCATCGAGGCCTTTGAGGACCTTGATGGACTCCGCACCGTAGTCGGCAGCAGCTTCAGCTTTGCGTTTGGCAGCTGGTGTCATGATTTCCTGGAAGTGGTCGTTGGAGGGTGTTGTCGGCAGTTGTTATTGGTCTTTTCGGACGGGCTTTTAAGGCCCCTCAAATCAGGCTTTGATACTACCCTGATTCACCGTCAAAATCTGGGCGTCTTGTGCGATTGGCGAAAATAGTTCCCGGTCCGTTCCGGTCATCCAGGCCTGGACTCCAAGCCGCAGAATTTCGCCAAAAAGTGCCTCCCGCCGGGCCTGATCCAGATGGGCCGCGACCTCATCGAGCAGGACGAGAGGGGCTGTGCCTTCGAGCGCCTTGATCAGTTCGGCTTTGGCCAGAACGAGGCCGAGGAGAAGCGCCTTTTGCTCGCCCGAGGAGCACAGGGCCGCTGTTGTGTTTTTCGGCCCGTGAACCACCAATAGATCGCTCCGATGTGGACCTTCGAGAGCGCGTGACGCCGCACGGTCGCGGTCTCTAGCCTCCTCCAAGAGGAGGCGGAAGGCGTCCTCGGCTTCCGTGGCCGAGCGCATGGAAAGCTCCGTCTCGAGCGTGCCGTTGAGCGCGAGCACCGCGTGGGGGAAGGGGCCGTCCTCTTGAGCCTCTCGTGTCTCCTCGATGAGCGCTGTCAGCCGCTCCACCGCATCGAGTCTCGCCGCAGCGATGGCCACCCCGGCCTCCGCCATTTGCTCCTCCAGCCCCTCAAAGAGTGCGGCGGAATATTCCCGCACCTGGAATAGGCGATTGCGTTGGCGCATGGCCCGGTCGTAGCGGCCGAGCGGCTTTCGCATCTTGGGGTCCAGAGCGAGCACGAGGCGGTCGAGGAAGCGTCGCCGCTCCGAAGCCGATCCCGTGAACAGCCCGTCCATGGCGGGGATTAGAAATACGTGCTGCACATAGTCGGCGAGCGCGCCGGTGGTTTGATCTTTGCCGGCGATGCGCACGGTCCGGCCTGCGCCCTCTTCGCGCGTGCCCGGAAGAAACCCAGTGCCGATGTCCACTTCGCCATGGCGCGACATCACTGTGGCGGCAATGGCGAAGCCGCCATGGCCTTCCCGCCGGCAGAGTTCGGCATAGGGGCGCCCGCGCAAGCCATGGCCACCGCCAAGCAGCGACACGGCCTCAAGGAGATTGGTCTTGCCCGAACCGTTGTCGCCGACCAGCACCACGGGCGAAGCATTCAGTTCGATCTTGGCGTTGGTGTAGCTGCGGAAATCGGTGAGTTTCAGCGCGCTAACGAAGAGCCGTTGTGGGGCAAGGTTGCTTCCCTTGTCCGTCGTTGCTTCTCCGGGATGTTGTCCGTGCGGGCTAGCCCTCATACTCGCATCGGCATGAGTACATAGAGGGCGGACGCATCTTTTGAGTCACGCACGATGGTGGGAGAGCCTGAATCGGCGAGCAGGAACTCTGCCGTGCCGCTCTCCAACTGCTTTGAAATATCGAGCAAATAGCGGGCGTTGAAGCCGATCTCGAGCGCCTCAAGATCATAGTCGACGGCCAGTTCCTCGGTGGCGCTGCCAGATTCCGGATTGTTCACCGACAATGTGAGCTTGCCTTTGTCGAGCGCCAGCTTGACAGCGCGGCCCTTGTCGCTCGACAGCGTGGAGACGCGATCGACGGCCTGAGCGAAGACGGCGTTGTCCACTTCGAGCTGCTTGTCGTTGCCCTGAGGGATGACGCGCCCATAGTCGGGGAACGTCCCATCAATGAGCTTGGACGTGAGCACCACCCGGCCCGCCGAGACGCGGATTTTGGACGGTGAAAGTTCGATTTTGACGTCGCCATCGGCGTCTTCCACCAGCTTGGCAAGATCGGCCACGGTCTTGCGCGGTACGATCACGCCCGGGATGCCTTCGGCGCCAGACGGTAGAGGCAGATCGAGCTGCGCCAGGCGATGGCCGTCGGTGGCCACGGCCCGCAATGTGGGCTTGCCGTCGGCCTCCGCCGCATGAAGGTAGATGCCATTCAGATAATAGCGGGTCTCCTCCGTGGAGATGGCAAACTGCGTCTTTTCGATCAGGCGCTTGAGGTCTTTGGCGGCCAATGTGAAGGCGTGGCCCAGATCGTCGACGCTCAGCGCCGGAAAATCATCGGCCGGCAATGTCTGCAAGGAGAACTGGGCCGGGCCGCTCGTGATCACGAGCCGCTCCTGCTCGGCATCGCGCTCGAGCTCAATTTCGTTGCCCTCGGGCAGCTTGCGCACGATGTCGAAAAACATGTGCGCCGGCACGGTGATGGCGCTCTCGTCCTGCGACCGGCAAGGCACCGTCTCCACCACCTCCATGTCGAGGTCGGTGGCGGTCAGCCGGAGCTCGTTGGCGCTGGTGGCGAGAAGCACGTTGGACAGGATGGGGATGGTGTTGCGCCGCTCTACCACGCTCGCCACATGGGCGAGCGCCGTGGCGAGGCTCGGCTTATCGATAGTGAGGCGCATGATTGGAGAATACCCCGAAAATTGACGCTTTCTTTGCTGGGATGACCCAGCCCGAAGCGTTTACGGCTTCGGCTCGGCCCTCTATAGCCAAAGGCGAGGCGGGCCGAAGTCCGGTCAAACTTGACGCGACGAGACCCATTTTGCAAGAGCGGCGGGGGAGAGAGGCCCGGTTCAGTCCGGGGCGTCTCCCGCCATCCCTCTAGTCGCGCAGCAGGCGCTTCAGAAGCTCGATCTCCTCGCGCAGCTGATTATCGTCGCTCATGAGCTGCTCGATCTTGCGGATCGCGTGCAGCACCGTGGTGTGGTCGCGGTTGCCGAACCGCCGCCCGATCTCGGGAAGCGAGCGGGAGGTCAGCATCTTGGCGAGATACATGCCGATCTGACGCGGACGCACGATTGACCGGTTGCGCCGCCCCGACAGGAGATCGCCGCGGTTGACCCCGTAATGCTTGGAGACGGTCCGCAGGATGTCGTCGATGCGGACACGCCGGGGTTCGGCCCCGCGCATGAGGTCGCGCACGATCTGTTCGGCGACAGCAATGCTGACCGGCTCATCGGTCAGTTGGTAGCTCGCCCGCAAACGGTGAACGGCGCCCTCAAGCTCGCGCCCGCTTTCGGTCAGACGCTCGGCCAGGAATGCGAGCACCGTATCGGAAACAACGAGACCGTTGGTATCGGTGCAGGCCTCTTTCGCCCGCTTCACAAGGATCTCGTGGCGGAGCTCGTAGTCCATGGCCTTGATCTCGGCCACAAGGCCGCCGCCGAGCCGCGACCGCATACGCATGTCGAGCTTGTCGAGATGGGTGGGCGCGCGGTCTGCCGCCACCACCACTTGGCGTCCGCCGTCGATCAGCGAATTCAGCGTGTGACAGAACTCCTGCTGAATGGTCGGCCCCTGCAAGAACTCCATGTCGTCGATCAGGAGGATGTCGATATTGCGGAGCTTCTCTTTGAAGGCCAGCGCGTCGCGGGCCCGCAAGGCCTGCACGAAGCCAGACATGAAACGCTCGGCTGTGAGATAGAGAACCTCGGTCTCGGGCTTCTGATGCTTGATCTCCCAGGAGATGGCATGCAGCAGATGGGTTTTGCCTAGGCCAACATTGCCATGCAGGAACAATGGGTTGAATGGCGATTGCGGGCTGGAGAAGGCGTTCGCGACCTGCTGAGCGGCGGCGTGGGACAGCTTGTTCGTATTGCCCACCACCACGAAGCTCGAAAAGGTCAGGCGCGGGTCCAGCGGCGAACCCTCAAACCCGCCATAGCCGGTGCGCAGCGGCATGGGCAGCGGCGTCAGACCAGACGCGGCCAGCGCCGGGCTCCGCCTGGCGTCACGGGGCTGCTCCTTAGGCTGCTCGATGGTGAAATGCGGCTGGCGGACACTGAATTCAATGCGCTCGGTGGCCGGCCATTCGGCACGGACCTGCCTCAGTACGGAGTCGTAGTAATGCGTTCGGAGCCAGTTCCGCAGGAAACGTGTCGCCACCGTAAGATGGACGATCCCGCCCTCTACCTGTTCAACCTCCACGCCTCTGAACCAGCTGGCGTAGACGTCCTCTCCCACTTCGCCGCGTAGCCGGGATTTGACTTTCACCCAAGCATCGCTTGGTATGCATTGGTCCGGTTGCTGCGCTTGTGCCTCTGCATGTGCCACGGTTTTTGTTCTTTCCCATTCATCTCGTTAGCGCCTTTTACGCACCGCACGCTTCACACTGGAGCAGCCAACTTGATTGACGCGGACCGGCTCCTAGCCTTGCTGCCAGGGTAATCCGATCGCTTTCCACCCTAATAGGGAGCCGCGATGTCTCTCGTCGTCGAGCGGTCCTTCGAACCCCTCCGTAACGTTGTGACAGGCGCGGTACCCCGCCGATGCCATTGCGCTGGCTGCTGCCAGGCTCCGGCTTCCCGAACGGCATATGAAAAAAAGATCGTCGTCTAACTGGACATCGAGCGCTTTCAACTCACTAGCGAGACGCTCGGCGAAACGCGGATCCACGGACTGATCGGGAAAGGTCTGCCACTCGACGAGCACAGTCCGTTTGCCTAAAGGCCCAAGATCGGGGATCCCGACATAAGTCCACTCCGCGCGGGTGCGCACATCGACAAGTTGCGACCGAGGGTTCGCCTTGAGGCCCTTCCAGGCCGTCGCTACATCAACCTCGTCGGTCGCGGTTTCGCCAGACTGCGCGCCCAAGATCGTGCCTCCTCCCCTAAAAATGTGAGCACGTCGCAAGAACAGTTTTTATGTTGACCACAATTCATGGTGGCTTTACACAACTTATACCCGCAGTACCCACAGCTTATGCAAAAGAATTGCACAAGATGTTCATCCCTCCTTACTACGAAGACAAAGGAAAACCTGTCCCTGGAACGGCCAAGGTCAAGATACTCAATTGTAAGGAGGGGACTTCCCCGTTCGGATGACTAGACTATACACAGGCAATATGGGCCGAGCAAGCGAGCGAATAGGGCCGTCTGGCGCCGTAAGACCCCTCAGTGAAGCGATCTATTGCGCAGTCCAAGCCACTGTCCCGCAAGCGTGAATCGACCGCCGCAGGTCTTAAAAAGCCCCAAAAGCGGGGGGTTCAGCGCGATTTTTAGGCTAAAGTTTTTTTTTTTAGGGGGAGGCCGGTGGATAAGCGCCGGCACGTCCCACAGCTGGCGGAACGTCAAGTAGTTGAAATATTCGTCAAATTGACATGTGGCGCGCGAGAGCGTGCGCAGCCCATGTGGCGTCCAAGCAACAGTGCCGGTTTATTGACCTAGGCGGACGCCATGGCGCTGATGCGCTTGGAGAGGCGAGAGACCTTACGGGACGCGGTCAGGCGATGCTGGATGCCCTGCTGGGCCGTCCGGGCCATAACGGGCTCGGCTTCCTTCAAGGCGGCCTGAGCGGCTTCCTTGTTGCCCGACGCAATCGCTTCTTCGACCTTACGGACGGAACTACGCATCTGGGTCCGGCGCGTCTTGTTAACGGCGGTCCGGCGGATAGATTGGCGAACGGCTTTCTTCGCCGACTTGGTATTGGCCATTTCTTTGAGATCCTTGAGTCGGCTTTCGGTCCGCGAAGGTCGCGGCGGAAAGCGCGAGAGAAGCGCTAATTAGGGTGCTCTATAGCGAGCACCCCTAAAAGCGTCAACTCCAAGGTCACCGGGCGCCGGGACCAAGATTGGCTCAGATTCAAACCCTCCGGTAACGGGATGACGCGTGCCGGGCCTCAGCCCTTGGTTTCGTGTCATCGGGTGATATTCGGCGGCTCGGCCAAGAGATCGCCGGCGACCGCACGAAAGGCGTCGATATGGGGGGACGCGAGATGGGCATCGAGATCGGCTTTGGACGCCCAGTTCTCGTGAAATACAAGGAGACCAGGGTTGTCGGGTGAGACATGGAGATCGTAATTTATGCAGCCCTTCTCGGCGCGGGTCGGGCCGCAAACCGCAAGCAAGGCGTTACGTAGCGCCTGCTCCTTGCCGGCTTGGCGCGATGGAAGGCGATAACCGTGACCTTTGCCGTCATCTCTAGCCCCCCAAGAACCAGAGTCTGGGGGATTTAGATCACGTTGACAAGGCGCTGCGCCGGGAAGAACAGCCTCTCGTAGGGGCACGCCCTAGCGGTTTTTGAAGGCAGGCTTCCGCTTGTCGATGAAGGCGGCCATGCCCTCTTTCTGGTCTTCAGTGGCGAACAGCGAATAGAACTGGCCGCGCTCGAACCTTGTGCCTTCGGCCAGCGTGGTGGCGAAGCCCCGGTCGATCGCTTCCTTGATCATCATCACCGCATGCTGAGACAGGCTGGCGATCTTGCTGGCGACCTTCATCGCCTCATCCAGCAATTCGGCGGTAGGCACGACCCGGCTCACCAGATTGGAACGCTCGGCTTCTTCGGCGCGCATCTGCCGCCCGGTGAGGCAAAGCTCCATGGCTTTGGCCTTACCGACCGCGCGGGCCAGCCGCTGGGTGCCGCCCGCACCGGGCATGATGCCGAGATTGATCTCGGGCTGCCCGAACACGGCGTTGTCGGCGGCAATGATGATGTCGCAAGACATGGCAAGCTCGCAGCCGCCACCGAGCGCATAGCCACCCACCGCGGCGATGATTGGTTTACGGATCGTGCCGATCTTGTCGAACGGCGCCAGGAAGTCGCTGCCATAGGCTTCGACAAAGGTTTTGGTGTGCATCTCCTTGATGTCGACGCCCGCCGCAAAGGCCTTCTCATTGCCGGTGATGACGATGGCGCCAATATTTAAGTCGGCCTCGAAATCCATCAGCGCAGTGTTGAGTTCGCGGATGAGAAGCGCGTTGAGAGCGTTCAGCGCCTCCGGCCGGTTGAGCGTGATGAGCCCGACTTTGCCTTCGGTGGTGACGATCAGCGTCTCGTACGGGTTTGTCTCGGGCGTATCGGCGCCGCTTGCGTTCTCTTCGACAGAGCCATTAGCGATCTCTTCGACAGACATGAGTGTCGGTTCCCTTATTTTTGGCAGGTTGGACAGTGAAAGGTCGAACGGCCGCTCTGGATGACGCGGGTGATCGTGCCGCTGCATGCCGTTTTTCGGCAGGGTTTCCCCTCCCGGCCATAGACCTTGAAAGAATGTTGGAAGCGGCCGAGCTTGCCGTCGGCGCCACGATAATCCCGCAGCGATGACCCGCCCGCTTTGATGGCGCTCACCAGCACGGACTTGATCGCGTCGACCAGCGCGCCTGTCTTCTTGGTCGGCTTGCCGGATTTTGTGGCCAGCGTCCCGGCGAGCCTCAAGGGCGAGATGCCCGCGCGGTGCAGCGCCTCGCACGCATAGATGTTGCCGATCCCGGCGATCAACCTCTGGTCGAGGAACGCGGCCTTGATGGGCGTGGCCTTGCCTTTCAGCTTTTCGGCGAACCACTCGGGCGTCAGGTCCTCGCCCAATGGTTCAACGCCAAGGCCCTTGAACAGAGCGTGGTCGTTGAGCGTGGCGCCGGGGATCAGATCCATCAGGCCAAAGCGGCGGGTGTCGGCGTAGCGGATCGCCGTGCCGTCGGTGAGATGGAACACGATGTGCTCATGCTTCGGTATTTTCCGCTGACGCTCGGATTTCGTGTCGGCATCGCGATCAATGGTGAAGCGCCCCGTCATGCCGAGATGCATGACCAGCACTTCGCCGTCGTCGAGTCGCGCCAAGAGATATTTGGCTCGCCGGTCCAGCGCCTCGACGTTGCGGCCTTCCAAGCGCTCGGCGAAACGCTTCGGAAACGGAAAACGCAAATCGGAGCGCCGCTGCTCGACGCGCGAGAAGCCGTTGCCCACGAGCACGGGCTCCAAGCCCCGGCGAACGGTCTCGACCTCAGGCAGCTCAGGCATGGCGGCCCATCATAGTGCAGCGCAGAATAAACCTCATTGCATCGCAACAATAGCGCGGTCTCAGGCCTTACGCTATGGTCCGCCGCATGTCGGAGGACCTAAAAAACCACGATTCCGTCGATACGGCGGCGAGCTTCGGCTTTGCCTCCGTGGACGAAAGCGACCGCCAGGGCCTGGTGAACGAGGTGTTCGCCAAGGTCGCACGGCGCTACGACGTGATGAACGACCTCATGTCGGGCGGTCTCCATCGCTTGTGGAAGGCGGACCTTCTGAATGCGCTGAGCCCGCCGAAAAGCGACGCGGCTTTTGACCTGCTCGATGTGGCGGGCGGCACGGGCGACATCGCTTTTCGCTTTTTGAAGCAGGCCGGCGCGGGCGGTAGCGCTGTGATCTGCGATATCAGTGCGGAGATGCTTGAGGCGGGCCGGACGCGTGCCACCGGCAATGAGCCCCTCAGTTTCGTCCAAGGCAATGCGGAAGCCTTGCCGTTCCCCGATGCCAGCTTCGACGCCTATACGATCGCGTTTGGCATTCGCAACGTCACCCATATCGAGGCGGCGCTGGCCGAGGCGTTCCGTGTGCTGAAGCCCGGCGGCCGGTTTCTCTGCTTGGAGTTCGCGCGCGTCGAGATGCCTCTGTTGGACACGATTTACGATGCTTACTCTTTTAATGCGATCCCGCAGCTTGGCGCCCTCGTGGCCGGTGACGCCGAGTCCTATCGCTATCTCGTGGAAAGCATCAGGCGCTTCCCCGACCAAGAATGCTTCATGGGCATGATTGAAGATGCGGGCTTCGAGCTTGGGCGTTATCGAAATCTCACCGGTGGCATCGCGGCGATCCATTCCGGCTGGCGGCTTTGAGATGAGGCATGTGACGTGAACGCCATTGCCAATATGGCGAGACTGACGAAAGCAGGTGTGATGCTTGGCTGGAGCGGCGCGCGCGTGCTGCCCGAGCATGCCAATCTGCCAGGCCCGCTTGGTCTGTTTGCTCGCGCTACGTCACCCTTGCGCAAGAACGGGGCCGGCAACCAGGCGCGGCTGTCCAAGGCGCTCACCTTGCTCGGCCCCTCCTACATCAAGCTCGGCCAGTTTCTTGCCACCCGCGACGACCTTGTTGGACGCGAGCTAGCGCGAGACCTATCGACGCTCCAAGATCGCTTGCCGCCTTTCTCTCAAAAAGAGGCGGTGAAGGCCGTGGAGGCGGAGCTTGGGGCGCCCATCGATGAGCTGTTCGTCGAGTTCGGCCCGCCGGTCGCCGCCGCTTCGATTGCCCAAGTTCACAAAGCCAAGGTGAAGGGGCCGGACGGTAAGTTGAAGACCGTCGCCGTCAAAGTGCTCCGCCCCGGAGTCGAGCGCCGCTTCCAGAAAGACCTCGACAGCTATTTCTTCGCCGCCCGTATGATCGAGCGGTTCCATGCGCCGTCACGGCGTTTACGGCCCTTGGCGATTGTCGACACGCTGGCAAAGTCTGTCGCCATTGAGATGGATCTGCGCATGGAGGCTGCGGCCATCTCCGAGATGGCCGAAAATTCCAAAGACGATGAAGGCTTCCGCGTGCCCAAGGTGGATTGGACGCGCAGCGCTCGGCGCGTGATGACGCTCGAATGGATCGACGGCATTCCACTTGGCGATCACGAAAAGATTGCCGCCGCGGGTCGCGACCTAAAAGAGCTCGGCGCACGGCTGATGCAGACCTTCCTACGCCACGCATTGCGGGACGGTTTCTTCCACGCCGACATGCATCCGGGGAATTTATTCGTCGATAAGGATGGCGACATCGTTGCCGTGGATTTCGGCATCATGGGCCGCCTAGGCATGAAGGAGCAGCGCTTCCTTGCCGAGATCCTCTACGGCTTTGTCACCCGCAATTATACCCGCGTTGCCGAGGTGCATTTCGAAGCGGGCTATGTGCCGCACAAACATTCGGTGGCGCAGTTCGCCCAAGCCTTGCGCGCTATCGGCGAGCCCATCATGGACCGCCCCGCGTCCGAGATTTCCATGGCGCATCTCTTGGGCCAGCTCTTCCAATATACCGAGGTCTTCGACATGGAGACGCGGCCCGAGCTGATCATGCTGCAAAAGACCATGGTGGTGGTCGAGGGTGTGGGGCGTGGCCTCGACCCCGAGCTTAATATGTGGGTCGTGGCCGAACCGGTGACCAAAGAGTGGCTTGAGAAGCAGCTTGGCGCCGGCGCGCGCATTGAGCAGGCGGCGGAAAGTGCCCAGTCTGTTGGCCGCTTCGTCGGCGACATCCCGAAGCTTCTCGATCAGGCCGAGCGTTCGATGGACGCGCTCGCCACCATGGCCGAAGAGGGCTTGCATCTCGATGACCAGAGCGTAGCGCGGCTGGCAGGGGCGCAGAGCCGTCGCGACCGCTGGAGCCGGCTTGGCATTTGGGTTGGCGCCATCGCCCTTGTGGCCATCGCCATAAGGCTTCTGTTTTGATTTTTGCCATTAACCCCAGCATGATAGTCATGGTTGGGTCTGCTGATCGGTCCGCTAGGACTAGGCCGGAATGACGTATTGAGAGAGACGAAAGTGAACGGCAAGCGCATCCTCTTGGTCGTTGGTGGTGGTATCGCCGCCTATAAGAGCCTCGACCTCGTGCGCCGCTTGAAGGAGCGGGGCGTGAGCGCGCGCGTCATTCTCACAAAGGGCGGCGCTGAATTCGTCACGCCGCTGTCCTTCTCCGTGCTGTCCGGCGACAAGACGTTCACGGACCTTTTCGACCTCAAGGACGAGGCGGAGATCGGCCATATCAGGCTGTCGCGCGAGGCTGATCTCGTCGTGGTGGCGCCGGCCACCGCCGACCTTCTGGCCAAGATGGCGACGGGCACCGCGTCCGACCTCGCCTCGACCGTGCTGCTCGCCACCGACAAGCGGGTGCTCGTTGCGCCCGCCATGAATATCCGCATGTGGCAGCATCCGGCCACACGGCGGAACATCGCCACGCTCAGGGCCGACGGCATTGAGTTTGTCGGGCCTGACGAGGGCGAGATGGCTTGCGGCGAATACGGACCAGGGCGCATGGCCGAGCCCCTTGCGATCATCGATGCGATTGAGCATCTGCTGAGCGTGAAGCAGGTGGGCCCCTTAAGCGGGCGCCATGTGTTGATCACGTCGGGCCCGACGCACGAGCCGCTGGATCCCGTGCGCTACATCGCCAATCGCTCGTCGGGCAAACAAGGCTATGCACTCGCCCGCGCTGCCTTAAGTCTCGGTGCGCGTGTGACACTCGTGACCGGTCCCGTGGCGCTGCCCGACCCCGAAGGCGTGACGCTGGTCAAAGTCGAGAGCGCCTTTGACATGCTCGATGCCGTGCTCGACGCGTTTCCTGCCGATATCGCGATTTGCGCGGCAGCCGTCGCCGACTGGCGCGCGTCGCACGAAGCGGCGCAGAAGCTCAAGAAAGAGGGCGGCGGAGACATCACCCTCTCGCTGGCGCAGAACCCCGACATTCTGGCAACCCTGGCTAAGCCGTCGCCACAGCGCCCAGACATGGTCATTGGCTTTGCCGCCGAGACCGAAAATCTGGTGGCCAATGCGACGGCCAAGCGACGCGCCAAGGGTGCGGATTGGATCGTGGCCAATGACGTGTCGGCCGGCACTGGCATCATGGGTGGCGATCGTACCGTCGTGCATCTCGTCACGAGCGTCGGCGTCGAAGACTGGGCGCCGATGAGCAAGGATGAGATGGCGACGCGCCTGCTGTCCCGTGCCGCCGAGACGCTATCCACCGTGCGTTCGGCCGCCGAATGAGTGTGACTTTGCGGGTTTTGCGTCTGCCACATGGGGAAGACTTGCCGCTTCCCGCCTATCAGTCAGCCCATGCCGCAGGCTTCGATCTTGTCGCTGCCGTGCCGGAAGACGCGCCTGTTTCTTTGGCGCCCAGCGACCGCGTGCTCATTCCGACTGGTTTGGCGTTTGCGTTGCCCGAAGGTCATGAGGCGCAAATCAGGCCCCGCTCAGGGCTCGCCCTGAAGCATGGCGTCACCGTACTCAACAGTCCGGGGACCATCGATGCCGACTATCGCGGCGAGATCAAAGTGATCCTAGTCAATCTCGGCAGCGAAACTTTTGTCATCCAGCGCGGCGACCGTATCGCCCAAGCCATCATTTCAGCCGTCACCCATGTGGAGATCGTGCCCGTGGATACGCTCGACGACACCGGCCGGGGCGAGGGCGGTTTCGGCTCCACCGGCTAGCTGCCATGGCGATGCTTGGATCCCCCAGTCAGTCCAGCCGATGACAAAGGAATGATTGGCAATCTCTCCCATGTTTGCGAGCGATGTTCTACATTCCAGCCATGCTCACCCCTGACGAAATCGAACGCTATAAGCGTCATCTGGTGCTGAAAGAGATTGGCGGCGAAGGCCAGCAGCGGCTGAAAGCCGCGCGCATTCTCGTGGTCGGCGCTGGGGGTCTCGGCTCGCCGCTCATTCTCTATCTTGCCGCGGCTGGTGTCGGCACCATCGGCGTCATCGATGACGACCGGGTCAGCCTCGACAATCTCCAGCGGCAAATACTCCACGACACCAAAGCCGTGGGCGCCCCGAAGACGAAGAGCGCCGCGACCACCATCGAGCGCCTCAATCCAAACGTGGAAATGCAGCTTTATTCCACGCGGCTTGTGCCGGAGAACGCGCTCGACATCATTGGCGGCTTCGACATCGTCGCTGATGGCTCGGACAATTTCGCCACGCGCTATCTCGTCAACGACGCCTGCTATCTGGCCAAGCTGCCGCTGGTGTTCGCGGCTGTTGGCCCGTTCGACGGCCAGCTGACCACGTTCCGCGCCTTCGAGAAGGATGAGGACGGCAATCCCCGCCCCTCTTATCGCTGCCTGTTCCCGCAAAGCCCGCCGGACGGCACGGTCCCGGCCTGTTCCGAGGCCGGCATTCTTGGTGCCGTGGCTGGCGTGATCGGCAGCCTCCAGGCGGTCGAGGTGGTGAAAGAGCTTCTGGGGATCGGGGACAGCATGGTGGGCCGGCTGCTCCTCTACGATGCGCTTCAGGCGCGCGTCTCCACGGTCTCCTATGGCTGGGACCCGGAAAACCCACTCAACGGCCGAAATCCACGATTTACTGACCCTGTCCCATCACCGTCAGGACGTGGCGGAGGATAAGGGATGAGCGGGTGTTAACCAGTCTTCTCTACCAAAGCGAGCATGAGCGCTGAAACCATCACTACAAATTGTGCAATTGCCGGCGGCGGACCCGCTGGCGTCATGCTGGGCTATCTGCTCGCCAGGGCTGGCGTCGATGTGGTCGTGCTGGAGAAGCACGCTGATTTTTTCCGCGACTTTCGCGGGGATACCATCCACCCCTCGACGCTTGAGGTCATGCATGAGCTTGGTCTGCTCGATGACTTCTTGAAGCGGCCGCATCAAGAGGTGGCGGAGCTTGGTGCCAAGATCGGCGATGAATTCATCACCATCGCCGACTTCTCGCATCTTCCGACCAAGTGCAAATTTCTCGCCTTCATGCCGCAATGGGAGTTCCTCGATTTTCTCGCGCAAGCGGGCAAGCGCTTTCCGACCTTTCATCTGCGCATGCAGGCGGAGGTGGGCGAGCTTTTGACGGAGGGCGACCGGGTCGTGGGTCTGAAGGCGGCGACGCCGGAAGGCGATCTAGAAGTTCGCGCCGATCTCGTGGTCGGCACTGACGGCAGACATTCCACGGTGCGCCAGCTTGCTGGTCTTGAAGTCGAGGATCGCGGTGCGCCTATGGACGTGCTGTGGCTGCGCCTATCCAAGAACCCCGAGGATGGTGCCGAGACCCTGGGCCGTATTGAGTCTGGCCGGTTCTTCATCATGATCGACCGTGGCGATTACTGGCAGTGCGCGTTCGTCATCGCCAAAGGCGGCTTCAACGAGCTGCGCCGCAAGGGGCTAGAGTCATTCCGTCTCGGTCTGGTCGCGCTGGAGCCGACATTGGCCGACAGCGTACGCGAGATCACCTCGTGGGATGACGTGAGGCTGCTCAGCGTCCGGGTCGACCGCCTGAAGCAATGGTACAAGCCGGGGCTGCTCTGCATTGGTGATGCGGCCCATGCCATGTCACCGGTTGGCGGCGTCGGCATCAATCTCGCCATTCAAGACGCAGTGGCGACCGCCAATATACTGGCCACGCCATTGCGGGAGGGCACGGTCACGGACGAGGATCTGCGCGAGGTGCAGAAGCGGCGGCAATGGCCGACCGAGATGACGCAAGCGCTTCAGATCGCCATCCAGAACCAGGTCATTTCCAACGTTCTTTCCATGACGAAGCAGCCTAAACCGCCCTTTGCGGTGAAGCTGCTCGGCCGCTTTCCGTGGCTGCGGCGCTTTCCGGGCCGGCTTGTCGGCATGGGCTTTCGGCCCGAGCACGTGGAAATGCAAGAGGCCTCCGCTGTCCCTAAAGCCGATAGCTCTTCCAGCACGGCCGATTAGCGGAAGCGCAAACGCTCCCTAGAACATCGCGGGATGGACACGGTCCGGCGGCGCGTGGCCGTCGAGGAAGGTCTTGATGTTGATGATGACCTTCTCGCCCATGTCGACGCGGCCTTCGAGCGTTGCCGAGCTCATATGCGGTAAGACCACGACTTTGTTGCTGCCGAGCAGCTTCGGGTTCACCGCGGGCTCGTGCTCAAAGACATCGAGACCTGCGCCGGCAAGTTCATCATTGTCGATCATGCGAGCCAGCGCGTTCTCGTCGATCACCTCGCCGCGCGCGGTGTTGACGATATAGGAGGACGGTTTCATCAGGGCTAGCCGGCGCGCCGACAGCAGATGATAGGTCGCCGGCGTGTGCGGGCAGTTGACGGAGATGATGTCCATACGGGCCATCATCTGATCGAGGCTGTCCCAATAGGTGGCCTCGAGCGCCTGCTCGACGTTGGCCGAGACGCGCCTGCGGTTGTGATAATGGATCTGGAGGCCAAACGCCTTGGCTCGCTTCGCCACGGCCTGGCCGATGCGCCCCATGCCGACAATGCCGAGCCGTTTGCCATAGATACGGTGGCCGAGCATCCAGGTCGGAGACCAACCCTGCCACGAGCCATCGCCAGCCTTAAGCAGGGCCGCGCCTTCCGTCAGGCGCCGCGGCACCGCGAGGATCAACGCCATGGTCATGTCGGCGGTGTCTTCGGTCAGCACGCCGGGCGTGTTGGTGACGAGGATCGAACGGTTCCGGGCGGTATCGAGATCGATATTGTCGACGCCGGTGCCGAACTGGGCGATCAGCTTGAGATCGGGGCCAGCCTGGCTCAGCACGGTTCGGTCGATGCGATCGGTGACCGTCGGCACAAGCACGTCGGCGGTTTTGACCGCCTCGATCAGTTGTTCCTGCGAAAACGGCTTGTCGTCGATGTTGAGCCGCGCGTCGAACAACTCCCTCAGCCGTGTTTCCACAATGTCTGGCAGCTTGCGCGTGACGATAACGAACGGTCGATCAGAGGCCATAACTTATCCCGTCAGGAGGCTAGCGGCGGGGAGGATTCCCCGAAAGGCGATTTTCAGATGCTTGTTTTGCGCGCTTTGTCTAACAGAAGGGGCTTTACGAGATAAAGCGTCATATTGGCTTCAGGCCGGGAAATTTCCCAGAGCCACGATCTTTTCACTTTTCTCGGTCATTCAGAGGAAGTCGATTCGACTGTTCAGCCCAATCGGCCACGATTATCGGGGTGTCACGACGGGGGTGAGACGGTGCGCAATCGCGCTTTAATCGGAATTGGGTTGGCCTTGAGCCTCGCTTTCGCAGCGAGTCCAGGGAGCGCGGCCGAGGATGGAGCCAAAAAGCCGGCTAGGACGGTTGGCTCCAAGACCGGCTTAGCCGTGCCGCGCTATGTCAGCCTCAAGTCGGACAAGGTCAATGTGCGCCGGGGGCCGAACACCGATCAGCCGATCGTCTGGATCTTCTCCCGCGCCGGCCTTCCAGTCGAGATTTTCGCCGAATCCGAGAATTGGCGGCGCGTGCGCGACAGCGACGGGGCCGAGGGCTGGGTGTTCCATAGCCTCTTGAGCGGCCGGCGCACCGTGCTGATCAGCCCTTGGACCAAGGGCAAAGGCGCGGAAAGCGTCAAACTTCGCGACGGCCAGTCTACGGGGTCCAGCATCGTGGCCGAGCTTCAGTCTGGTGTGATCGGCGATGTCGTTGAATGCGACGGCAAGTGGTGTGAACTCACCATCGACAAATATTCCGGCTATGTGGAGCAGGCCAAGCTTTGGGGCGTCTATCGCGACGAAAAGGTCGAGTAGGCGCCATTCCCGCGGTCGCGCGCGCAAATGTTCAGGCCACCGACATTCATCAGGCTATGGATAAAAGGCGCTAGCTGCCAGCCTTGTCGACCAGCCGCACAAGCACATCGACGCGGGAGATGACCATGCCCTCGGGTGCCTCTGGCAGGCCATCGATATTGATAGCGCCGGTGTCGATGTCCAGAAGCTTGCCGGAACGCTCACAGAAAAAGTGGTAGTGATTCGACGTGTTTGTGTCGAAATAGGTCTTGGCGCCTTCGACCGCGACTTCTCTGAGGAGCCCTGCTCCAGTGAACTGGTGGAGCGTGTTGTACACGGTGGCAAGCGACACCGGGACTTCGACGCTCAAAGCCTCTTCATGCAGCCGTTCGGCGGTCACGTGCCGATCACCCTCGGCGAATAGCAGGCGAGCCAGCGCGACCCGCTGACGCGTTGGCCTAAGCCCCGCGCCGCGCAAGATCTCGGCGACATCTCCGGTCATCGTCTCGGTCGCCGCTTCTTGCGGCTCCTGTGGCAAATTTTCCATGTGGTTATCGTATCACGCAAAGGTTGATACCGGGAAATATAGGGGGAAGCCTCGGCCACCGCAACGCTTTGGTTTGGCTGACTTATTGCCAATTTGTCCCGGACACGGCGCAGGGCAAGGCTGGAAGTTCCGCTTGGCGGCATATTGTCCTGGTGCTAGGTGGGGCGCCTCTGATGGCCCGGTCGCGGGCTTTTGGCGGGCCTTTGACTGTGTTAGGAAACGACCCATATTTCAGGTTCAAGGCGAAGGATTTACTAGAGTGCAGAAACCGACGGCCGAACGGCAGGGCCAATTCGACTACGAGGCGTTGCTTGCCTGCGCCAGGGGCGAGTTGTTCGGCCCGGGCAATGCGCAACTGCCCCTGCCGCCCATGCTCATGTTCGACCGCATCTCTCATGTGCAGGCCGATGGCGGTGAGTATGGCAAAGGCCGCATCGTCGCGGAACTCGACGTGACGCCCGATCTTTGGTTCTTCGCTTGCCATTTCAAGGGCGATCCGGTGATGCCGGGCTGCCTCGGGCTCGATGCGCTTTGGCAGATGCTCGGTTTCTTCCTCGGCTGGCTAGGCGATCCCGGCAAGGGCCGCGCGCTGAGCGTGGGCGAGGTCAAGTTTTCCGGTATGGTCGTGCCGACTGTGCGTAAGCTCGAATATATCGTCGAGATCAAGCGCGTGATCAGCCGCAAATTCACTCTTGGCACCGGCGATGGATATCTCAAAGCCGACGGCGAGACAATCTACACGGCCAAAGACCTGAGGGTCGGCCTGTTCCGGGCGGAAGAAGAAGCCACACCCGCCGGTGCTTAGTCCTTTTTTGAATGTGGCGCTGACTTCAAGGACGTTGACCTTATGAAACGCGTGGTCGTAACCGGTATGGGCATCGTGTCCTCCATTGGCAACAATGCTGAGGAGGTGACTGCCTCGCTGCGTGAAGCGAAGCCTGGCATCGTCAAGGCCGACAACTATGCCGAGCTTGGCTTCCGTTGCCAGGTGCATGGCGCGCCCAAGATCGACTGGGAGAGCATGATCGACCGCAAAGTCCGCCGCTTCATGGGCGCCGGCGCCGGCTGGAACTACATTGCCATGGAGCAGGCGATCAAGGATGCGGGCCTTGAGGAGGCTGACGTCTCCAACGAGCGCACTGGCGTGATCATGGGCTCAGGTGGCCCATCGACCCGTGCCATCGTGCAGGCTGCGGATACGACGCAGGAAAAGGGCGCTAAGAAGGTCGGTCCCTTCGAAGTGCCGAAGGCCATGTGCTCCACCAATTCCGCGACCCTGTCGACGCCCTATCACATCAAAGGCGTGAGCTATTCCATCTCCTCGGCTTGTTCGACCTCCGCCCATTGCATTGGCAATGGCAGTGAGCTGATACAGTTGGGTAAGCAGGACATCGTGTTTGCCGGCGGCGGCGAAGAACTCGACTGGACGTTGTCAGTTCTGTTCGACGCCATGCGTGCCATGTCTTCCGATTTCAACGACACACCCGAAGTTGCGAGTCGTGCCTATGACGCGGCGCGCGACGGCTTCGTCATTGCCGGCGGTGCCGGCGTCCTAGTGCTGGAAGAACTCGAGCATGCCCGCGCCCGTGGCGCACATATCTATGCCGAGCTGATCGGTTACGGCGCCACGTCCGACGGCTTCGACATGGTGCTGCCATCGGGCGAAGGCGCGGTGCGCTGCATGCGCATGGCCATGCAGAATCTCAACGGCGAGCAGATCGACTACATCAACCCGCACGCGACCTCGACACCGCTTAGCGACTCCATTGAAATCGCGGCGTTCCGGGAAGTGTTCGGCGACAAATGCCCGGACATCAGTGCCACGAAGTCGCTCACCGGCCATTCGCTCGGCGCGGCCGGCGTGCATGAAGCGATCTATTCGCTGCTGATGATGAAGAACAACTTCGTTTGCGAGTCTGCCAATATCGAAAACCTGGACCCCGACTTCGCTGACATGCCCATCGTGCGCAAGCGCAAGGACAATGTCACCCTCAACACCGTGATGTCGAACAGCTTTGGCTTCGGCGGCACGAACGCTTCACTTATGTTCCGCCGGTTTGACGACTGAGCGACGGCGACCGAGCGGATATCAACCTCAAGCAGAGTAAAAAGTAACATGGCAACAACAAAAGACATCGCTGAGCCGGCCCCATTGATGGCGGGCAAGCGGGGGCTGATGATGGGCGTGGCGAATGATCGCTCCATCGCCTGGGGCATTGCTCGCGTGTTGCATGGCCAGGGTGCCGAGCTTGCATTCAGTTATCAGCCGGGCGCCTTCGGCCGCCGCGCCGTGCCGCTGGCAAAGTCTCTTGGCGCGACGATCATCGAAGAGGCCCAAGTTGAGGACCTTGCTAGCGTCGAAAATGTCTTCGATATGATCCGCAAGGAATGGGGCTCGCTCGATTTCGTCGTCCACGCGCTGGCGTTCTCCGATCGTAACGAGCTCAAAGGCCGCTATTGCGACACGACGCGCAAGAATTTCGAGAACACCATGGTGATCTCGTGCTTCTCCTTCACGGAAGTCTGCAAGCTTGCGTCGGATCTGATGACCGAGAATGGTTCGCTGCTGACCTTGACCTATGGCGGCGCAAGCCGGGTCGTGCCTTGCTACAATGTCATGGGCGTCGCCAAGGCTGCGCTTGAAGCCAGTGTGAAATATCTCGCCTCGGACTTGGGGCCTAAGGGCGTCAGGGTGAATGCTCTGTCCGCCGGGCCGATGCGGACACTCGCAGGCGCCGGTATCTCGGAAGCGCGCACGCTGTTGCACTATCAGCAGCGCAATGCGCCTATGCGCCGCTCGCCCACGCTCGATGAGGTTGGCGGTTCCGCGCTCTATCTTCTGTCCGACCTGTCCGGCGCCGTCACCGGCGAGGTGCACTACGTGGATTGTGGCTACGCCACCACGTTCATGCCGACGCTCGACCAACTGAAGACAATGGAGCACGCCGAGGAGCTTGAAGAAGCCGCCGGGAAGGCGAGCTCCCAGGAGGCCGCACAGTAAGAGTAAGACGCGTCATTGGATTGACAGGACTGTCCGTCCGCCACAATTTTACCCTGTTCAACAACGACATAAGACGTGGCCCGCGCGTGCCGAGCGCGAACGATAAGGGCGCAAGAAAGAGGAATTTATGGCTGAACTCATTGTCATGGTTTGTCTCCTGGCCACGCCGGAGAAATGCCAAGAATTTAGAGTGCCGGATGCCGGGGCTGGTGATGTGGTGACCTGTATTAGGGCTGCTGCCGTCAAGTCCGACGAGTGGCAGGAGGTCAACGACAAATACTTCATCATCGGTTGGCGCTGCGCCACGAACTCAAAGGCGCCCCTGGCCCCGAGCGCTCAGTAGTCGCGGCTCTCGTAGCCCTTGCCCTTCACCGCATAAAAAAAGAGGGGCGCCTAAGCGCCCCTCTCCAAATTCCTAATCGATGTGAAGGTCTAAAGCAGAGCCTTAGCTCTTCTCGATCTCTTTGCCGGTGGCCTGATCGACGACCTTCATCGACAAGCGGATCTTGCCGCGATCGTCGAAGCTCAACAGCTTGACCCACACCTTGTCGCCTTCCTTGACGACGTCTGCCGTGGTCTCAGGACGTCCCTCGGCGAGCTGTGAGATGTGCACCAGGCCATCCTTGGGGCCGAAGAAGTTCACGAACGCACCGAAGTCCATCACCTTGACGACTTTGCCCTCGTAGATCTCGCCAGCCTCTGGCTCGGCGGTGATCCCCTTGATGCGAGCCAATGCCGACCGGATCGAGTCCGCGCTGGCGGAAGTAATCTTGACGGTGCCGTCGTCGGAGATGTCGATCTTGGCGCCGGATTCCGCAACGATTTCGCGGATCACCGAACCGCCCGTGCCGATCACTTCCCGGATCTTGTCGACCGGAATGTGGATCGTCTCGATGCGCGGCGCATACTCGCCAACCTCAGGCCTGGCGGTGTCGAGCGCCTTTTCCATCTCGCCAAGGATATGGACCCGGCCATCACGCGCCTGATCCAGCGCGATCTTCATGATCTCCTCGGTGATGCCGGTGATCTTGATGTCCATCTGCAGAGAGGTGATGCCATCAGCCGTACCGGCCACCTTGAAGTCCATGTCACCGAGATGATCCTCGTCGCCGAGAATGTCGGAGAGGACGGCGTAGTTGTCGCCTTCCTTGATCAGGCCCATGGCGATACCAGCGACCGGCTTCTTGAGCGGAACGCCTGCGTCCATCATGGCCAGCGAAGAGGCGCACACCGTTGCCATGGAGGAGGAGCCATTAGACTCCGTGATCTCCGAGACAATGCGGATGGTGTAGGGAAACTCTTCGCGTCCGGGAAGCATCGGGTGAAGCGCGCGCCAAGCGAGCTTGCCGTGACCGATCTCCCGTCGTCCTGGGCCAGACATGCGGCCAACTTCACCAACCGAGAAGGGCGGGAAGTTGTAATGCAGCATGAAGGTCTCTTTGTAGGTGCCCTGGAGGGCGTCGACGAACTGCTCGTCGTCGCCGGTACCAAGCGTGGCGACGCTGAGTGACTGCGTCTCGCCGCGCGTGAACAGGGCGCTACCATGGGTGCGGGGCAGGACGCCTGCCTCGCAAACGATCTGCCGGACCGTCGTGAGGTCGCGACCATCGATGCGCTTGGAGGTCTCAAGAATGCCCGAGCGAACGATGTTCTTCTCGGCTTCCTTGAAGGCCGCGGACACTTTCGATGCTGTCACTGCGTCGGTGCCCTCGGGAACGAGCTCGGTCATGACCGTCTCTTTCACCTGGGAGATGCCGTCGCGGCGCTCTTGCTTGCTGGCGATAGAATAGGCATCGCGCAGACCGTCATTGGCGATCCCGGCGACCTTTGCCACCAGCTCGGAATTGTCGATCTGCTTGATTTCCCATGGCGCCTTGGCCGACTTCTCAGCCAGCTTGACGATGGCCTCAATGACCGGCTGGAAGCTCCTGTGGCCGAACATCACGGCGCCGAGCATCACGTTCTCGTCCAGCTCTTGGGCCTCCGACTCCACCATCAACACGGCGTCCGTCGTACCGGCCACGATCAGGTCGAGAATCAACTCCGGCATGTCGTCGATCGGCGGGTTGAGCACATACTCACCGTCGATATAGCCGACGCGTGCGGCGCCAATCGGGCCCAAGAAGGGGACGCCGGAAATGGCGAGTGCCGCCGATGCGGCGACCAGAGCCAGAATGTCGGGATCGTTCTCCATGTCGTGGGAGAGCACGATGGTGACAACCTGGGTCTCGTGCTTGAAGCCCTTGGCGAAGAGCGGCCGGATCGGCCGGTCGATCAGTCGGGAGGTGAGGGTGTCCTTCTCGGTCGGACGGCCCTCGCGCTTGAAGAAACCGCCGGGGATCTTGCCCGCGGCAAAGGTCTTCTCCTGGTAATTCACGGTCAGGGGGAAGAAGTCGATGCCGACCCTTTCCTCTTTGGCGGCGACGACGGTGGCGAGAACGCTTGTCTCGCCATAGGTGGCGAGCACGGCGCCGTCAGCCTGGCGGGCGATGCGCCCAGTCTCGAACGTCAGGGGGCGTCCGCCCCAGTCGATTTCTACGATGTGTTTATCAAACATGTTCATGTCCCATTGATTGGGGTGGATACTCTCCTCGCCCGGATGGCGAGAGAGCAGGCCCGTTCAAATTATTCGCAATCTGCCCGCTAAGGGGCAGCCGTTAGCGGCGGATACCGAGCCGCTTGATGAGGTCTTGGTAACGGCTGACCTCACACGACTTGATGTAGTCGAGCAGCCGGCGCCGCTGGCTGACCATTTTCAGCAGCCCGCGACGCGAATGATTGTCTTTTTTGTGGGTCTTAAAGTGACCCGTAAGATTGGTAATCCGCTCAGTCAGGATCGCAACTTGTACCTCTGGAGACCCAGTGTCCCCGCTGGTGGTGGCGTATTCCTGGATAAGCTCTTGCTTGCGCTCAGCGCTAATCGACATCGTATAATCCTTACAATTAGGGGTTTTCGGGTGGCCGAGCCGGGATGTCGTCCAGCACGGTCGATAAAATGCGTTACGGGGCCCCAAAAAAGGCCCCGGCGCAATCGGTGCAATATAGGGATTATCGGGCTTTAGGCCAGTAGTATTTGGGGTCTACGGGTGGCCGGAAATCGGCGCCCAAATCCGCTAAAATCAGCCTTTGCCTCAGCCCGGCAGATTGAAGATGCGCTTGGGCCTAAATTCGCCTTGGGCGACCTCTCCAAGCGCGACCAGCGCGCCGCGCGACACGGCATAAACCGTCCCGCCCATAATCGGTGCGTCCCGGCCCCGGAGCATCACCGGCTGGCCCTGGCGGAGTCTCGCGGCATCGGAACTGCTGAATGAGAGCGCCGGAATATCCTGTAGAGCCGTTTCCACCGGCCGAAGCAGGCTGAGAAGGGCTTGCTTGCCCTCTTCGTTTCCCGCAGCCTCCTCGATTTCGGCAAGGGTGACCGTATCGGCCTCGGTAAAGCCCCCGACGCGCGTTCACCGCAAGACCTCCACATGGCCAAGGCAGCCCAGCATCCGGCCGAGATCGCGCGCAATGGCCCGCACATAAGTGCCCTTGCCGCACTCGGCTTCGATCACGCAATGGTCCTCATCGGCGTGCTCGGTGAGTTCGAGCCGGTCGATGGTGACTGTCCGGGCCGCGAGCTCGAAGTCTTCTTCGTCGCGGGCGAGCTTATAGGCGCGTTCGCCGTCCACCTTGATGGCCGAAAAGCGGGGAGGGATTTGGGCAATGTCGCCTGTCAAGCTCGGCAGCGCCGCCTCGATTTCGGCCCTTGTGGGACGTTGGTCGGACGTCTTGACCACCTTGCCCTCGGCGTCGTCGGTGTCGGTCTCCGCGCCAAAGCGCACGGTGAAGCGATAGGCCTTACTTCCATCCACCACGAACGGCATGGTCTTGGTCGCTTCCCCGAGGGCAAGCGGCAAAATTCCCGTGGCGAGCGGGTCGAGCGTACCGGCATGGCCGGCCTTAGACGCGTCGAACAAATATCGCACGCGCCCGACGGCCCGGGTCGAGGTAAAGCCTAGGGGTTTGTCGAGGATCAGCCAGCCGTTGATCGCTTGGCCTTTGCGCCGCCGCACCATGTTTCTCGCCCTTCCGTCCAGCCGCTATTCGTCAAGGTCGCGGGCTACATTGGGCGAGGCGAGTATCGCGTCGATCTTGGCGGAAGTCTCAAAGGAGACATCCACCTTGAACCTGATTTGCGGCATGAATTTCAGATTGACCCGCCGCGCCAGCTCGCCGCGCAAGAAACGCTTATGCTGTTCGAGATGAGTGACCACTTCCTCGGCATCGCCGCCGCCGAGCGGCATCACATAGGCCGTGGCAAGCTTGAGGTCCGGTGTCATGCGGACTTCCGGCACGGTCAGCGAATGACGCTCCAAGACCTCGTCGGAGATGTCGCCGCGATTGAGAATCTCGGCCAGCGCATGGCGGATCACTTCGCCCACTTTAAGTTGGCGTTGCGAAGGCGGGCGGCCTGCACCTTTTCCACGATCAGCCATGGGCATGCTCCTTGAGCTAGCCTGTTTCGGCTAGCACCTAGAGCGTACGCTCGATGTGCTCGACCTCGAAGCACTCGATGACATCACCCTTACGCATGTCCTGATAGTTCTCAAACGCCATGCCGCATTCCTGGCCAGACACCACCTCTTTCACTTCGTCCTTGAAGCGCTTGAGGGTGGAGAGCTTGCCTTCGTGCACCACGATGTCGTCGCGGATCAGGCGGACCTGAGCGCCACGCTCGACTTTGCCTTCGGTTACGCGGCAACCGGCGACCTTGCCGACCTTGGAGATGGAGAACACTTCCAGGATCTCGGCATTGCCCAGGAAGGTCTCCCGCCTCGTCGGCGCCAGCAGGCCTGACATGGCCTGTTTGATGTCATCGACGAGATCATAAATCACCGCGTATTGGCGGATCTCGATGCCGGTACGGGCCGCAGCTTCGCGGGCTTGCACATTCGCGCGCACATTGAAGGCGAGCAAAGCAGCGCCCGACGTCGATGCCAACGCTACGTCTGACTCAGTAATACCGCCGACGCCCGCATGCACGATATTGGCCCGGACCTCATCGGTGCCGAGACCGGCAAGCGTCGCGGTAATGGCCTCGACCGACCCCTGCACGTCGCCCTTAATTATGAGCGTGAACTCTTTGACGCCAGACTCTTGCAGCTGGTTCATCATCTCTTCGAGGCTGCCGCGCTGACCGGCAACCGCCGTCTGCCTGCGCTTCTCGCGCTGGCGGTAATCGGTGATTTCGCGCGCGCGCGCCTCGGTCTCGACCACGGCAAACTGGTCGCCAGCCTCAGGCGGTGCATCGAAGCCGAGCACCTCGACCGGCACTGACGGGCCGCCTTCGTTGACTTGCTTGCCTGCATCGTCGGTCAGGGCGCGGACGCGGCCATATGACGAGCCCGCCACGATGAGGTCGCCGACCTTGAGCGTGCCGCGCTGAACCAGCGCCGTGCCGACAGGACCCTGTCCGCGTTCGAGCTTGGCCTCGACGATCACGCCTTCGGCGTCGCGCTCAGGGTTTGCTTTGAGTTCCAGCACTTCAGCCTGGAGCGCAATCGCATCAAGCAGCTTGTCCAGGCCTGTCTTCTTAAGGGCCGAGACCTCGATCTCCAGCGTGTCGCCGCCCAAGCTCTCCACGACGATTTCGTGGCTCAGCAGCTCGGTGCGCACGCGCTTCGGATCGGCGCCTTGAGTGTCGATCTTGTTGATGGCGACGATGATAGGCACGCCAGCGGACTGGGCGTGATTGATCGCCTCGATTGTTTGGGGTTTCACGCCGTCGTCGGCTGCCACCACGAGAATGACGATGTCGGTGACCTGGGCGCCACGGGCACGCATGGTGGTGAAGGCCGCATGGCCAGGCGTATCGATGAAGGTGATCTTCTGTCCGGACGGTACGTCTACCTGATAGGCGCCGATATGCTGGGTGATGCCACCGGCTTCAGAGGAGACGACATTCGCCTGGCGGATCGCGTCGAGCAAGGACGTCTTGCCGTGGTCGACATGACCCATAATGGTGACGATTGGAGCGCGCGGCTCAAGATCCTCGTCTTTGTCCTCGGCGCCGAGGAAGCCCTCTTCAACGTCCGCTTCGGAGACGCGGCGCACTTCATGACCAAATTCTTCGGCGATGAGTTGGGCGGTATCTGAGTCGATCACGTCGGTGACCTGATGCATCTCGCCATCCTTCATCAGGAACTTGATGACGTCGACGCTACGCGATGCCATGCGGTTGGCGAGTTCCTGGATGGTGATGACATCTGGGATCACGACTTCGCGTTGAATTTTCTGCACGGATTGCGGGCCGGAGCCCTGCTTCTTCTGGCGCTCGCGGTGACACTTCAGCGAGGCAAGGCTCCGCTGGCGCTGTTCCTCGTCGAGGGCGTTGGTGATTGTGAGGCGGCCACGGACGCGGCGCTCCTGGCCACGCCTCGGCGTGGTCGGGCTCTTCTTATGGCGGAGATCGGCAGGGCGTTTGGGCGCCTCCTCGGCCTCTTGCTTCATGTGCTTGCGCACAGGCTCGGCGGCCTTCGGAGCGGCCTTCTCTTCGGCAGCCTTCTTTGCTTCTTCCTTGTGCTCGAGCTCTTCAGCCTCTTTGCGTTCCTTAGCCCGCTGGACCTCGGCAACGGCCTCTTGGGCTGCGGTTTCCTTGGCCTTCTCGCGCTCGTCGGCGTTGCGGATGCATGCGCTGGCAAGCGCCTTGACGCGGGCGTCTTTCTCTTCTTCGGACAGTTGGCGCAGAACAACGCCCGAGCGGCGCGGCGGAGCTTCCGCTGCAGGCGTTTTTGGCGGGGCCTTCGCGACGGGCGCGGCCGCCTTCGGTGCCTCAGCAGCGGGTTTTGCTGCCGGCGATGAACCAATGGAGCGCCGCTTCTTTTTCTCGACCACAACAGACTTGCTGCGCCCATGGCTGAAGCTCTGGCGCACATGGCCGGATTCCACTGTCCGGCGGACGCTGAGCGTCATCTTGGGCGCGGATGTCTTGTCGTCGGTTTCGTTCGTTTCACTCATTCTTTGTCCGTGTCCGATCTTGAGTCTAAAAAGGCGGCGCTGCCCTTGCGGTAGCGCTCTAGGCGCGAGGCTGCCGCGAGAAACTTTCGCGTCGCTCCACCCTGGATTAGGGCAGCATGTATCACATTTGTCCGGCCTGTGGCCAAACTCAATTCATCGCCGCTGAACGTGCAAACCGCGGGAATTCCACGTCCGTCGGTGGCCGCCTTCGCCTTGCCGTCTAGCTTCCGACATCCGTCTTCGGACGCGTCCTTAGCGTGAAGCAGGGCTAATACGCGGCCCTTTGCCAAGGCTTCCTCGGCCTTGGAGTGACCGAAGACAACCTCGCCGGCCTTATTAGCCATCGCGAATGAGGCCAAGGCCGCCTCGGCAAGGAGCTTGTCGAGCTGATCGGCAAGTGCGTCCGGAGCTTTGGCTTCGGCCTTCAGGGCCCGGCCAAAAGCCTTGCGTTTAACGGCTTCGGTGACCGTATCGTGGGTCGCCGTGAGCCAGACGCCCCGGCCGGGAAGCTTCTCTTTTAGGTCCGGAACGATCGTGCTGTCAGGCCCGAGGACAAAGCGGATGAGTTCGTCTTTAGGACGAGGTGCGCGCGTGACAACGCAACGGCGAACGGCTTCCGCCTGCTCGTCTTGCATCTCGTTTTGCTCCGCCGTCTCTAGCCGCAACGTCTCTGTCTCCTACGGGCCTCATGTCGCTTCAGGGTCGTCTGAAGCGGGCGTCTCGTCCTTTGGCGCATCCGGCGTGGCCTCGGCTTTCGCCTCGCCTTCGGCTTCGGCACCAGCCTCTGCTTCGGCTTCACCCTCAGCTTCGCCTTCGCCCTCAGCCGGCCCCTCGATGAGGTCGGCCTCGTCGATCCAGCCAGCCTTGACGCGAGCCGCCAGGATCAAGTCCTCCATCTGCGGCCGGGTTAGGCCAAAGCTGTCCAGAAAGCCCTCATGACGGATGGTCTCTTTTTCCTGACGCTCGCTCCAACCAGCGAGGTCGTCGGTGGCGCAGTCAGCCAGGTCCTCGACGGTCTTCACGTCTTTCTCACCGAGCGCGATGAGCATCAGCGTGTTGAGGCCCGGCACTTCCATGAGTTCATCGGCGACACCGAGCGCCTTGCGCTTGGCGTTGAGATCGGCCTCGAGCTTCTCCAGATGTTCGCGGCCACGTGCCTGAATTTCGGCGGCCGTGTCCTCGTCAAAGCCATCGATTGAAGAGATCTCGGTCGGCTCGACAAAAGCCACTTCCTCGACGGAGGCAAAGCCTTCCGAAGCGAGCAGCTGAGCGATCACCTCGTCGACGTCGAGCGCTTCCATGAATGCTGCCGAGCGTTCGGCGAACTCCGCCTGGCGGCGCTCTGACTCAGATGCCTCGGTCATGATGTCGATGTCCCAGCCGGTAAGCTGGGAAGCGAGCCGCACGTTCTGACCCTTTCGCCCAATGGCGAGGGAGAGCTGCTGATCGGGAACAACCACCTCGATGCGCTCGGCGTCCTCGTCGAGCACGACCTTGACCACTTCGGCCGGCGCCAGTCCGTTGACGATGAACGTGGCGGCGTCTGGCGACCACTGGATGATGTCGATCTTCTCGCCTTGCAGTTCGTTCACCACCGCCTGGACGCGGCTGCCGCGCATACCGACACAGGCACCGACGGGATCGATGGACGAGTCGCGTGACTCAACCGCGATCTTGGCGCGGCTGCCGGCATCGCGTGCCACCGACTTGATGGTGACGATGCCCTTGTAAACCTCGGGCACTTCTTGCGCGAAGAGCTTGGCCATGAATTCAGGATGTGTGCGCGACATAAAAATCTGCGGGCCACGCTGCTCACGCCGCACGTCATAGACAAAGGCGCGGACGCGGTCGCCATAGCGGAAATTCTCGCGCGGCAGCGTTTCGTCGCGGCGCACGATGGCTTCGGCCCGGCCGAGATCGACGATCACATTGCCGTACTCGACGCGCTTGACGATGCCGTTGACGATCTCGCCGACGCGATCCTTGAATTCTTCGTATTGGCGCTCACGCTCGGCCTCGCGCACTTTTTGCACGATGACTTGCTTGGCGTTTTGCGCAGCGACTCGGCCGAAATCGAGCGGCGGTAGGGGCTCGGCGATGAAGTCGCCCACTTCTGCCTCGGGGTTCTTGCGTCGCGCCTCGTCGAGCGAGATTTGCGTCGCTTCCAAGGTCACGTCTTCCACCACTTCGAGCAGGCGAGCGAGCGAGATCTCGCCGGTCTGAGGGTCGACCTCGGCCTTGATTTCGTTCTCGCTGCCATAGCGGGATTTCGCGGCCTTCTGGATCACGTCCTCCATGGCGTCGATGACCACAGCGCGGTCGATGGCCTTCTCGCGTGCGACCGCGTCGGCGATCTGCAAGAGCTCCAGCCGATTGGCGCTTACGCCTGCCTGAGCCATTCTGTCTGCCTCCTATGGTTACGTTCGTGGCGGGCTGCGCATCCGGCGCACCCGCTCTAAAATTAATGCGTGGGCTTCTTGCCCGAAAGATCGTTCCTGAAGCCGCCGACGTTGGTGACAAGCTTCGCCTCGCCGATGAGCGAGAAGGGAAGGCCGATGATGAGCGGCTCGGCCTTGCCATCTAGCTCGATTTTCAAATGCACTTCGTCCGCGACGACATCCTCGATCACGCCTCTGAAGCGCTTGCGCCCGTCCACAGCCTCTTTCAGTTCTACTTTCGCCTCCTGACCCACGCAGGAAGCGAAGTCACTCGGGCGGACCAATGGCCGGTCAATGCCGGGCGAGGAAACCTCGAGGAGATACTGCCCCGGCATTGGATCGTAGGCCTCAAGCACCGGA
Source organism: Methyloceanibacter sp. (assembly GCA_030669345.1). Classification (GTDB taxonomy): domain Bacteria; phylum Pseudomonadota; class Alphaproteobacteria; order Rhizobiales; family Methyloligellaceae; genus Methyloceanibacter. The sequence goes on along the minus strand of DAOVDX010000001.1, from coordinate 14,470 downwards.
GACAGGCTCCGGCTGATGGTCGCGCAATCGTCCACGTTCATTTCGCCATCGGCACGCTCGGCCATGATCTGCACCGTGCCACCGTCGCGGCCCGAAATTTTTACGCGCACCAAACGGTAGCCGAGCTCTTCAATCACCGGCTCGGCGAGTTCAGCGACAGTCCGCTCTTCCCCGGTCTCGTGGGTAAAGCGGCGGTCTTCGTTTGCTACAGGGTCTGACATCGATAATGGGGTCACGCCGCCCGATAAGGACGAGAAGGCGTAGTACCTAACAAAAAGGAGCGGGCCGAAGGCCCACCCCTGATCAAATCCAACCATGAGTTCTGCAGCAAATATACAAACTTTCTTCGAGGTTTCAAGCAATCCTCTTCGAAGAAAATCCTTAATTTCCGGGGCCAGGGCTCTCCGTGGATGGCCGCTTAGAGGCGCCGCCATCTGAGATAGACAGGTTTGAGGCCACTCAAGGCCTTCTGTTCGTAGCGCGTCGGCACCAAATCGGCGGGCCGGTCCCGCCAATCCGCCGCCCGGGAAGCGAGCCAGGCAAAGGCGCCGCTGCGCTTTACCGTGAGCAATGTCTGACCAGCATAGTCGGTGTCGTCGCTGGCGAAACGCAATTCGCCGCCCGGCGCAATCACGCGGGCAAGCGCGCTGAGCAGCTCCGGGGACACCAGTCTTCGTTTTTGCTGCCGCTTCTTCGGCCAGGGGTCGGGGAACAGGATGAAGACGCGGCTGAGCGCGTTGTCCGGAAGCCAGGCAAGCATGTCGCGCGCATCGTCATCGTGGACGAGGATGGTGTCGAGTTCCCGATCTTCGATGCCGCCGAGCAGAGCGGCGACGCCATTGATAAAGGGCTCGCAGCCAATCAAGCCAATGTCGGGATGACGCTCCGCCTGCCACAGAAGATGCTCGCCCGAACCGAAACCGATTTCGAGCCACACGTCCCGGACGGGACCCGAGAACAACGTGCGCAAATCGCTTGGGGGTTTCTGTCCAAGATCCGGACGCAAGCGGGGAAGCAGATCGGCGATCAGCTGTTCCTTGCGCGGGCTCAAGCGTTTGCCCTTGCGCCTGCCATAGGACCGGAGCGGTCTCGTCTCGGCCGTCTTTTGATTCGCCTGGGTCAATCCAACTCCGTTTGTCGTGCCCACGGAGGCGGGCATGACGCAGGACGGTTGACGGTTAGGAGAGCTCGCTCCGGATCGGCTCGACGAGGTCGAGACGCTCCCATGAGAAGCCACCATCATTGTCCGGCTGCCGGCCGAAATGGCCGTAAGCGGCCGTGCGCTCATAGATCGGGCGGCTGAGGCCAAGATGCTCTCGGATGCCGCGCGGGCTTAAGTCCATCACCTTGCGGAGCACATTCTCAAGGTTTTCTTCGGCGATGCTGCCCGTGCCGTGCAGGTCGGCATAAAGCGATAGAGGCTGCGAGACGCCAATGGCGTAGGCGACTTGCAGCGTGCATTTGTCGGCAAGCCCCGCCGCTACGACGTTCTTGGCGAGATAGCGCGCAGCATAAGCTGCCGAGCGGTCGACCTTGGTCGGATCTTTGCCGGAGAAAGCGCCGCCGCCGTGAGGCGCCGCGCCACCATAGGTGTCGACGATGATTTTGCGCCCTGTGAGGCCCGCATCGCCATCCGGTCCGCCGATCACAAACCGCCCGGTCGGATTGACGTAGAGTTTCGTTTTGGCGTCGACCCAGCCTTTGGGCATCACTTCGTCCGTGATGGCTTTGACGATTTCCCTGAGATGCTCCTGGCTCGTCTCTTCGCTGTGCTGGGTGGAGACCACGATGGAGTCGGCGCGCACCGGCATGCCGTCTTCATAAACCAGCGTCACTTGGCTCTTGGCGTCGGGGCCAAGTTCGTCACGGCCGGAATGCCGGGCCTTCGCCATCTCGTGCAAGATGATGTGGGAATAATGAATTGGCGCCGGCATGAGAGGCTCGGTTTCGCGACAGGCATAACCAAACATGATGCCTTGGTCGCCCGCGCCCTCGTCCTTATCGCTTTCGCTATCGGCGTCCACGCCTCGGGCGATGTCTACCGACTGCTCATGAAGGTAATTTTCGAAGTCGGCTTTGGCCCAATGAAAGCCATCCTGCTCATACCCGATCTCGCGCACGGCGCGCCGTGCGGCGTCCTCAATACTTTGACGCGTGACGCTCTCGGGTCCGCGCACTTCACCAGCCAGCACGATGCGGTTCGTGGTGACAAGCGTTTCGCAGGCCACGCGAGAAAGAGGATCGGCAGCGAGATAGAGATCGACAATGGCATCGGAGATGCGATCGCACACTTTGTCGGGGTGACCTTCCGACACGGATTCACTCGTAAAAAGATAGTTCGCCCGTGACACTGGCACCCCCTATGAAACAGCAGAAAAGGCCGAGCGGCCTTAAAGATCGCGCCCGGTTCTGGCAATCGTGGGGCCGGAGGTCAAGCCCCGGCAATCAGCGACTGAGTTAGGAGGCGCCGGTACCCGAGCCCAGGGCTCGAACCAGATCGACCACGCTCTTGCGAACCTTGCCGTCGCCAATCTTGACGAATGCGCGGTTCAACTCCAACCCTTCCCGGCTATTCAGGAATTCCAGGATGAAGCCCTCGGATTCGGCTTCGGCCATGCCTGGTGCCGTACCGGTATCGCCGGCAAAAGGTGCTTCCTCGAAGAAAAACTGCACTGGGACATCGAGGATTTTCGAAATATGAAACAGTCGGCTCGCGCCGATGCGGTTCACACCCTTCTCGTATTTTTGGACCTGCTGAAATGTGAGGCCCATGCCATCGCCGAGCCGCTCCTGGCTCATGCCGAGCAGCATGCGACGCAGTCGCACTCTACTCCCAACGTGAATGTCAACGGGATTAGGCTTTTTACCTGCCATTCGATTCTCGCAATATCCTTGAGGCTAAAAATAAAGACGGCCACTTTCAATATATTGATTGGGCCGGAAACGCCGTTCACGTAAAATTGTTCTAAGGTGGGCTCCCAAGGTCGTCAAGTTCGCACCTGCTCGCATCGGTGGCACACAAGCCAAGCCAACATGGCGAACACTAAAGCGAAGATTTCGAGGATAAATCCGAGTTTCACGAAGGGTGTTCGCGGGCCCGCTTTAGGCAGATAAGCATCCACAAAACCTCTTTCGCCGAGACCGATTCTCGCGTGGACGCGGCCATAGGCGTCAATAACCGCAGAGATGCCAGTGTTAGCGGCCCGCACGACCGGCAAACCTTGCTCGACCGCGCGCACTTGGGCCTGGTGGAAATGCTGATAAGGACCGGCGCTCGACCCAAACCAAGCGTCATTAGTGACATTGATCAACCAACCGGGCCGCTTCATCTTGTCGGTGACATCGTCGGGGAAGATGATCTCATAGCAAATGAGTGGGCTCGTCGGTGCCGCTCCCGGAATGGGCAACAGTCGCGGACCGGTCCCTTCGCTGAAGCCACCGCGAATGCCTGTCATCTGCATGAAGCCGAGGCTCTCAAGAAGATCTTGAAACGGTAGATATTCGCCGAATGGCACGAGATGAATCTTGTCGTAGCCGGCGATCACCGTGCCCCCCTCGTCGATCACCAGCAGGCTGTTGAAGATGCGTTGGCCTGTCAGCCGTCCGCTTGGGGTGCGTTCCGCGCTACGTCGTGTCGAGCCCACAAGTAACGAGGTGTCTTGGGGAAGCGCTTCGCCTATGGCGGCCAGCGCCTCTGGCGTATCGGCGAGGAGAAAAGGGACGGCGGTCTCTGGCCAGATGACGAGATTGACCTCGTCAATTCCTGGCGCCCTGGTGAGATCGAGATAGTCGGCGAAAATCTCGGCGCTGTTCTCAGGCCGCCATTTATTGGCTTGGTCGATATTTGCTTGGACGATGCGCAGCCGCACGTCGGTCGCAATGTCGGCAGCGGCCGCAAGCCGCCGGTCGCCCCACACAAAGCCGAGCCCAAGCGCCACCAACAGAAAGGCGGCCAGCGCCGCGGCTCCCTTGCTTGGAGCTTGGCCGGCACTCAAGATTGCTGCAGGTGCCGCGAAGAGCAGGACCGCCACGATGCTCAGCGCATAGACGCCGAGAAGGGCCGCGAGCTGCATCAACGGACCCTCAGGCAGGAGCCCATAGCCAATCAGATTCCACGGCAGCCCGGTCAGCACGTGGCCACGGGCATATTCGGCGAGGCCAAGGGCTATTGCTAACGCAAAGACACGGCCCGCACCGGGGCGCCACATGACCATTGCGAGCGCGCCGGCGGCAGCGAAGAAGAGGGCCATGCCAGCCGGCATCGCCGTCATGACGAAGGGGATCAGCCAGCCATGGCGCCAGGGCTCCACCAGGAAGGCCTCGGCCATCCAGTAGAATCCAGCAAGAAAATAGCCGAATCCGAACCAAAATCCGGTGAGGCCCGCGCATCGGAGCCGAATGCGCAATTCGGAGCCTCGCGCGTGGCAGCCATCGAGAAGCCAGACCAATCCACCAAAGGTCACGAACAGCACCGGCCAAGCGTGTACCGGCGCGAATGCGAGCACGGACGCCGCACCGAGAAGGACCGCGAAGGCAGCTCGTTTCAGGCCCTGCAACTGGCCGACCCAGGCTGCGGCCCGGGCCATGGCCGAAGGGACCTGGGTCATGGCCGATGGAGAGTGCGGGTGAGGGGGCTTGGGAGTCATGGCAGAAGAGTCATGACATTGCTGCCTAGCTCACCTCAACCCTGTTGGTGGGAGGAGACGACTCTTAGTCCGTCTTCTTGTCCACCTTGGCGTCGGTTTTGGTGGTGTCCGGCTTTTGAGGAAGATGGATGCGTAGCTTCTTGATCCGGCGTGGATCGGCTTCGAGGACTTCGAATTCGATGCCACTTGGATGACGCACAAGTTCGCCCCGTGCCGGGACGCGGCCTGCAATCGCGAACACCACGCCGCCGAGCGTGTCGATGTCTTCTTCCTGCTCGTCGGAGACCAGTTCGACACCGAGATGCTGCTCAAGGTCTTCAACCGTCGTGCGTGCATCGGCAATCAGTCCTAGCCGGGCGTCGACGCGGATCATGGGGCCTTCTTCGACATCGTGTTCGTCAGCGATTTCGCCCACGACCTCCTCCACCAAGTCTTCGATGGAGACGAGACCGTCGGTGCCGCCATATTCATCGACCACCAGAGCAAGGTGGAGCTGCGAAGTCTGCATCTTCAGGAGCAGGTCAAGAACCGGCATGGAGCCCGGAACGTAGATCAGTTCGCGCGCGACATTGATCGCTCCAATGGTTCGCTTGAGATCGACCTTGCTGAGATCGATCCCGTCATCGCCATTCGCTTCCTCGGTAATCCACGACATGAGATCGCGGATGTGGATCATACCGCGGGGATCGTCGAGGGTCTCGCGATAGAGGGGAAGGCGCGAATGCTCTTCCTGGCGAAACACGCGCATCATTTCCTCGACCGTGACATCGTCTTCGACCGCCACGATGTCGGCGCGCGGCACCATCACGTCTTCGACCGTGAGCTTGTCGAAACGCAGGATGCGCAGCAGCATGCTCCGCTCCTGGGTGCTCAGCGCGTCGCTGTCGCTGCGGGCGAGTTCATCCTCAATCCTCTCGCGAAGGTCGGGCCCCTCGCCAAGGCCAAGCTTTTGCAACACGCGCTCGAACCAAGACGCGTCTGCGTCGGCGCGACGGGCCTGCTCGGCTTCATGTTCGTGCTCGGCGAGCGGGTCGCTCATGGCGCCACCTCAGCGACGCTGGTCTCAGGCTCGCATTCGTAAGGGTTGGTGACACCAATAGACGCGAGCGCGCGTGTCTCCAGGGTTTCCATCCGCTCCGCCTCGTCGTCTTGCATGTGATCGAGACCGAGCAAATGCAGCACGCCATGAACCACGAGATGTGAGACATGGTCGGCAAAGGCTGTGTTCTCGTCGTCCGCTTCTTTTTGTGTGGTCTCAAAGGCAATCACGATGTCGCCAAGCGGGCCTGGTTCGCTGACAACGTCGCCCGCTGGAAACGACAGCACGTTGGTGGGCGCATCCTTGCCGCGCCATGTGCGATTGAGGTGAGTCATCTCCGTATCGTCCGTCAGGACGATGGTCGCGTCATACGCGGTTTGAGTTTGGGGCGTGGCTACTGTGAACGCGGCATGTGCGGCGCGCTCCACCAACGCATCGCTGATCTTGTTGTCCGCCCAGGCGCCGCCGTGGCGAACGACCTCAATAGCGAGGTTCGCGCGAGGCTCAGCATTGTCGCAACTAGGGCCACCTTCGGTCATGTGCGCTCACTGCCTTTGGGAGCGGCCTCGTAGGCCTCGACGATTTGGCCCACCAGTTCGCGGCGCACCACGTCGGATTTGGTGAAGGCGATGTGGTCGACTTCGTCGATGCCGCGCAGCGTTTCGATCGCTTCGGTAAGCCCGGAGTCCTTGCCCGCTGGCAGGTCCACTTGCGTCGGGTCTCCGGTCACGATCATTTTGCTACCTTCGCCAATTCGCGTCAGGAACATCTTGAGCTGAACCGCGGTACAGTTTTGCGCTTCATCGAGAATGATAATGGCATGGGAGAGCGTGCGTCCGCGCATGAAGGCCAGCGGGGCAATCTCGATCACGCCGTCGGTCAGCCCGCGCTCGACTTGCTCCGGTGCGAGCACGTCATACAGCGCGTCGTAAAGCGGGCGTAGATATGGGTCGACCTTCTCGCGCATGTCGCCGGGAAGGAAGCCGAGCCGTTCTCCAGCCTCGACAGCGGGCCGCGACAGGATCAAGCGGTCGCAAATGCCGGCTTCGAGACAGGCTGCCGCGAAGGCGACCGCGAGATAGGTCTTGCCGGTGCCCGCGGGCCCGGTGGCGAAAACGAGATCGTTGCGCTGGAGTGACTCAAGATAGGTGCTCTGTGAGGGCGTGCGCGCCGTGATCAGCCGCTTGCGCGTGCGGATCTGTTGGGCGGTGGAAACCGGCGTGTCGCCTTCCGTGGCCTGGCGGGGCGGGGCAGCACGGGCATGACGGACAGCACCAGCCACGTCGCCGACGCCAATGGTCTCGCCTTGTGCCAGACGGTTATAGAGATGTTCGAGGACGGACTTTGCGGCGGCGCAGGCATCGTCCGGTCCACGCAGGGCCACGGCATTGCCGTTGACCACGGCCTCGATGCCGAGACGGTCCTCTAAGACTGCAAGATTTGCATCAAAATGGCCAAAGAGATCGCGCGCGAGACCCGTATCGTCGAAATAAACGACGATGGGTTTTTCGTTTCCGTTGGCTAGCGCTGCTTCGCTGCGTTTCGCCGTTGCTCCTCGTCCGCGCGTCAATGATGCCTTCCGAACGCTGGCCTTGCTCGTCACAGGGCCGCCTGAACCGGCTCGCGCCATTCAATTCCTGATTTCATGACACCCGTGAGACTGTTTGGCCCAGCGGACGAGATGTCAACCTCGGCGATCTCGCCGATCAGCGTCTCGGGGCCGTCCACATGCACAGCCTGGAGATAAGGCGAACGCCCTCGGATTTGCCCTGGGTTCCGGCCTTTGCTCTCGAACAGCACGGGCAGGCTCTGGCCAACCAATTGCTGGTCGAATTTGCGGCGCCCCTCATCGAGCAGTTTCTGCAAGGCGGCAAGGCGTTCCTTCTTGGCTTCCTCGGGTACTTGATCCTCAAGGTTCGCCGCCGGCGTTCCCGGCCGCGCGCTATATTTGAAAGAGTAAGCTTGGGCGAAGCCGACACGCGCCACCAAGGCTAATGTCGCTTCGAAATCAGGGTCGGTTTCGCCGGGGAAGCCCACGATGATGTCGGTGGAGAGCGCCAGGTCGGTGCGTGCGGCGCGGATCCTGGTGATCAGCGCCTCATAGTGTTCCGCCGTGTGTTTCCGGTTCATGGCAGCGAGGATGCGGTCCGAGCCCGACTGGAAGGGCAGATGGAGATAGGGCATCAGCTTCTGTTCGTCACCAAATAGCGCGATGAGGTCATCGTCCATGTCGTGTGGATGGCTGGTGGTGAAGCGCAAGCGCTCGATGGACGGGATTTCGCCCAAGCGCCGCAGCAACTGCGCCAGCGACCATGTTGCGCCATCGGGCCCGTCGCCGTGATAGGCGTTGACGTTTTGCCCCAGCAGCGTGACTTCGCGCACGCCGCGCATCGCGAGCCGCTCCACCTCGGCGACGATCTCGCCTGGTGTGCGTGAATATTCCGAGCCGCGCGTGTAGGGCACCACGCAGAAGGTGCAGAATTTATCGCAGCCCTCCTGCACGGTGACGAAGGCCGAGACTTGGCGCTTGCCGTTCGTGCGCTGCGGCAGCGCCGCGAATTTCTCTTCCGCCGGGAAATCCGTCTCGATCAGAGTTTTGCCGGTCGACGAAATCTCCGAGACTAGATCGGCGAGGCGGTGCAGGCTTTGCGGTCCCACAACGATGTCGACGACGGGCGCGCGCGAAACGATCTCTTTGCCCTCGGCCTGAGCGACACAGCCAGCGACGGCCACCATGGTGTCGCGGCCTTCGAGCTTCCGCGCCTCCTTGGTCTTCCGAAGGCGCCCAAGCTCGGAATAGACCTTCTCCGCCGCCTTCTCCCGGATATGGCAGGTGTTGAGAATGACCAGATCGGCGTCGGCAACGTCATCGGTAAGCTGAAAACCGGCAGGCTGAAGCGCTTCGGCCATGCGCTCGGAATCATACGCATTCATCTGGCAGCCGAAGGTCTTGATATGCAGCTTCTTGGCCGTGGTCTTGTCGGGGCTTTCAGTCATGGTCCGTTTGTTGAGGCTGAGGCCGGCTTTCGTCAAGGGTTTGCTGGGTATCCAGGCTTCACGCTTACTGGAGGCGGACGACGACGCTGTCCACCGTGCCTGCCGCGTCCGTCACCGTAAGGCGCACAAATCCCGGCCCGTCAGGCTCAAAAAACAATGTTCTTGGGGCATTGGTGGTCTTTAGCGGCATCCCGTTGACCAGCACGTTCAGCGGTGGCGTGCCCCCGGCGATTTTGATGGCCATGGGGTCCAGCGCCGCGCCGCTCGTAGATAGCGCCAGGCTCACGCCATTGGGCGGAAACACGATGCGGACCTTTTCGGCCAAGCTATCGCTGACGGCTCCCCTGGCGGCAAAGCGCTGGAGCGGTGGTGGCAGTCTCGCCGTGGACGATGTCAGCACGCCCTTCGGTGCGGGCGGCAGGGCTTTGATGGTTCGCCCTAATCTGGCGAAGGCATCGAACAGGATAGGCGCCGCCGTGCCCCGCCCGACGAGGCCGGTGACGGGCGCACCGTCTGGCCGTCCGACCCAAACCCCGATCGTGTGTTGCCCATCGAAGCCAATGGCCCAGGCATCGCGATAGCCGTAGCTGGTGCCGGTCTTAAACGCGATGCGGCCCCCAAGGGCGTTCCGAGGAGGGGGCGCACCCAGCAACACGTCGCCGACATACCAGGCGGCCACCGGCTCCATCAGACGTTTGCGGGAAGGCGGCGTAGCACCAAGACGTTCGATGACTGGCGCCACATTGCCCTGCCGGGCGAGCCCGGAATAAAGCGTGGTGAGGTCGAGCAGGCGAATGCCGATGCCGCCAAGGCCAAGCGCCAGTCCTGGCGTCTCATGTTTCGGCAGCACGAGCGACGCGCCGGCTTCCGACAGCCGCGCTAGCAATCGGCTCGGGCCCACCGCGTCGAGCACGGCAACCGCGGGCACGTTGAGCGATTGTTGCAGCGCCCGGCGCACCGTCACCGTGCCCTGAAATGTCTGGTCGAAATTTTCCGGCGCATAGTTGCCATAGCGGATAGGCCGGTCCTCGATCATCGTTTCGGGGTGAACCAGCCCGTCTTCGAAACCGAGCCCATAGATAAAGGGCTTCAGCGCCGAGCCTGGCGAGCGCACGGCGCGGGTCAAATCCACCTGGCCCGCGCGGCCCACATCGAAATAGTCCGGCGAGGCGACACGCGCCAGAATTTCACCGGTCGCATTGTCCAGCACCACGATGGCCGCCGACATGGCCTCGCCGAGGCTTGCGGCGCGCTTGCGGGCCAGCGCCTCTAACCGGCGCTGCAAACGGCCGTCGATGGTGAGATGGATGATTTTCTTGGCGTCCGCCGCCGCCATGGCCTCATCAGCTGCATGGGGCGCGCTGAGCGGCATGGCTTTACGCGCTGTGGGGACAGGCTCGGTCTTGGCCCGGGCGATCTCGCTGGCGCTGAACAGGCCATGTCCGGCGATGCGGTCGAGCACGCGGCTGCGCGCGGCTCGCGCCGTCTTAAGGTGCCGGTCAGGCCGGCGATATTCCGGCGATTGCGGCAGCGCCACCAGAAGGGCTGCTTCACCCAAAGTGAGCCGGCGCGGCTCCTTGCCGAAATAGGCGAGGGACGCGGCGCGGATGCCTTCGAGATTTCCGCCATAAGGCGCAAGCGTCAGATAGAGGCTGAGAATTTCGTCTTTGCTCAGCACCCATTCGAGCTGCAGGCCTCGCACGGCCTGTTTGAACTTGGCTTGAATGGATTGCTCCTGGCGTGGCTCCAAGAGTCGCGCGACTTGCATAGAGAGGGTTGAGCCGCCCGAGACGATGCGGCCCTGGGTCGCGAGCTGATAGGCCGCCCGCATCATGGCCAGCGGGTCCACGCCGCGATGGTCGAAGAAGCGCTTGTCCTCATAGGCCAACAGCGCCTCTAAGAAGCGAGGGTCGACATCGGCCCTTGTCGCTGGAAGCCGCCAACGGCCCTCGCTGGTGAGATAACCGCGCAGCAATTTGCCATCGCGGTCGAGCACTGTTGCCGAGACTTCGAGATTTTGTCCGAGCGGCGCCGGCCCGAGAGATTGGACGAACCCAGCCGCGCCGCCGGCCATCGCGGCGGCGATCCACATAATGCCTATGGCGCCATAGGCTGCCCGGCGCATCCATTTCCCCTTCTCCCCTGTGGGGAGACGGTCATTTGAGGGCGTGCTCATTTCGGTGGGGTCACCGTGACGGTTCCGGTGCCGGTGCGGCCGAAGCGGTCGGGCTGATACATGTCCTCCACCACGGCTTGGGGCAGCACATATTTGCCGGGTGACACGGCGCGCACCACATAGGCGACAGTGTAGATCACGGGGCTTTTGCTGCGGCGCTCAAACGCCGCCACGAAGCGGTTGTCGCGGAATTCCGTATGGGCGGGATTCGCTGCGTGCGAAATCCAATAAAGTCCACCAGTGTCCGCCGATGACACGAGGCGTGGGTTATCGATCTCAAAGCCCGCCGGCACATGGTCGGTGAGCGACACCCGCGCAAATTGTGGCTTAGCCTCGGTGACAGTGAGCAGCACGACGATGCGCTCATTCTGTCTTACCGTCTTGATGTCAATCTCTTCGCCACTGAGCTTGTGGAAGCTGCGCTCCAGCTTGAGCCCGTGATCCGCCGCGGGCTCCGGCGTGGTGGGCGCACCGCTGACGGAGATGACGGCCTCAAGCAGCGTGGTGCCCCGATTGGTCACAGTCAGCGGATTAATGCCGAGATCTTCTTCGCTGATATTGCGATAGAGCGGCCCTTGTTGATCGCCACCGATCCCACCGTCGTCGACGCCGATTTTGACGTCCTGTTTGCCGAGCGCGCGGGCGGCGAGTACGAGCCACGCGTCGTCTTGCGTGGACGTATAGGTGACGCGGTTACGTGCCTCGCCAATCTGCTTCGTGGCGCTAGCGAGGATGAATTTAGGCGCTCCGCCTTCGGCGGCTAGTGTGACCACGGCGGCCGCGTCGCGCAGCACCGAACCGAAATCAATGCGACCGGCCTTGGGCTCGGCCGCCTCTTTCGGCAGGCTGCGGGCCGCGACCCGGAATGCCTTCTCGGCCCGGATTTGATCGCCGAGCATGGCGAGCGCCGCGCCAATTTCAGCCTGCGCTGTCGGCGTGGCGAGGTCCTTCAGCTTGACGTCGGCGATGTAGCGAAGGTCGCCCACCGGGGCCATGCCGTTCTGGGCCAGCACATAGAGTGCATAGGACAATGGCAGTCCGCCATCGACGGAAACGTCGGGCGCGGTGCTCACATAGTTCCGCAAGCGGTTCAGCGCGAGCTTGAAGCGATCGTCCGGCACGGTGAAGCCTTGGGCGCGCGCGCGCGTCAGGAAGTCGGTGACGTAAGAGTCGAGCCAAGCATCGCTGCCGCCCGGCGACCACAGGCCGAACGCGCCTTCATAGCCCTGGCGCGCCAGCACGATCTCGATGGCCTTAGCAACGCGCGCATCCACATTCGTATCGACAGCCACGTCTGCGCCAAGCGCCATCTCGTTGACATAGAGAAGCGGAATGGCGCGGCTGACGATCTGTTCGGTGCAGTCCAGCGGATAGCGGTCAAGCGCGGCAAGAAGGCTCGCCACGTCGAGCGCGGCGGATGGTGTGACCGACAACGCCAAACTGCCAGTGCCCGGCACCAGGTCGGCGAACACACCGTTAGTTAGCGTGATGCTCTTACCAGGCGCCAGCGGCTTGATTGTGCGCCGGGCCAGAATTTGCGTCGAGGCGTCGACGGTCAACGCATAGCGCCGCTTGACTGAGAAGCCGTCAGGCCCGGTGACCGAGATATCGATTTTTCCGGCGCCGACGCCTCCGCCAGTGAGAGGGAACGTCACCGCGCCACGCTTCTTGGCGTCGAGCTTGATCGTCCTGCCAGCTGGCCGGACACTGAGCGGGCCGGTCGTCGAGACGGCGATCTCATAGACGCCGGTTGCGCCTTCCACATTGTCGAGGTCGAGACGCAGCGTTGACACGTCGCCAGTTAGCAGGAAGCGCGGCAGCGTGGCGGCGACCACGACCTTATCGCGCACGATGACATCGCCCGAGCCGTTGCCGACTTGGCCCTTGCTCCAGGCCACGGCCATGATGCGCACGGTGCCCGTGAAGGCGGGAATGTCGAATTCAACTTCCGCCATGCCGTCGGGGCCGACGGTGACGATGCCGGAATAAAGCGCCAGCGGCTTCTGGGATGGCGGGCTGCCGAGTAACGCGCCTGCGCCCCCGTCGCCACCCGTGCGGATATGCCCGCGCGTGTCTTGCATGCCGTCGATGAGCTGACCATAGAGGTCGCGGACGCCTGCTGAGAGTCTGCGCTGGCCGAGATAGAAGTCGTCAGGCGATGGCGGCTCATAGCCGGTGAGGTTGAGAATGCCGACATCGACAGCCGAGACCACGATGCGAGCCTGCTCGCCGGATGCGAGATTGGCAAGCTTCACCGGTACGCGCAGCTTCGTTTCGGGACGAATGAGTTCGGGCAAGTCCAGATCGACGCCGATCGTGTGCTCGGCCTTATTGATGCTGAACCATTGCAGGCCAATGGCGCGGCTCGGCATACGCTTTTCGGCTTCGCCCAGCGGGCGCCTCAGCGTGGCGAGCACATAAGCGCCAGTGCCCCAATCCTCGCCCACGGTGAGGGAGATCTCGACCAGGCCGGCTTTTACATCTGTCGTTATCGTTGAGAGCAGCCGGTCGCCAATCACTGACAGCGTGACCTTGCCGGCGCTGCGCGCGGTGACGGCGACAGTCATGGCGTCGCCGGCTTTATAGCCGGGCTTGTCGAGCGCGATCTCCAGCAAATCCGGCGTGTCGGCACTGGTGCTGGCATACCAGCCGGAGTCGAATGCATAAGTCGTAAGCGGTCCCTGCGGCGTGGCGCTCTCAACTTCGAGGCGGTAGCGGCCCCACGACATCGGCACGGAAATGGCGCCGGGTTGATCGGGTGTCACACTGATGACGCCGTTGGCCACGCGGCGCGTAATCTTGATGGGCTCGTAGTGCCAGGAGCTGTATTGCCGGTACCACTGGTACTTAGATTCGATATGCAGCAGTTGCCATTTGAGGCCCTTCGCCGCGATCTGCTCGCCATCGGGCGCGGCCATTACCACTTCGAATTTGGCAATGTCCTGATCGCCGAGCGCGGAGCCCTTGAACAACGGCTTCACGCCGATCATCCGCGCGGTCGGTGTTACCGGAAACGACAATGCTTGCTCGACCGCCCGGCCACCCGGTTCGGCCATGCGCAGCACGACATTGGCGACGAGCGGTTTGGTGGAGGTGGGAATCTTGTCGAGCGTCACCGTGAATGCAGCCTGACCGGCGGCATCGGTCTCCGGCAGATTGACCAGCGGGAAGGTCTCAGTTCTGAAGCGGTTGCCGGAAGTCCCATCGTTGAGGCCGAACACATAGCCGGGAAAGCCCGGGCGCTCAGGCGAGGCGGAGATGTTTAGCTCTCCGTCAAGGGCGAGCCCGGAGGCTGGCGCGCCATAGAGGAAACGGGCGTCGAGCACCATCGCGGCAGGTGACGATGGCGACAGGCTATTCGCGTCGCTCGAGAGCTCAAACTCCAGCCGCTCCGGCACATAGTCCTCGACCAAGAAAGTCGTGGTGCCGATGGCGGAACCTTTCGGATCGGAATAGACCGAGACCCGCCACGTGCCGGTCGGCACCGAAGAGATGAGCTTCACGTCGAGCGCCCGGCCACCAATGCCCTCGTCAGGCACCACGGTGCGCCGGTAGTCGATCCCATCGGGCCGTGCGACCACCAGCGTCAGATTGACATTCGGTACTGCAACA
>DAOVDX010000148.1 GCA_030669345.1 Methyloceanibacter sp. | reverse complement strand
AGACTTCGCGGTTGGCGAATTCGAGACGGTCGGAGAGCAGCCGGATAATGAGCTTGTGCAAGGCGGCGGCGGCGGCGGGGTCCTCCTCCTGCATCTTGTCGAAGGCATCCCGCGTCAGCCGGTAGACCACGGTCGGCGCCTCGGCGACCACATTCGCCGTGCGCGGCACGTGACGATAAAAGCCCATCTCACCGACCACAGTGTGGCCGATCATACGCCTGAGCCTGATTGGATGGCCATGTTCGTCGATAATGGTGATGGCGACGCCACCCGACGCCTGGAACACCACGGAGTCGGACGGCTCGCCTTGCTTGAACAGCAGCTCGCCATCGCTGAGCTCCTGATGCTGCATGTAAGGCTTGATGCGATCGAAATCGATTAGGCCATCGAACTCTGTGTGCAGCCAAGTCTCGAAGCTGTGAGCCGAGGCATCGCCGACCTTGTGATACATGAGCAGCATGTCCTCACACCACTCGACCGCCTCGTTGCGCGTTTCGAAGTTCTGGTGTGGTCGGCCGCTGCCGAAGAACCCTGCGCGCTCGAAAGCGGTCCGGATATTGTCGCTTAAGCCCGAGAAGGCGAGCGTGACGTCGTGCTCCTCGCAAAAATTGCGGAGCTTGACGAGGCTCAAGACGGCAGACGAGTCGAGACCTTGCACGGCGCCGAAGTCGAGCACAACGTAGCCCACGGGCTTATCCTGCTGCTTCTCGATGACGCCCTTGATGCGTTCAAAGAGGCCGTTCGATGAGCCGAAGAAAATAAAGCCGGAAAGCCAGAACACATGGACACGCTTGCCCTCCTCATGAAGGAGGCGCGTCTGTTCCGGCGAACGCTCCACATTGCTTGAGAGCTCGTAGCGCGTTAGGTGGCGCCGGATCACGCCGATGCGGCTATAACTCAGCGCGAATAACAGGCAGGCGCCGACGACGCCGAGCACCACACCCATGAAGTAGCCGAAATTGATGATGGTGAGCATCATGGCGAGGGCCAGCGCCCCATCGGCCCAAGAGCGCTGCGCCGGGGATGCGGTGAGTTCGGCGAAAATGACCACGCCGAGATAAGCCAGCATGCCGCCGAGAATGGCCTTCGGCACGACGCTGCCGACGTCGGCGCCTGAGAACAGGATGATGGCGCAGACGATGCCGACGATCGCGCCGGCCCACCGCGTCGTGGCCCCGGACTCGTCGAGCAACAAGCAAGCGTTCATGGAGAGCGTCCCGCCAAATCCGCCGAACACGGAGGTGAGAAGATTGGCAAGGCCGTTGGAGCGAAATTCCTGATCGAGGTCACCGGTTTTTTGGCGTGCCACTTCGAGGCTCGACACATCGAGCAGAAGCGCGATGGCCATGACGCCGCAGAATGAGCCGATCTCCGCGCTGCTCTGGGCGATCACTCCCCAATCGACTTGTTGGCCCGCCATGGCTTTGATCGGCCACCACAAGCTTAGCTCGCCGAGGCTCGGCAGGAACCACGCGCTCCGCACGGCCTCGTCCTCGACGATCACGAACAATGCGAAATCGGCAACGATGAGGAAGCCGAAGAAGGCGAGCGGCAGGGCGAGGTAATTCGGCACAAACCGCCCCAACACCGGAATGGATATCGCGAACAAGGCCCCGACAAGGATCTGTGGAGCATAGAGCCACGAGTACAGAGCCTCCCAGCTCACCGGCGACAGCGTCAGATTGGTTTGGGTAACCACCTCCACCCCGCCGGTGATCAGGAGCCAGGCGGAGGCCGCGAGAAAGCCGCCGATGACCGGATAAGGGATGAAGCGGAGCCATTGACCGAGCTTGAGCGCGCCAATGCCGAACAGGAAAATACCGGTTAAGAACGTGCTGACCGAGAGCGCGACCAGGATGTTGATGATGATTTGGGCGTTGCTCGCACCCTTGGCGGCAAGAGCCGCGGCAATTGAGGCTGCCAGCACACTCATGACGGCTACGGCTGGCGAGTCCGGTCCGCCGATGACCGGGGAGAAGGTCGAGGTCAGTGCAATGACCACGCAGGTCACCACCGTCCCCATGATCAGTCCAGCAAGTCCCAGCGGAAAGCCGGCGGCGATATCCCCGGTGAAGATGAGTGCGGCGAAGGAGATGCAATAGGCGATCTGCACCACGGCGGAGATGACGCCGGCAATGGCGTCACGACCCAACCTTGGCACGTCGACGTTGCGTGGGCGCTTAAGCGCCAAATTCGCGAGCAGCGACAAGGGCGTGTTTCGGAATGTTAGAGGGCTGAAAACGAGCTGATCATGGCCCGGGGCGGCAACATTGCAAGGCAAAACTGGTGGAGCGTGAGTGGAACCCTAGCCTCGCGTCTCATAAACGCATTATTGCGCGCCTGAGACGCTCGACCGGCGCATGGATACCCCCCGGTGATGAACATTTCTCGATGCTACTCCCAAGTCGCCTCTAAGACGAGGGCACGAAATTATCCTGCCGGATCTGCGACCCCGGCGTGACTCGGCCAGTGCCAGGCACTTTCGGATTCCATCGCGCGGCGTCGAGCCCATCGTCCAACGCCCATTTGCCGTCCCGGCCCGGCTCTTCCATGGCCTTCGACAGCAATCCGTTGAGGGCAAAGCGCGGCACCATCATGAAACCAAGCTGGCTCAACTGCCCGCTCATGTGCTTGCCGTCATTCAGCGCGTAGCCCCAGTGCTGGAGATGGCAGCTTAAGGTGACGAAGCCGACATTCGAGGCGTCCCGCTCGCGTGAGAACATTTTCTCGGTAAAGAAGGCGCGGCCGATCGCCAGGCCGTATAACCCGCCGGCGAGCTTACCTGAACGATCCCAGACCTCGACCGAGTGCGCGTGGCCGGCCTCATGCAGCGCCATGAAGCTTTCGGCCACGTCGGAGTCCGCCGTGGCGCCCGAGCCCTTGCGATGCATCTTGGCGCACGCCCGGACGACGCCAGCGAAATCGTCGTCAAAGGTCACCGTGTAGGCCCGCATCTGCAACAACCGCCACACGGATTTCGACACGTAAGCATTCTCCGGGAACGACACCATGCGCTCAGACGGCGCCCACCACGTGCGCTCACCAGGATAAAGACCCTTGGCGTAAGCGGCGAGCATTGTCGGCACCCTCATATCGGTGCAGGGACCGACGCGGCCTTCGGGATGACCATGCGCCTCTTCCGGATCGGGCAGCGCGCCCGGCTTTAAACTCCATTCGGCATACAGCCTGGCGAGAGCTGCGAGTGCGGCAGGCACATAGAAGGAGCCCGGTGCACTTGGCCCATGGGAGATGCGAGGATCGGAAATGGCGCGATCAATATCGGGACGACGCGAAACTTCACTCAACAAAACTCTACCCTCCTTGCGCGACGGCTGATGCCGTCTTGCCGGTCTTCGGCTGCCAACTGGCCACCTCTTCCGGAGTCGCTTCGACCGTCCAACGACCCGGCTTGCCGCCCTCGCCCGCATCCTCACCGAGAACGCGTAAAAACTCGGTGCGCGGGATCATGCGGAAACCCATGTCGGTGATGGTGGGCGTCGCCCACTTGCCATCGTTCAGCCCGTGGCCCCATTTGGCGAGATGCCAGTTGAGCACCGAGAAGCCAAGCTTCGACGTATTGGCCTCGAGCGAGAACTGGGACTCGGTAAAAAACACACGGCCAATGGCGACGCCGTAACCGCCGCTAACAAGCTTGCCGTCGCGGTTCCAGACCTCGAACGAGTGCACGAGGCCGGCATCAAACAAATCCGCATAGGCACATATGATGCGTGGCGTAATCCACGTTAGATGCCAGCGGCCATCTCGCTTGCCCGCGCAAGCAGCGATCACACCCTCGAAGTCGCGGTCGAACGTGACGGTGTAAGTGCCTTGGCGCATCAGGCGTTTCAGCCGCTTCGACATGTGATAATCGTCGAAAAACAGCACGCAGCGCTGCGTCGGCGAGAGCCATTTTGTCGGTCCGAAATGGCAATGAGGGAACAGGCCCTTCGCGTAGGCCTCCGCTAGCGTCGCCACGGAGAGATCGTCAGCGATGCCCACGAGATCGCCAACGTCTGGTGTCTCGGCGAGAACGGGCAGCGTCTTATTCGATTTGAAGAGACGCGCGAGGGAAAGCCGGGCAAGCGGCAAAAGCCTGTCGATACGCTGAGGCTTAGGCGACCAGGCGGTGCCGAGCACGACGCGCTGAAACTTCTCAACAATGGTCTCGTGGAACAGAGTCTCACGCGAGACAGGGCTGGGCAAAGACACCGGCAACTCCAACGCAAAACACAAGAAGACCAGGGGCCGGCAAGCCCCCGATCCAACCGCCGAAGGGTCAGATTGCCTGGAAAAGGATTCCTAACGGGTTAACACTAACGGCCCCAGTTTTTGGCCGTTCTCTGGGCTGAGGCCAGGCGTCTGAGGAGCCTTCGCACGCCTCGCGGCTACGCACCCTCGCTACCGCTTCGAGCCAGCCATCGTAACGCGCCTCGCGTTCGGTCTCGCCCATCTTCGGCTCGAACAGCTTGGAGGGTGTCCAGGCGGCGGCAAGCGTCGCGATATCGCCATAGAACCCGACTGCTTGACCAGCGTGATAGGCCGCGCCAAGCGCCGTCGTCTCAGAAATCGCCGCGACCTCAACAGGCTGACCCAGAATGTCGGCGAGCCGTTGCATCGCCCAGGCGTTCGCCGTCATGCCGCCATCGACCCGCAAGGCATGGGTCGAAACAATCCCACTTCGCGTCATGTCTTGCCCCATGGCGGTTAGGAGATCGCGGGTCTGGAACGCCACCGCTTCCAATCCCGCCGCCACGATGTCGGCCTTGGTCGACGCGCGGCTCAAGCCGACAATGGCCGCCCTAGCATGGGCATCCCAAAACGGTGCGCCAAGCCCCTGGAACGCCGGGACCAAATAAACCCCTGAGTTGGGATGGCC
>DAOVDX010000191.1 GCA_030669345.1 Methyloceanibacter sp. | reverse complement strand
AATTTCTTCGGGGCGCAGACGCTCGGCGTCATGCCTTATTCGGAGCACATGGCGCGCTTCCCCGCCTATCTCCAGCAATTGCAGATGGAGAGCAACGGCAAGCATGTGGATCTCGAGGCCAAGCACGTGAACTACCAGACCGGCCCAATCATCTGGGGCGAGCCCGGCACGGACGGGCAGCACTCGTTCTATCAACTGATCCATCAGGGCACGAAGATCATCCCCTGCGACTTCATCGGATTCTTGTCGCCCTTAAGTCCGCTTGCCGATCACCACGATCTGCTGATGGCCAATCTGTTCGCCCAAGCCGAGGCACTGGCCTTCGGCAAGACGGCCGCCGAGTTTACCGCCGAGGGTTCGCCGCCAGCACAGACGCCCTTTCGTGTCACCGAAGGCAACCGGCCGACCAACATGATCTTGGCCGACAAGCTCGATCCCAGGACGCTTGGCGCACTGGTGGCGCTCTACGAGCACAGCGTGTTTACCCAAGGTGCCGTTTGGGACATCGACTCGTTCGATCAATGGGGTGTGGAGCTTGGCAAGGTTCTGGCCGTGCGCATTATCCCTGAGCTGCAAAGCAAGGATGAGCCGAAGCTCAGCCATGACAGCTCGACCAATGCGTTGATCGAGCGCTACCGCAAACACAAAGCCAAATAGCTAGGCGCGGCCCGCCATAGCGGATTTTCTGATGGTGGCGATGTTCTCGGCATAGGCGCCGTCTTTAAACACCGCCGATCCGGCCACGAGCGCATTGGCGCCGGCCTCGACCACGAGCGGCGCGGTGTCGACATTGACGCCACCGTCCACCTCGATCTGGATGGACCGGTTCCCGATCATCTCCTTGATCGCGCGGATCTTGCGGAGCTGTTCGTGGATGAAGGTCTGGCCACCGAAGCCAGGGTTCACCGTCATCACCAGCACGTGGTCCACCTTGTCGATCACATATTCCAGCGCCGTTTCCGGCGTTGATGGCGTGAGAGCGACGCCCGCTTTCTTGCCGAGATTCTTGATGAGCTGGAGCGAGCGGTCGAGATGCGGCCCCTCCTCGGCATGTACGGTAATCATGTCCGCGCCGGCATCAGCGAAGGCTTCGAGATAAGGATCGCAAGGCGCGATCATCAAATGCACGTCAAATGGCTTTTTAGAGTGCGGCCGGAGGTCCTTCACCACGTCAGGGCCAATGGTGATGTTGGGAACAAAATGCCCATCCATGACGTCAACATGGATCCAATCGCCGCCGGCCTTGTCCACGGTGCGCACTTCTTCGCCAAGCTTGGCGAAGTCGGCGGAGAGAATCGACGGCGCGATGATGATGTCGTGGGGCATGGCGCTCCCTCGTGGCGAGCCGGAAAGGTAGCCCGAGTCGGCCAGGCCAGGAAACCGGGCACGGTCAAGAGCTAAAGGCGAGGACCGGCCTTGCAGCGCCCCTAATTTCCTCCACTATTGGAGGATCGGACCATCACCCCGGGAGGCAGATTGATGAAGCCAGCGTTCGGCACATTGCGCATCTATGAGGATGCCACGGCGCTGGCCCATGCCGGGGCTGATTATCTTTGCGATCTGGCGGCGAGCACTACGGGCCGCACAATCATCGCCCTATCGGGGGGCAACACGCCAAAACCGCTTTACGAGCGGCTCGGCGAAGAGCCGATTAAAAGCCGCCTGCCCTGGGACCGGGTTGAGTGGGTGCTTGGCGATGAGCGCTTCGTGCCGCCGGACGACCCGGCCAGCAATTACCGCATGGCGCGCGAAGCCTTCTTAGACCACGTGCCGGTGCCGCCCGACAATGTGCATCCCGTCGAGACGGTGGGCGTGACGCTTGAGGAATCAGCGGAGCGCTACGAGGCCATGCTGAAGGGTCTCTATGGCGCGGACACGCTCCAGATCGACCGGCCGCTGCTGAACCTGACCTTGCTTGGGCTTGGCGACGACGGCCATACGGCCTCGCTGCTGCCCGGACAGCCGGTGCTCAACGAACGCAAGCGCTGGGTTGCAACCGTGCCCCAAGGCCGTGAGGAGGAACGCATCACCCTCACCTACCCCGCGCTCGATTCAAGCTCCGTTGTCGCCTTCCTCGTGGCCGGCGCGGGAAAACGTGAGGTCCTCGACAAGATTCTGTCGGGAGACACGAATTTCCCCGCCGCCCATATCCGCCCATTGGGCGAAGTCATCTGGTTCACCGACCGCGAGGCAGCCGGACGCTGGGCCTAGGGCCGTGCTTGGCGCTCCAAGTCCCGCCCACGCAGACTAAACACGCCGCTAGAAGCTCGTTTTCCTGCGGCAAATGGGTCGCCCAGACCGACAAGTTGACCTAGGTCAACGTGCGGTGGGGCGTCCCTGGCCAGTATCTGGCTACGCGTGGGGACCTCCTTCGCGTACCTACATTCGCTAGTGGCATCTGGGCAGTTATGGCCACGATCGACACCGACTCTGACCGTCAAATAGCTACCGACTCGGCGCTCGCCGAGCGGAGAGGGAAACTATGAGCCACTTCCTCGACCGCCTGACCTTCTTCGATCGTACCGTTGACGAATTCGCCGACGGCTATGGTGTCGTCACCCGCGAGGATCGACGGTGGGAGGACGGCTATCGCAAGCGCTGGCAGCACGACAAGATCGTGCGCTCCACCCACGGCGTGAACTGCACCGGATCGTGTTCCTGGAAGGTCTACGTCAAGGGCGGCATCGTCACCT
>DAOVDX010000150.1 GCA_030669345.1 Methyloceanibacter sp. | reverse complement strand
TGGCCAGCGCCGCGCCCTATCGGGATCTCACCCGCGAAGGCTTCGACCAAGTTCTGAACTTCGTCGCCACCGGCGGCTATGCGCTCGCCAACTATGACCGCTATGCCAAGCTCCGGCGGATGACCGACGGCGCGTGCCGCGTTTCCAACCCGCGCATCGCCCAGCAATATCGACTGAATGTCGGCACCATCGTCGAGGCGCCCATGCTGCGGGTGCGTTTGGCGCGGCTCAAGGGTGGTGCGCAGAGGGCAAAAGGCACGCTAGTGGGCGGCCGTGTCCTCGGTCAGGTGGAGGAGCATTTCATTGAGCAGCTCAGCTCTGGCGACACTTTCGTGTTCGCTGGCGAGGTGTTGCGCTTTGAGGGCTTGCGCGAGATGGACGCCATCGTCACCCGCGCCCATTCCGCTGATCCCAAAGTGCCCGCTTACGAAGGCGGCAAGTTTCCGCTCTCCACCTATTTGGCCGACCGGGTCCGCCACATGCTGGCCGACCGGGACGCGTGGTCCAAGCTGCCCGATCAAGTCTCCGACTGGCTGCGCCTGCAGGACGATTTCTCTTCTGTGCCGGCTGTCGACGAAATGCTGATCGAGACGTTTCCTCGGGGGCAAAGATTTTATCTGGTCTGCTACCCATTCGAAGGCAGGCTCGCCCATCAGAGCCTCGGCATGTTCCTCACCCGGCGGCTGGAGCGGGCCGGCGCGGTGCCCCTTGGCTTCGTCGCCAACGAATATGCGCTGGCTATTTGGGGGCTAAAGGATATGAGCGAGATGGTGTGCTCCGGCCCGCTCGACCTTGCGCAACTCTTCGATGAGGACATGCTGGGCGACGATCTCGACGCGTGGCTCGCCGAGTCAAACCTGATGAAGCGCTCATTCCGCGTTTGCGCCATCATCTCCGGGTTGATCGAGCGCCGTCATCCAGGCCGGGAGAAAACCGGCCGGCAGATGACGGTCTCCTCCGACCTCGTCTACGATGTCTTGCGACAGCACGAGCCGGACCATGTTCTGTTGAAGGCCGCGTTTGCTGACGCAGCAACCGGCCTTATTGATGTGGGGCGCCTCGGACAATTCTTGAAAAGGATTGGCGGACGAATCAGGCATAGTGAGGTGAGCCACGTTTCGCCGCTCGCCGTGCCAGTTATGCTTGAGATCGGCCGGGAAAAGGTCCCTGGTGACGTTGGCGACACATTGTTGCGTGAGACTGCCGAGGAACTTGTCGCTGAAGCATTGGGGAAACATGCTGCGCGCTAGGCCCGATCTCATGCCGGAAACGGCGCCGACACTTCGCTCCCATGTGGAGGTGTCAGGCCATGCGCTGAAGCCACTGGCTGCGGGCGCTCTCTATTGGGAAGCTGAGGACACGCTTCTGGTCGCCGATCTTCATCTGGAAAAAGGGGCTGCATACGCCGCGCTCGGCATGTTGCTGCCGCCTTACGATACCCGTTCCACGCTTTCGCGCCTGGGTAAGATCCTCGCCAAGGTCAATCCGGCGTGTGTGGTCGCGCTCGGCGACAGCTTTCATCGCAGCGACGGCGCCGACAATCTGGTCGAGGACGACCTCGTCCTTCTGCTCGAGCTCCAGACGGGGCGGGATTGGTATTGGATTTGTGGCAATCACGATCCGCATTTGCCGACGAGCATTGGCGGCACTGTTTGCGGTACGCTCAGCATTTCTGGCGTGACGCTGCGGCACGAGCCGTCCGAGGCTGAGTCGGGGCAGGAGATCGTGGGGCATCTGCACCCGGTGGCCCGCATATCGCGACGTGGCACGGTGGTCAGGCGGCGCTGCTTCATCACCGATGGCCATCGTTTGGTGATGCCAGCCTTCGGTGCCTATGCCGGTGGCTTAAACGTGCTGGACGAGGCCTTTCATCCGCTCTTCCAGCGCCAGCAGCTTGAGGCCTGGATGATGGGGCGGCACGACGTTTATCCTGTGCTCGGCAGTCTGCTCCTGCCTGACTAGATACTAGTTGCGGCGGAAGGCGAACCACCCGGCGAGCCCGCACATCACGGCGATGAAGACGCCGAGCAGGCCGTAGACGAACGGATATTTGAAGGCCAAGTCGTAGAGGATTTCCTCGATACCGGCCTTGGTCACCATGAGTGATCCCTGGCTATTGCTGGCCACCTCCCCATCCCGGAACAAATAGACATCGACGGTATAGCGGCCCGTGGGGACGTTGACGGGTAGGGCCACGGTGCCGCGGAACAGGCTCCGGCCGATAAAGGTCACGCCGTCATCGTGCTCCTGGAAGAGCTGCTGCTCCTTCTTCAGCCGGATCATGGCCGAGCGATAGGCCTGCTCTGGCGTGCTACTCGCGGTGCCCCGCCCAAAGTCCAGGTCGATGAGGCCGATGCCGAGCTCGTGTAAGGCCTCGTCCGATGCGATGGCTCTGACTGGGCGCGTGGAGAGCACGGCGTAGAATCCTGGGACGTCGCCATATGTCTTGCCTGGGCCATTCACCCAAATACCGGCGACCCGCTTCTTTTTGCGGACGACGATTGGCTCGTCCGGTCCGCGCACGACCGCGATTACGTCGTAGGTTCCCTCGCCTGGGGTCCGTGAGTCGCTGAAGTCGACGCTGCCGAAGATGAGGATTTCGACGCCGGTGAAGTTCGATTGGATGGCGATCTCGCGCATGGAGACGTCCGACTGCACCTGCTCCTGGCTTGCCGGCTCTTCCGTGGGCGCCGTCTTCTGCGCCAGAGCGGGCGTCATCGACGCTGCGAGGAAGACGGCGGCAAGGCCGATGATTGTGCTCCTCATCATCATCACAGCCCCGCCACTGGAACGATGCTGAACAAGTCGGACGGCGTCAGCACGAGATCGAACAAGATGCGCAAGGCGACCAAGAGAACCATCAGCGCCAACAGCGCGCGCAGTTGCTCGCCGCGCAGCTTCTGGCCCGCGCGAACGCCGAACTGACCGCCGATGACTCCACCAATGATCAGAAGGAAGGCGAGCAGGATGTCGAGCGTGTAATTGAACGTCGCGTGCAACAGGGTAACGATGGCAGTGATGAAGATGATCTGAAAGATCGAAGTGCCGATGACGACATTGGTGGGCATGCGCAGCAGATAGATCAGCGCCGGCACCATGATGAAGCCGCCCCCGACACCGAGGAACGAGGCGAGCAATCCGACGACGGCACCGATGACCAAAGGCGGGATGGCGCTGATATAGAGCCGCGAGCGTGGAAAGCGCATCTTAAACGGCAGGCCGTGGATCCAGTTATGCTGCCCCGACCGGCGCGCCGATAGGGGCTTTCCGGCCCGCGCCCGCCTGATGGCGTTGACGCTCTCCCACAGCATCAAGGCGCCGATGGTCCCGAGAAAGGCCACATAGGTCAGGGAGATCATCAGGCCCGCTTGGCCAAGCTCGCGCAGGATCTTGAGGAGGATTATGCCGGCGATGGCGCCGACCACGCCACCCACGATCAGCACGAAGCCCATGCGCAGGTCGACATTGCCCCGGCGCCATTGGGCCATTGTGCCCGAGACCGAGGTGCCGACGATCTGGTTGGCGCCCGTGGCCACGGCAATCGCGGGGGGAATGCCCGAGAGCATCAGAAGCGGGGTGAGCAGGAAGCCGCCACCGACCCCAAACATGCCTGAGAGAAAGCCGACCGTCGCGCCGAGACCCAGCATAACCAGGAGGTTTACTGAGATTTCGGCAATGGGCAGATAGATCTGAATCATTGGGCGAACATTGACTGGCGGGCGTTCTGGCAAATTGTTCGCCGCGCGCCAGCCTGTCAATGCATTAGGCCCATGCTTTCCGAATTGTCATGAATTTTTGAAGGGAAAGAGCTGGCAAACTTGATGGGCAGACTTCTGCCCGGCCAAATCCGCCTTTGGCGCTAGCTGGTCAGGCCTTCGAGCTTGGCGACCAGTTGGGCGGAAACCTCGCCGGTCTCGCCAAGGCCGTAGCGGCTCTGGAACAGCCTGATCGCCGTCCGTGTGCGGCTGCCCATAACCCCGTCCGCCTTGCCCACCTTGTAGCCGAGCTTGTTGAGAAGCGTCTGGGCGCGGGTCACAAGCGAGGCGTCTCCTGTGGCTGGCCCTGTCGCGGCCCAGTCTGGCTGCCCGGTTACTTCATTGGCTTCCGTCAACGCCTTCTTGGCCTTCCAGCTCTTTACCGCGGCGTCGGCCTTCGCGAGCGTGGCCGGAGGCAGCTGCGCCTTGAAGGCATCACGCCGCTTGGCCGCTTCGGCGTCGCCCCTGGCGGCAGCAAGTGAGAACCACTTATAGGCCTCCGCCAGGTTCTTGGTCGTGCCGAGGCCGTGCTCGGCCAGAATGCCGAGATTGAACTGGCTATCGGCGACGCCATAAGTGGCAGCCTCGGCATACCATTTGGCGGCAAGGGCATAGTCCGGCTTGCTGCCGTCGCGGCCGCTCACGTTGATTGCGAGATTGTGCATGGCCTTGGTGTTGCCCCGCTCGGCTGCTGCCTCATACCAGGTGCGGGCTTGGTCGAGATCTTTGGCCACGCCGAGACCACGTTCATACATGATGGCGAAGCGATGCTGGGCCGGGGCCAGCCCGGCCTTCGCCGCCCATCCGAGCCAGCGTGCGGCCTCTTTCAGGTCGCGCTTGATAATTTTGCCGTCAGCGTAACGGATGGCGATGATATATTGCGCTTTTGCATCGCCCAGTGAGACCGCCTGGCGCAAGGGCAACGGGCCAATGGCCTCGGGCAGCGTCTGAAGCGTGGCGGG
>DAOVDX010000164.1 GCA_030669345.1 Methyloceanibacter sp. | reverse complement strand
GCTCCGTGGTGCCAAAAGCATCGACACGGCGCCTGATGGTCTCAATCGAAGTCTGGATGGCGGAACTGATGCGATCGTTCACGCCTGGCTCGGTGGCCGTCAGGGTCACGCCGCCATTGTCATTGAGCCCGACATCGAGATTGTTGCCGACAAAACCGCCGAACACGTCGTTGCCAATGGGCGCGGAAAGCTTCTTCAGCTCGGTAAGAGCCTTATCTAAGTCTGCGGCTTTACGAATTCGCACCGACACGCTGCGCCCGGCGACATTCTGGGCGAGGTCGGTGTAGCCAATGCGACTGCTGCGGAGCGTCTCGCGCACATCGCCGCGAATATTACCGAGCCAGTCGGAGACCAGCTCCTTCTCGTCGATTTGATAGAGCAAATGCGCGCCGCCCTGGAGGTCGAGACCAAGATTGACCTGCTTATGGGGGAGCCAAGAGGGAAGCTCTTTCAGCGTCGAGGCTGGGATGAGGTTGGGGATGGAGAAGATGATTCCGGCAAGCACGATGCCGAGCACCAAGATCACCTTCCACCTTTGGAAATGCAGCATTGACGGGTTTGAAACTCCAGATCAGGCCAATAGGTAGGCGCGCACGCCCCTGTTACTCAAGACGTCAGTCGTTAGCTCTTCTTCTTCGGTTGGGCCGCTCCGCCCTCCCCTTTGCCGCGCACCTCGGAAACCGTCGAGCGCACGATCTTGATCTTGACGCCTTCGGCGACTTCGACCTGAACCTCGTTCTCGTCAACCTTGGCAACCTTGCCGATGATACCGCCCGACGTCACCACCGTGTCGCCACGGCGAATACCAGCAATCAGCTCGCGATGTTCCTTCATCCGCTTCTGCTGCGGACGAATCATCAGAAAATACATGATTCCGATGATGAGGATGGTCGGAACAAGCAGGCTGTTCAGCATCTCGAAGCCGCCTGAACTGGCTTGAGCGTATACGTAATCGTTCATTGCCCGTGTCCCCTGCTTGGCTTAAGGATGGCCGCCTTTGGCGAATTTGGGCCCTTCTCATGTCGGCGAACAGGCTCTTATCGCGCTATTGGCCGGACTATACTGAGCTAGGACGCCTTTGCAACGGGCCCGGCATGAAGTTTCAAGAACCGTTCTCCGGACTGACCGAGCGGATAGCTTTGGCACTCGAGGGGATTGGGCCCATCTGGCCTCAGAAGCCGGACTTCGTGGACGCCGACCCCTTGGTGTTTCAGGCCGAAACTCGAGCGTTTGCGCCCATAAATGACGTCAATCGCATGAAGCTGACCCGGCTCAAGGGGAAACGCTCGAATGGGCGCGCGGACGCGGCGGCCGATCGGGCCGCGTAGCCTGGCAATTCAGTCAGGATCTTGCGGGACGCTCGGGAGCGAAGCTCTAAGAACGACGCTCTAGTTAGCGCTCGCCGCCATGCTGCTCAAGTATTTCGTCGGATCGACGGGACGCGAGCCCTTACGCAGTTCGAAATGCACCTGGGGCTTGCTCACCGAACCGGTCATGCCGGCCTTAGCGATGACCTGGCCGCGCTTCACCTTGTCGCCGCGCTTCACCAGGATTTCCTCATTATTCGCGTAAGCGGACACCCAGTTATTGGCGTGACGCACGAGCACGAGATTGTCGTAGCCCTTCAGCTCACTACCGGCGTAAGCGACGACGCCATTCTCCGCGGCTTTCACCGAGGTTCCTTGCGGCACCGAGATATTCACGCCGTCATTGTGACCGCCGTCAGGCTTGGTGCCGAAACCGGAAACGATGCGTCCCTTCACCGGCCAGCGGAAACTCGCACCGCTCAAGGCATCCGGGGACGGAAGCTGACCGCCGCTGGCGATTTTCTTCGGCGCACCGCCACCCGTCACCTCTTGCGACGCCGCGATGGGTGTCTTCTTCGCGGCCGGCTTGGCGCCAGGCGCCATAATCGTCGTGGTCTTCACCTTACGTGCGCCGTTCGTCTTGGCCGCGGTCTGCGATGACGCCGTCGGAATGATGAGCTTCTGCCCGACCTGGAGCGCATCGGCACGAATGTCGTTGCGCACCAAGATAGACTGCTGATTGGCGCCAAGCTTGTGGGCAATCGTGGCGGGCGTGTCGCCTTGGCGCACGGTGTAGACGGTTTCGCCCGGCCCAGCCGTCACGGAATTCGACGCGACGCGCGGCTGAGCTGCCGCTGGTGAGCGCGCGCCAGGCATGACGAGCATTTGGCCCACATGAAGCCGCCCGTCGGGCAAATTATTGGCACTCTGAATGGTGTTGATCGGCACGCCATAGCGATTGGACAGGCTCTCTAACGTGTCGCCGCTCTGAACCTTGATGCGCGGGCCCGAGACCCTGGTCTGAGTAATCGGAGGTGGCGTGCGCGGCGGCGCATAGGCTGTCTGCGGCGTCTTTGCCGGTGGCCGGCTCGAACGCGGGGACGCACCGTAATTGTGATAGCGCTCGGGACTATAGATCGACTCCGAGGGGACTGGCAGCGATGCCGTTGTCGTCAGATCCGCGTTGGTCTTGGCGCCGCGCTCGGTGAGATTGAGAGACGGCATGTCGAACCGCGACACATTGGAGCTGCAACCCGCAACAGCAAACGCTAGACCGGCGGCGAGCATCACACCGCCCGCGCCGCGGCCATATTTCGACCCGAACGCTACACGCATCCCTTTACACCCCTACGCAAAACTCTTTGAACTAAGTAAAGCGCGCGGGCGGTAAACAACGCATTAAGCCTCTTCGTGAGGCATCGTTATGGTTAAATCGGCGAAGGAAGGCTGATATCCCCAGGATCAGTCTCGTTTGACCCGGCCATGGACCAGGGGCACGAACCGCACGGGCAGAAGCGGCGTCTCCACCAGCCCCTCCTCCGTCTTATCGATCTGCACCAGCTGCTGCTCATCCCGGGTCTCGCCGAGCGGGATGATCATGCGGCCGCCCTCTTTCAGCTGGTCCAGCAGCGCCGCCGGTGCGTCGAGCGCCGCCGCGGTGACGATGATGCGGTCAAACGGTGCTTGCGGCGGCCAGCCAAGCCAGCCATCGCCGATAATTGTGGTGACATTGGTGATGCCGAGCTCGGCCAGGCGATGATCGGCTAGCTTTTGCAGTTCCCGCCAGCGTTCCACGGAATAGACCCGGCGGCACAGATGGGACAGCACCGCAGCCTGGTAGGCCGAGCCCGTGCCGATCTCCAACACCTTGTGGCGATCGTCCAGTTCGAGCTTTTCGGTCATGAAGGCGACCACGTATGGCTGCGAAATGGTCTGGCCGCACTCAATGGGCAGCGCGATGTCCTGATAAGCGTGGTCGGTGAAGGCCTCATCGACGAATAATTCGCGAGGCACACCTTCGATGGCGCACAGGACCTTGGCGTCGCGAATGCCGCGGCGCCTTAGCTGCATAATTAGCTCGATCTGGTCTTTCGCGCTCGCCATGGCCTTCCACCTCCCCGTGAGGCGGCTTTTCGGGGAGTATCAGCCGATTCTAGGGCGCTGTCCTTAAGACTGTTTGCTGGCGTCGCCAGGCTTCTCGTCGGCCTTGCCGTCAAGCACCGCCGTAAGGTCTTCCAGACTGCCCCGGTCCGTATAATCCAGGCAGATCGGCGTGACCGAGATGAGGTTGTTGCGCACCGCCCAGAGATCGCTCCCCTTCGGTGGGTTGGGGTTCCGTTTGGCGATGCCGATCCAGTAATAAGCCTTGCCGCGCGTATCGATCCGGTCGTCGATGTCGAGCAGGTCCGCATCGCGCAAGCCCTGGACGGTCGCCGCCGTGCCTTTGACCTGCTCTGGTTCGCAATCGGGAAAGTTGACGTTCAGGACCGTCCCTTCCGGCCAGCCCGCATCCAGCAGTTTGCGCACGAGGTCCGCCCCATGACGCATGGGCGTATCCCATTTGGG
>DAOVDX010000201.1 GCA_030669345.1 Methyloceanibacter sp. | reverse complement strand
GGCTAACGTCGACGGTGCCATTGTTCAGTCGGACGGAGACGGCGGATCCGCGCACTGATTTCCGTCAATAAATCCAGTTTGAATATTTGCTATTTGAGCGCTTTTTGGTTCGCGCTACCGCTTCGCTACTTGAGCGCTTAGGTCGCCAGAGGGTCAGGAACCAGCTCCCGATACGCTCGCCAACTCGCGAGGCCGAGCCACGGGAAGACAACAACGAGGGCAAGAAAACCCGTCGCCGCGGTGGACAGAGTGAGGACCGCCAGGATCACCGCCCACAGGACCATGGGCCAGAAATTCTCCACCACCGCCCGGACGCTCGTAGCAACCGCGACGAAAACATTTGTCCTCTTATCGAGAATCATCGGCGCGGATATGACCACCGGGCAATAGGTGAAAAAGGCGAGCGCGCCGCCGACCACCGTGCCAACCATCAGCATGCTGTGTCCGTCCGGCGTCCCGATGGCGAAGTCGACGAAATCCTGGACCGTCCGGTGCAGATGATAGGTCGATAAGCCATAGACGATCTGTGCGATGCGACCCCAGAAGAGATAGACCAGCACCAAGAAGAGACCGAGATAGGCAATGTCCTGCCGAAGCGCTGAGCGAACAAAGAGCATTTGTCCGAGCGTTGGCTTCCCTCCCTGCTCGATCACGCGCCCGGCCTCGTAAAGTCCCATAGCGAGCATGGGCGCGACGAAGACAAAACCAAGGGTCAGGACCAAGACCCAGAACTCGGCGTCTGAAACAACGAGCAGGTAACAAAGCCCGAAGCTCAACAGCGCCACGATGAGCCCGTAGGCAAGGCAAGGTATGGGCGCCTTGCACAGATCACTCCAGCCACCGGCAAGCCATCTGAACGGCGCCTTCATATCAATCGTGGCTATGGCAGGCAGTCCCCCTGATGACTCCACATCATCCTCCCCCAAAGGCTGGCTTCGACATTGTCGTTGTTCAGTCGGACGGAGACGGCCCACTGAGTCAATGATTCAGCAGAGAGTTTGCAGACATTCGTCAGCGCGGGCCTAAAGCCCCTTCTTGATGGCGCTGAGCAAATGGTAGCGCATCCTGCCGGTATTGCCCTTCAGCGCGATCACGAAGCGCACCCGCCCATGTTTTTTGGTATCGGCATAGCCCGCCAGCGTGCGGATGCCGCTCATGGTGCCGGTCTTGTATTTGGCGCCGCGCCCGCCTTTGAGCAGACCGGAATTGGGCTCGAAGAGATGGAGCACCGTCGCCAGGCCGCGCGCCGTGAAGCGCGTGTCTCGGCTGATACCCGAGCCTTCTTGCAGTTGAATGGCGTCGGCGAGGTCGTGCTCCGCCAGTAGCTCGTTCGCCACTTGCAGCGACTTCTCTAAGCTAACAGGCCCGCCGAGAGTCTGCGCGCCGATCTCTAGGAAGACTTGATTGGCGATGTAGTTGTTCGAGCCCAGCAGCATCTGGGTCAGCACTTCGGACAGCGCGCGCGACTGGTTGTGCACGTAAAGCGGCGGCAGGCCCTCAGGCACGGTTCCTGTGGTGATCTCGCCCTTCACGGTGCCGCCCGCCTTCTTGATAAACGCGGCGAGCAGCTCGCCGGCATATTGCAGGCTCACTTCGGGGTCCTTGGTCAGGCTGATACGGCTGCGGCCCTGACGCCCCCGCGTCTGGAACTGGCTGATCGCGAGCGGGGTGATCGGAGTCTGCTTCTCGGCGGAGCGAACCTTTTTGCCTCTGCGCACGGCGTGGATCGTGTTGAAGTTCACCGCGAACGCCGAGTTCAGCGCGTCATAGGCTTCGTTGGTGTCCTCGAGGCCGGGAATGGTGAGGTCGGAGGGGTAGTAGCTACCGTCGAGCACGATGCCGGTGAGCGGTTCCTTGCCAATCGCTTTGACCAACTCCGGCGCCAGCAGCGCCAGCTCCTCGGAAATCAAAAAAGGATCGCCGCCCCCGCGCACGTAGAGCACGCGCTTGTCGTCCAGATAGAAGCGCGTCTTAAA
The DNA here is from genome assembly GCA_030669345.1 of Methyloceanibacter sp. GTDB lineage: Bacteria > Pseudomonadota > Alphaproteobacteria > Rhizobiales > Methyloligellaceae > Methyloceanibacter. The sequence goes on along the minus strand of DAOVDX010000201.1, from coordinate 333 downwards.
ACGGTAATCGCCGCCGAGCACTTCCATCGCCAGCCAGGCCGTCACGACCTTGTTGACCGAGGCCGGGACGAAGGGCTTGTCGGCGTTCTGGGCCACCAGCTCGTTGCCGTCTTCGTCCATCACCAACACCAAGCCAGACGGCGCCATGCGCGCGACCGTCTTCGCGGCGTCGGCCAGCGCTTGGGTGGGCAATGCCTGAGCCGTCAACAGAAACAGAGCGCAGGTGAGAACAAGTCGGCGAGACCACATGGCAACTCCAGCTGCTTGAACGATGCGTGACAAAGTCCGCATTAGCCGCGGGCGGCGACCCAATAGCCCGAGCAAACACCGGAA
>DAOVDX010000172.1 GCA_030669345.1 Methyloceanibacter sp. | reverse complement strand
GATACCGGGCGCAATGACGCTGAGACAAAGCGTTATCGGGCGCTGTTTATTTCCGACATCCATCTCGGAACCAAAGCGTGTCAGGCCGAAGCTTTTCTAGATTTCCTGCGCTGCCATGAGGCGCCCAAAATCTATTTGGTTGGCGACATTGTCGACTTCTGGCGCATCCGGCGCGGCATCTATTGGCCCCAAGCCCACAATGATGTTCTGCAAAAACTCCTGCGCAAAGTGCGCAAAGGCAGCGAGCTCATATTCATCCCGGGCAATCACGACGAGGCCATGCGCGAATATTGCGGCTCGAATTTCGGTCGGTCCGAAGGACGTGCTGACCGACCCGGCCTGCGGCGCGCTCGGGAGCGACCTTCAGGCCATGGCGATCCAAGCCCTTGATCTCGACCGGAAGGCGGCAAGGGCCCATGCGCTTCGCTATAGCTGGGAGAACTCGGCGCAGGAGTTCATTGGGAACGTCCTCGAAGCCCATAATTTAGGCCTGCCCAAAAAACGGACACGGTTTCGCCGTTGGCGTGGCAAGCGGATGCCGCAAAAAGAAAACGGCCCGGTTGGGGGGAACCGGGCCGCTTCAATTCTTATGCGTCAATTTGGGGGACGCGATGGGGGACGATGCGTCCACCCAGAGATGGTTGGGGGATCGCCTCTTTTCAAGAGGTGGAATGTCATATTCGCGCCTATTGTCAGCTAACACGCTGATATAAGCGCTAAAAAAGCTAGCCGAATAATACGGCCCGCTTGATCGCGTGGAGCTTGGCAAGCGTCAGGGGCTCTGGACGTTCGAACACCGCGCCTTGTCCAAGACTGGAGGCCTGTACCGGCATCAGCATCTGATCCACATCCTCCTGGGTCATCCCTTCTAGGTCCGCCTGGGGCCTATTCGGGGGCGTGTTGTCCTCTTTCGGGCGCTCCGCCCGCGCGTCGCTACCGGCTCCCTCGATCATGGCGTTGATGCGCTGTTCAAGGAGTTGAAGCGCACGCACCACTTTGCTGGTGCGCTGTGCGGTGATCTCTTGGAACGAGCAGGCGGTGTAGATGTCGGTGGCGCTTTGATCGAGCTGGTCGCAGTGCTCGACCGGGATGCCACTCTCCCGCAGGGCCCAGGAGACTTCTTGGATTGCTTCCGCGGCGGACAGAATTTCTGAATTCGCCGTCCCGGTCGCCTCCATGAGCTGATCGAGCTCGTCCGCGCCAGTGGCGAGCGTCTTGTCGAACTGATGGGGTGGACGGATCTGGGCAATCTCTGCCCGCGTGTGGGCGATGGCCTCGCGCATCTCCGCAAGCTCGGCGCGCACAGTAGTCTCCATCGTGGCCGAACTCGTCTCAGGCTTTGGCTTGAGCACCGACGCTTCCAGTTTGGCGATAGCGTCGAGCAGGAATTGCGTCTCTGGCGTTCGGTTCTGGCGTGCGTGTTTGTCGAGGAACCAGCGGCCAAGCGGCGTGGTGCGCAACGCTGCTTCGAGCGCAGCATATTCCATTGCCAGCCCGTCCTTGGGCGGCGCGGAGCTTGACTGCAATGGATCAGCGCCGTCTGTGGCTCGTTCCGGCATGGTGGTGGCAAAGCTATTGTGATTCGGAGTATGGGCGAGAGCGTAGCGCCAGAAGGCCAAGGGAAGCGTTAACCGACATGGCAATCCAAGCCTTAGTGAATGCTGCGTCGCCGTCCTTCGCCCTCAGGCTCGGCTTCCTCTATGCGGCTCTGTTTTTGGTGATCGGCTGCTATCTGCCTTACCTGCCGGTCTGGCTGAAATGGCGCGAGCTCGATGCCGACCAGATCGCCGTGTTGCTGGCGGCGACGCTCTATACGCGCATTCTGTTCACGCCCATCATCAGCTTCATCGCCGACCGCATCGGCGACCGCCGCACCATTCTCATCGTGCTGGCCTGGGGGTCTTTGCTCGCCTTCGTCAATCTATGGTTTTCGGATGGCTTCTGGCAGATGCTGCTGGCCATCATTGTGTTGGCGGCCGGCTGGACTTCGATCATGCCGCTGATCGAGACCGTGGCGGCGAGCGGTATCCGCACGGGTCTTGACTACGGCAGGGTCAGGCTCTGGGGCTCCATCACGTTCATTGTGGCGAGCCTCGGCTCGGGCGCCGTCATTCAGTTCATCGGCCCGCATGCGGTGTTGCCGCTGCTGCTTGGCGCCACGGCGCTGCTGGTGTTGGCGACCCATCTCATGCCGCGGCAGCTTGCTGGGCGGGCGGGCGTGCCCCCGGTGTCGCGGCGCCTTAAGCTCAGAGACGCCTTCGCGCTGGCTCGCACGCCGCTGTTCCTTCTGTTCCTGCTGGCGGCGAGCCTGATTCAGGCGAGCCACGCGCTCATGTATGCCTTCGGCACGCTGCATTGGCGGGCCCAAGGTTTCTCCGGCGCCACGATTGGCGCTCTGTGGTCGGTTGGCGTGATCGCCGAAGTGGTGTTGTTCGCCATGTCAGGCCGGGTTCTGGCGATGAGCGGGACCGCGCGGCTGCTCGGGCTTGCTGGCGGGGCGGCGGTGTTGCGCTGGGGCTTGATGGCTTTCGACCCGGCGCTGTGGGCCACGGGGCTGCTGCAAATATTCCACGCCATGACGTTTGGCGCGGCTCACTTGGCTGCCATCCATTTCCTAACTCATGCGGTGCCTGAAGACCGTGGCGCCACCGCGCAAGGCCTCTATGCCGCCGTGGTCGCCGGTCTCGTCATGGGTTCGCTGACGTTGGCTTGCGGACCGCTCTACCGGATGTATGGCGGTCAGGCTTATGGCGTCATGGCCGTTCTTGCGCTGATTGGCACGGGCGCGGCCATCTTGCTACATCGGCGCTGGCAAGGCGGGCTCGTCGTCGGCGATCAGCCCCACAGTTCCGGCGACGGCGGAAACACCGAACCGGCCTCGTAAGCGAGCCCCTGCTCGCGGTCCGTCTCCAACAGGAGGGGCCCGTCGAGATCCACCCAGTCGGCGTCTTGCGCCACGAGAAGAGCAGGGGCCATGGCGAGTGAGGTCGCGACCATGCTCCCCACCATGACTTTGAGACCGAGCGCCCGGGCGCGCTCGGCAGTGCGGAGCGCTTCGGTCAGGCCGCCGGTTTTGTCGAGCTTGATGTTCACCGCGTCGTAGCGTTGAGCAAGGGCTTCAAGCGAGGCGCTGTCATGCACGGACTCATCAGCGCAGACGGTCAGTGGTCGGGTGATCTCGGCGAGAAGTGCATCCTCGCCGGCAGGCAAAGGCTGCTCCACCAGCTCGACAGCTGCATTTAGGGCAGCGGCAAGAAGCGACTCTGTTTCATGGGGTTGCCAGGCCTCATTGGCATCGGCGATGAGGCGTGTGTGTGGCACTGCTGCACGGACAGCCTCCAGGCGTTCGACATCGCCCGCGCCGCCAAGCTTCAGTTTGAGCAGAGGATGCGCGCTTGCCGCCTTGGCTTGCGCGGCCATGGTTTCAGGACTGCCGAGCGAAATGGTGAAGGCCGTCGGCACTTTGTGCAGGCGTGCGAGGCCAGCGAGCGCCGCCGCGCGTCTGCCCGACTGCTTTGCCGCCAAATCCCATAGCGCGCAGTCGAGCGCATTACG
>DAOVDX010000190.1 GCA_030669345.1 Methyloceanibacter sp. | reverse complement strand
GTGCATTTCCTCAACGAGGCCGAGTCCCCGGGCTTGAAGCGCGGCGGCGTGCTCAACATCGTGCGGCATGACATTCCCGTGCGCTGCCCGGCCGACACGATTCCCGAATTCTTCGAAGTCGACCTGACCGGCCAAGAGATCAGCGACTCGATCCATATCTCATCGCTCTCTATGCCCGAAGGCGTGACCCCGACCATCACCGACCGCGACTTTACCGTGGCGACCATTGTCGGCCGTGCGGCTGAAGAAGAAGTTGTGCCCACCGAGACCGAGGGCGAGGAAGCTGCTGCCGAGGGCGAAGAGGGTGCAACGGCCGAGGGCGAAGGCGACGACAAGGACGCGGGCAAGGAAGAGAAGAAGTAGTCTGGCTTCTTCTGTGCCCAACGGCCTGCGCTTCTTTAGGCCCCCGATCGGGATAACGCGATGAAGCTCTTCGTCGGACTCGGCAATCCGGGGGCGGAATACGCGTTCAACCGCCACAATGTCGGCTTCATGGCAGTCGATGCCATTGCCGCGTCCTATGGCTTCTCCGCATGGCGCAATCGCTTTTCAGGGCTCCTGGCCGAAGGCCGGCTCGGAGGCGAGAAGGTGCTGATCCTAAAGCCGCAGACTTTCATGAACGAATCAGGCCGCGCCGCGGGCGAAGCCATGCGCTTCTACAAGCTCGATGAGAGCGACGTGATCGTCTTCCACGACGAACTCGACCTGGCGCCTGGCAAGGTGCGGGTGAAAATGGGCGGCAGCCACGCCGGCCATAATGGTCTGAAGTCCCTCACCGCCCATCTCAGCAACGACTACACCCGCGTGCGCATCGGTATCGGCCATCCCGGCCACCGCGAGCGGGTCGTCGGCTATGTGATGCATGATTTCTCCAAGGCCGATTACGATTGGCTCGAACCGCTGCTTGGCGCCATCGCCGAGGCCGCGCCGGATCTCGCCGACGGAGCTAACGACAAGTTTCAGTCTCTGGTCGCCCATCACAGCAGAGCTGGGGATGAGCCGCCCAAAGCAAAAACTGCCAAGCCAAAACGTGCCAAGAGGGCCCGCGACAAGACACCAAAGACGGAACAGGCGGAAGCGACGACAGACGAGAAGCCAGAACGCACGGGCCCGCTGGCCGGCATGCTCCGCCGCTGGCTCGACAAATAAGGAAGAACAAGAAACATGGGATTCAAATGCGGCATCGTTGGGCTGCCGAATGTCGGCAAGTCCACCCTGTTCAATGCGCTGACGGAAAGTGCCGCGGCGCAGGCGGCCAACTATCCGTTCTGCACCATCGAGCCCAATGTCGGCGATGTGCCGGTGCCCGACCCGCGCCTTCACAAGCTCGCCTCCATCGCCAAGTCGGCGCAAACGATCCCGACCCGGCTTACTTTCGTTGATATCGCCGGGCTGGTGCGCGGCGCTTCCAAGGGCGAAGGCCTCGGCAATAAATTCCTTGCCCATATTCGCGAGGTCGATGCAATCGCCTATGTGCTGCGATGCTTCGAAGACCCCGACGTGGTCCATGTGGAAGGCAAGATCGACCCCATCGCCGATGCCGATACCATCGAGACCGAACTGATGCTCGCCGACCTCGATAGCCTTGAGCGCCGGGTGCCGATTCTGGAAAAGAAAATTCGCGGCCAGGACAAGGAAGCCAAGCAGACCCTCGCTCTGCTGGAGCGCCTCTTGCCATTGCTCCGCGAGGGCAAGCCCGCGCGTGGGCTTGAGATCGCCGAGGATGAGCGCGCCGTGTTCAAGACCCTCGGCCTGCTCACCTCAAAGCCCATACTCTATGTGTGCAATGTCGACGAAGACTCGGCCGGTACCGGCAATGCCTTCTCGGCGAAAGTCGAGGAGCGCGCCAAAACGGAAGGCGCGGGCTGCGTCATCATCTCAGCCCAGATCGAGTCTGAGCTCGCCGAGCTTGGTGCGGATGAACGGAAGGCTTATCTCGCCGAACTTGGCCTGCCTGAGCCAGGACTGAATCGTCTGATCTACGAGGGCTATAAGCTATTGGATTTGATCACCTATTTCACCGTCGGGCCGAAAGAAGCCCGCGCCTGGACGATCTCACAAGGCACGCTTGCGCCCCAAGCCGCGGGCGTCGTCCATACAGATTTCGAGAAGGGCTTTATCCGCGCCGAGACCATCGCCTTTGACGAATATGTGGATCTCGGTGGCGAGTCCGGCGCGCGCGACGCCGGCAAGCTGCGCCTGGAAGGAAAGGACTATCTCGTCAAAGACGGCGACGTACTCCACTTCCGCTTCGCGAATTAGGCGGACCGTTCGAGCCTAAGATGCGTCTTCGCCGATAGGCGGCGGGCGCCGTTTCTGCCCCTTTGGCTTTCGCGGAACATCCGCCTTCTTAGGCGCCGCAGGGGTCTCATCGGTATTCACTGACTTGGCATCTTGGGCCGGCAATCCTTCCGGCGGCATCACGCCCATGGATACGTAGACATTCATGAGCCGTTCTACGCCGCCTTCCGCCGGCCTGATCCATTTCGAGGGCACATAGATCAATGCGCCGCCAAACGGCACGGGCGCCGACGGCACGAGTATGGCGAGGTATTTGTGGTCGCCGACCACCACTGGCTCGTTCGAGGGCATCAGCGCCAGCACCGCGGCGCCTCCCTCACCGCCGAAGAAACACCACACCGGGCGCATGCTCTTGAAATTGTCTTCGCCGCCGCGATCGACGATGGCCACGAAGCGCTTCGACAAATCGTAGACATTGGAGACGAGCGGGATGCGCATCATCAGCCAGTC
>DAOVDX010000042.1 GCA_030669345.1 Methyloceanibacter sp. | reverse complement strand
ATTGCCGAGGCGGCGTTTTCGCCGACGGCCCGACCCAAGACGGAGGTGCTTATGAAGCATCGCACGCTGACTGCGGCTCTAGGACTCCTGGTTGCCGCCATCCTTATTCCCACCGGCCTTGCCCAAGCGGCTTCGGCTGATTCCACCGGCATTTGGCGTAAAGCTAAGCAGGGCGAGCGCCCAGGCAAGATGCAGGTCTACCGCTGTGGCCGGAGCAAGAAGCTGCTCTGCGTCAAGATCGTTTGGCTGCAGCATCCTCTCGATTCCAAGGGGAAGCCTCTCCACGATGTTCGCAACGAGAATCCCTCGATGCGGGCCCGGCCAATTCTCGGTATGCCGATCGTCAGCGGTATGCAGCCGGTGAGTGCCAATCAGTGGAAGGGCAGCATCTACAATCCCGAGGACGGGAACACCTATTCCGCTACTCTGACGCTCGTGTCGCGTAACCAGATCCATCTCAAAGGCTGTAAGGCCTGGCTGCTATGCGGCGAGCGGACTTGGTTGCGGACCACGATGCCGAAGAAGCCTGAGGTTGAGCCGCAGATCGAAGCCTCAGCCAAGCCTGAGGCCGTCGTTAAGCCGGTCGTCGCTAAGGCGAGCGCGGAGCCGGAGCCAAACACTCTGTCCGAGGCTGAGATGCTGACGCCGGCCGTCCAGGATGGCACGCGCCCGGGGTTTCGCTTTCTGAATACCGCGACGAAGGTCGATTCCAACGAGTTCTCCGGCGAGAATGTTCCGAGCATGTTTGAGATGTCGAGCCTTATCGTGGCCCAGCCGGTCGCACCAGCACCGACGCCTAAGCCGCAAAACTTGCGGGCGACCGCAGCACCGGCACCGGCATCACGTCAGGCTCCTGTCACTGCGACGGCGCACAGGGCTCCTGTACCAGCCGGTGCTCAAACCGGCTCCGTCGAGACGTCTGAGACGGAGAATGCCGAAGTGGCCATCGTTGACCAGGCTCCGTTGAGCCGGCGGCAAAGGCGGCTTCTCCGCCGTCAGCGGCAGAGCCAGGGGCTGTTTCCCTGGCTGCGCTAAGGCACTGTCGACCTTAAGTCGTCGCTTGGGTGCGTAGCTCTTTTTTGGAGAGCTTGCCGATCATCGTCTTTGGTAACTCGTCGCGGAACTCAATCGCCGCCGGTAGTTCGAGCTTGGAAAGCTTGGGCCGCAGGAAGGCGATGAGATCGGCGGCGGTTGCGCTTGCGCCCTCCTTGAGCCTCACATAGGCCTTGGGCGCTTCGCCGCGATAGGCGTCGGGAATTCCTACCACGCAGACCTCGGCCACCGCGTCGTGCTCGTAGAGCGCATCTTCGATCCGCCGTGGATAAATATTGAAGCCCGAGGCGATGATCATGTCTTTGATCCGGTCGACGATGAAGACATAGCCTTCCTCATCCATGTAGCCGACATCGCCGGTGCGGAAGAACCGCCCCACGAATGTCGACTCCGTCTCGGCGGGATTTTTCCAGTAGCCGGTCATGACTTGGGGGCCGGCGATGCAGATCTCGCCGGGTTCGCCGCGCACCATTTCTTTGGCCGGGTCTTCGAGCGAGCGAATGGTAATCTCGGTGGCAGGAAGCGGTAGCCCGATCGACCCCTCCCGTGGCGAATCGAGAGGATTGCAGGTGGCGACCGGCGCGGTCTCGCTGAGGCCATAGCCTTCGACCACATTACAGTCCGCCAGCGCCTCGAAACCGTGCCTCACTTCGATGGGTAACGCCGCCCCGCCCGAGAAGCAGTAATCGAGCGAGGAAAGGTCGAACGTCTTGATCGTGGGATGGCGCAGCATGGCGTTAAACAAAGTCGGCACGCCGGGCATCATTGTTGGGCGCAATTTGCCGATCAGCTTCAAGGTCTCGATCAGCTCGAACTTCGGCAGCAGGATCATCTCCATGCCGCTGCCGATGCCGTAATTCATCACCGTGGTCATGGCGAAGACATGGAACAGCGGCAGGACGCCGAGAACGCGGTCCGTCTGCTTGGGTGGCCGGTTCTGCCAGGCCTTCACTTGGGCAATGTTGATGGAGATGTTGGCGTGAGTGAGCATCGCGCCTTTAGGCGTGCCCGTGGTGCCGCCGGTATATTGCAGCACAGCGATGGCGTCGGGTGTGATGACGGGCCGGTCGTAGTTGCCGTCGTTATCGAGGACATCGTTAGCCCGCACGATCCGGTGCTTCATGGGAGAGGCCCCAACCTTGGCCAGGGCGGCACGCCGCATGAGCTTAAAGCCCGCGGATTTGAGAGGCGGCAGAAGCGGAGCGAAGTCCGCCACGATGGCCTTCTCGATGGCGCCGCGCTCGAGCATGGCCTCGACCTTGTCGAAGGTAACCTTAAGATCGAGAGTCACCATGAATTTGGTGTCGCTGTCACGGATTTGGAATTCGATCTCGTCGAGGCTGTAGAGCGGGTTGAAGTTGACGATTGTACCGCCGGCTTTAAGCACGCCAAAATAGAAAATGACGAAGGTTGGTGAGTTCGGCAGCAGCAGCCCAACCTTGATCCCTTCGCCCATACCAAGCGCCTGTAAGCCCTTGGCCGCGTGGTCTGACAGCGCACCAATTTCCCTGTAGCTCAGGCGCCGCCCCATGAAATAAGTGCATGGCCGGTCGCCAAAGGCGGCCACGGCGTCGTCGAGCAGGGCGCCCATGAGGCTTGGGGTGAAGTCCGAATTCCACGTCACATCGGGGGGATACCCCTTCAGCCAGGGGTGATTCCCCCCGTCTGGGGCTTGGTCGGAAGATGCCGGTTTTGCGTCGCTGGCCATCGACTTTCGGCTTTTGTTTTGGTTTGCCGTCGTTTAACAGGTGGGGACGGCATCGACCGGAGGCAATTGGCTGCAAGCCTAACCGCCTCCTAGTATTGTAGCACGGTGTAGACAAACAGTGCCGGGGAGGGCCTAACCTTCCCCACGGACTATGTTGGTACCGTGGCGTGAGCAGGCGCAAAAACGACAATTTTGTTAGCGATTAGAGCGTATAGTCAGAGCAATGACGCGGGCTGAGCACGGGTAGACTCGACCCGATTTTGAGTCTATTCCAGTGCCTGATTTGCCCTTGGGTTAGCTATGTCTTCGCCAGGGACCATTAGACACGGACCCCGAAAACGGGGCAGGGAGAGAGTGATATGGACGAGGTGGCCACCAAGATCGTCGAGATTCTGCGTAAAAATATGAAGGACCCATCCAAGACCATTACGCTTGAGACCCCCCTTAGCGATCTTGAAATTGAGTCCCTTGATCTCGCGGTAATCGTGTTCGACATTGAGGATACTTTCGGTATCGAAATCCCCTATAATGCAAACGAAGAAGTTGAAGCATTCGCGACGGTCGGCTCTGTGGTCGAGCGCGTGCAGAGCATCATCGGCGAAAACAAGGCTTCGGGCGCAGCTGCTTAAACCAGTCAATCCGCTCGGGCCCAGTCCCGGGACGTTGATTAGGCTCGGAGTTACGGCTTAACACTGCATGACACACTCTAACGGACGCAGGCGCGTCGTGGTCACTGGCCAGGGCGTCGTGACCCCTTTGGGCACGGGCGTGGACAAGTTTTGGGCCGCTCTCAAGAGTGGTGCGTGCGGCATACGTGAAGTCCAGAGCTTCGACACCGAAGAGCTTTACATCACCATCGCCGGTGAGGTGCCCGACTTCGATCCCATCGAGCGCGACCTGAGCAAGCAGCTGAGACTGGCTGACAAGTATTCCCAATATGCGGGCTGCGCGGCGCGAGAGGCCGTGACGCAGTCAAAGCTGGATATGCCGCTCAAGGACAACGAGGCCTACCGCGCTGCCTGTGTCATCGGTTCGGGCATCGGCGGCATCACCACGCTCGAACTCTCCTACAAGATGCTGTTCAAGGAGGGCAAGCGGGCGACCCATCCTCTCACGCTCTTGAAAGCGATCGGTAGTTCGGCCTCCGCCCATGTCAGCATCGAATACGGCATCAAGGGCCCCACATTCGGTGTTGTCAGCGCGTGTTCAACGGCCGCCCACTCCATCGGCCTCGTCTATCGCATGATCCGCGAAGGCGGCGTTGATATGGGGCTCGCCGGGGCATCGGAAGCCTCACTCAATTGGGGTACGACGCGGGCGTGGCAGGCCATGCGCGTTCTGAGCCCAGACGGTCTGTGGCCATTCTCCAAGAATAGGAACGGCACCGTCCTCGCTGAGGGCGCGGGCATCTTGATGCTTGAGGAATATGAGCACGCCAAAGAGCGCGGTGCGCCGATTCTTGCCGAGCTCATGGGTTACGGCACGACCTCTGACGCCGCCGATATGGTCAACCCCTCAATCGAAGGCGCGTCCACGGCAATTCAAATGGCGCTCGACGACAGTGGCCTGGCGCCTTCCGACATCGACTATGTCAATGCTCACGGCACGGCGACGGCTGTGAACGACATCAACGAGACGCGCTCCATTAAGCGTGTGTTCGGCGACCACGCCAACAAGCTTTCCATCTCCTCGACCAAGTCGATGCATGGCCATTGCCTTGGCGCCGGCGGTGGCATTGAGGCGGTCGCGGCCATCAAGGCCATTGGCGAAAATTATGTGCCGCCCACGATGGGCCTCAACGAGCCGGATCCTGAGTGCGATCTGGACTACACGCCGAATGCCGGTAAGGACCGTGAGGTCAACTACGCCATGTCGAACAGCTTCGCGTTTGGCGGCCTCAATGCGGTTCTGGTCTTCGGCCCGCCGCCCGCTTAACGGCGCCTCTATCCTCGTGAAAAAATCATTCGGTCTTATCGTGGCGCTGGCACTCATCGCCGCGGTCGTCGGCTATTACGTGCTTGAGCCTGGCGCACGCGATCGGCGCAGTGAAACCTCCAGGGCCGCCCATGCCGATGAGATCTTCCGCTCGCCGACCAGTGCCGTCGCCGGCAATCCCAACGGCGATGTCAACGTCGTGGCGTTCTTTGACTATAACTGCCCCTATTGCCGAAAAGACGTGCCGGCTCTCAACAAGCTCATCACTGAGGACGGTAACGTCCGCTTGGTGCTGAAAGAGCTTCCCGTGCTTGGGCCCGATTCGGTGGATGCGACGCGCTTGGTGCTCGCGGCACGGAGGCAGGGCAAGGAACACGCTCTCCATCAGCGACTGATAGGCACGCCCGGGCGGGTCAACAAGGCACGGGCGCTCAGCCTCGCCGCCGGCCTCGGGCTCGATACGGTCCGCCTTGAGGCGGATATGGACGATCCGGAAATCACCGCGACGATCCTCGAAAATAAGCGGCTCGCCAATCAGCTTGGCGTGCGCGGTGTGCCCTTCTATCTGGTCGGCGATCGGGTGGTGTCGGGAGGCGGCGGAGACTTCTATGCGGCTTTGACGGCGGAGGTGGCCAATATCCGCCGGAACGGCTGCCGCGCCGCCTGTTAAACTGCCGGGAAGGCTAAATCAGCCCTAAGCCCCGAAAGCTCGCATGGCCCTGCTTGCCGACGACGATGTGTCATGGACGACCACGCCAAGCGGCTTAGCCGCGGCGACGATCTCCTTGGTCATCTGGATATCGGCGCGGGACGGGGTTGGGTCGCCAGAGGGGTGATTATGCACGAGCACGATGGCCGTTGCCGACAGCTGTAGCGCCCGCTTCACCACTTCACGGACGTAGACGGGTGTGTGGTCGACGGTGCCTTGCTGCTGCACCTCATCGGCGATCATTTGATTGCGCTTGTCGAGGAACAGGATGCGGAACTGCTCTTTGGCCTCGAAGCCCATGACCGCCCGGCAATAATCCAGAACTTCCTTCCAGGACGACAATACGGGTCGCCTAAAAATCTCGCCCTGCATCAGCCTGAGCGCCGCGGCACGCACCAGCCTGAATCTCGGTTACGGCCGCATCGCCGAGGCCTGTAACCTCGAGCAGCAGGTCTTCCGGTGCGTTCATAGCCTCGGCAAAGGTGCCAAAGCGGGCGAGGATCGCCTTAGCCAGCGGCTTGGTGTCCCGGCGCGGCATGGCGCGGAATAGAATCAGCTCCAAAAGCTCATAATCGGGGAGAGCATCGGGCCCGCCATCGCGAAAGCGCTTCCTCAGACGCTCGCGATGACCGAGATAATGCGGCTTGCCGGCGTCCTCGAAGCCCATGGGCTACGCTCGGGTCACGACTGTGAGGGCGGGCAGTGCAAGCCCTTTGGCGACACAGTGAACATTTCGCATCCCGTCTCGGTGACGCCGATCGTGTGCTCGAACTGCGCGGACAGCGAGCGGTCGCGGGTCACGGCGGTCCAGCCGTCGGACAGGATTTTCACATGCGGTTTGCCGAGATTGATCATCGGCTCGATGGTGAACAACATGCCGGGCTTCAGCGGCAGCCCTTCGCCCGGCTCGCCGTAATGGAGGATATTCGGCCGATCATGGAACACTTGCCCCAGGCCATGGCCGCAGAAGTCGCGCACGACGCTGCAGCGTTCCCCTTCGGCATAAGTTTGAATGGCGGCGCCAATATCGCCGGTTGTCGCACCAGGCTTAACCGCTGCCACGCCGCGCATCAGGGAGTTATACGTAACCTCGAGCAGACGCGACGCGGCACGGGAAATTTTCCCGACCGGATACATGCGGCTTGTGTCGCCGTGCCAGCCATCGACGATCAACGTCACGTCAACATTGACGATGTCGCCCTCACGCAGCGCGCGGGCCCCCGGAATGCCGTGACAGACCACGTGGTTCAGCGAGGTGCAGATCGACCTCGGGAAGCCGCGATAGTTCAGCGGCGCCGGGATCGCGTCGTGGGCCATGCCAAAATTGAACACGAGAGTGTCGAGCTCATCCGTGGTCACGCCAGGCTTCACATGCTCGGTCACGAGGTCGAGCGCCTCAGCCGCGAGCCGGCCAGCCTTTGCCATGTCGGCGAAAGCCTCTAGCCCATGCCGCTTGATTTTGGTGTCGCGCAACTGGGCGCGGGCGAATTCGATATCGGACATGGGGGCAACTATAAGGGACTTCCCTTGGCTTAGGGGGAAATCTGTGGACGGAACGCTCAGAAGCATGAAATCGACCCTAGGGAGCCCGTGAACGCGCAGCAAGGCGTGTTGGCGTGTCGCCTAATTCCCGCAAGGTCGATGATGTTCGGGTAAAATGGGTGACATGACAGACGCGAACACATGCTCAGACCCCGTTACAGCCGCGCTGCTGGTGATTGGCGAGGAGATACTGTCCGGACGCACGCGCGATGAGAATATCGGCTATGTGGCCGCTTATTTGACCCGAGTCGGTATTTCACTGCGCGAAGTGCGCGTGGTGGTCGACCAGCAGGACCAGATCGCGGCCGCGGTCAACGATCTGCGTCATCGATTCGCTTATGTGTTCACCACGGGCGGAATTGGTCCGACCCATGACGATGTGACCACGGACGCTATCGCCAAAGCGTTCGATGTTGGAGTCGCGGTGCACGATGAAGCCGTTGCGGCCATGCGTCAGCATTATCGTGAAAATGACCTCACGCCGGCCCGTCTCAGGATGGCCCGCATCCCAAATGGGGCCGAATTAATTCACAATAAAATTTCTCGTGCCCCCGGCTTTATGCTCGAAAATGTGATCGTCATGGCCGGAATTCCGCGAATCATGCAGGTCATGTTGGACGAAGTGATTCCCCGTCTCGCCAAGGGTCGCCCCATGCAGTCGCGCTCGGTGCGGCTCGATGCGGCGGAGGGTGACGTGGCGGTTCCGCTCGCGGCACTGCAATTGGCGCATCCTGAAATACAGATGGGCTCCTATCCGTTCTTCGAGCGGGACAAGCTTGGCACCTACGTCGTGCTGCGCGGTGCCGACGAGAAGAGTCTTGCCTCGGCACTTGCAGCGCTCTGGGAACTGATCGCACAGGAAGGCTTTAGCGCCAGCGCCGCGAACGACGACTAGGCTTCCGTTCTTCGGATTCGGCATGGCGCGCGTCAAGACGCTGGCGTGATCTCAAGTCATGCGTATCGCTGTGTGCTCCACGGAAGATGCCGCGAAGTCGGCGCAGCCTCAGCGCATCAATCGTGGTGTGAAGACAATCGCTGTGCCGCCAACCTGTGTGCGCTCGCCGAGATTTCGCTTCGTGGCGACGGGCAGAGGCAGGGGAGGCGAAGCTGTACGGGCATCGCCAGCGGTCTCGTCCTCGCGCAAGGACATGGGGGCTCGCAAGCGATGGTGCGTGACACATGGGTGAGTTTCGGATGCGTGCTGTCTGTTCAGCGATAAGAGAAGGCTGAAATACGGAGCAAGGAAATGCAGGGGGGAGCGCTCTGAACGCTCCTAGGCTGCTCTTCGGCGACATATTGTTTTTGTTATGTAAAATACAAAAAGGCGCGGGGTCTTTCGATCCCCGCGCCCCTTGAGAAGTAAGCTTTTGGAAAAGCTACCTTCTTTTGGCAGCCGTCCGGCGAGCAGGCTTACGAGCCGTCTTCCGAGCAGTGGTCTTGCGGACCGTCTTGCGGGCCGTAGTCTTGCGAGCGGTCTTACGCGCTGCAGGCTTACGAGCCGTCTTCCGAGTGGTGGTCTTGCGGACCGTCTTGCGGGCCGTAGTCTTGCGAGCGGTCTTACGCGCTGCGGGCTTACGACGAGCCGTTGTCTTACGGGCCGTTGTCTTGCGAGCGGTCTTACGCGCTGCGGGCTTACGACGAGCCGTCGTCTTACGAGCCGTTATCTTGCGAGCGGTTTTGCGCGCTGCGGACTTCCTGGCCGGGGCTCTCTTCTTCGCCGCCGGCTTCTTCTTCGCTACTGCCATATTACATCCCTCCTATGGGTGGCTTTTGCTGATCAGGTCACTCTTAACTACAACCGCTCGTCCCACCGCACGTATCGCATTTGAGACACGTGCCGTTGCGGACGAGGGTAAAGTTACCGCATTCTCCACATGCTTCCCCTTCATAACCCTTAACGCGCGCTTCGGCGACAAGAACAGATGCGCCGCGCTCGGCGTGCGTTTCGACGGTAACGGCAACAGGCTCGACCGTCTCAGACGAAGTGGACTGAGTTGATGCGGCGGCAAGGCTTGCAGTGTTTGGGTGCGCATCGTTGTCGGCTTCCGCCTGCAACGCTTGCGCCTGTCCACGACTGCCCTGCGCATTGCTCGACTTAAGAAACTTCCGCTCTCCGAGGCGACCACGAGTGAAGCCTGGTGAAACGAGAGCCTCGGTGATGCGCAAGCTTTCACTTGCGTCACCGGAGCCGAGAATTGTGTTGCCAATCTCATTTGGATCAACATGAGCAAGCTCGTAACGCCCAAGGTAAGAAACTGCAAGCTCTCTGAACAAGTAGTCAAGGATCGAGGTCGCGTTCTTGATGGCTTCGTTTCCGCGCACCGGACCTGCAGGCTCGAAGCGAGTGAAGGTGAAAGCATCAACGAACTCTTCCAACGGGACGCCATATTGAAGGCCGACGGACACCGCGATCGCAAAGTTGTTCATGAGCGAGCGGAAGGCGGCGCCTTCCTTGTGCATGTCGATGAAAATCTCGCCCAATCGGCCGTCTTCATACTCGCCAGTTCTTAAGTAGACCTTATGGCCGCCGACCACTGCTTTCTGCGTGTAGCCCTTGCGCCGGTCGGGAAGCCGATCGCGCTCGACGGTCTCGCGAACACGTTCAATCACGCGCTCGACGACACGTTCGGCGATTGCGGTCGCGCGCTGAACCTGCGGCTGGTCCGAGGCCACGGCGGTCAGGAATTCGTCCTGCTCGTCTTCGTCGTCCGACAGGAGTTGTGCGTTGAGCGGCTGCGATAGCTTGGAGCCGTCGCGATAGAGCGCGTTGGCCTTCACTCCCAATCTCCAGGAGAGGAGATAGGCCGCCTTGCAGTCCTCGACGCCGGCGTCGTTCTGCATGTTGATGGTCTTGGAGATGGCGCCCGAGATAAAGGGCTGGGCCGCCGCCATCATGCGGATATGGCTCTCGACCGACAGGAAGCGTTTTCCCTTGCGGCCACAAGGGCTTGCACAGTCGAAAACTGGCAGATGCTTGGGATCGAGGCCTGGCGCGCCTTCCAAGGTCATCGCCCCGCAGGCATATTCGTTGGCGGCGTCGATGTCGGTCCGGTCAAATCCAATCTCCGCCAGGAGGTCGAAATCGCCTGAGTCGAGCCGGTCCGCTGCCAGGCCAAGTTCGCCAGTGCAGAAATCTTCTCCGAGCGTCCACTTGTTGAAAATGAATTTGATGTCGAAGGCGGATCCCATTGCCTTCTCGATGACGTCGATTTTCTCAGGCGTGAAGCCCTTGGCAGCGAGCGTCTCATGATTGACGCCTGGCGCCCCGGAGAGCGTGCCACGGCCCACCGCGAAGTCGATGATGAGCTTGGAGGCGTCCTCGTCGTAGCCGAGGACGCGAAGCGCTTCAGGCACCATGCGGTTGATGATCTTGAAATAGCCGCCACCGGCGAGCTTCTTGAACTTGACCAAGGCGAAGTCCGGCTCGATGCCGGTGGTGTCGCAGTCCATGACGAGGCCGATAGTGCCCGTGGGTGCGATCACCGTGGCTTGCGCGTTGCGATATCCATATTCACGTCCGAGCTCCAGCGCTTGATCCCACGCCCGCATGGCATGGGCCAGAAGCTTCGGCTGGGGACACGAGGCGTGGTCGAGAGGCACTGGCGCCGTAGCCAAGTCCTCATATCCGTCCTGCTCGCCGCGTGCGGCCCGCGCGTGATTGCGCACGACCCTGAGCATTGATTCGCGATTCGCTTCGTAACCAGGGAAGGGGCGAAGCTCGCGCGCCATCTCGGCGCTCGTTGTGTAGGAAATGCCGGTCATGATGGCGGTGAGTGCGCCGCCGAGCGAGCGGCCTTCGTCTGAGTCGTAAGGAATGCCCGACGCCATGAGCAGGCCGCCGATATTGGCGTAGCCCAACCCCAATGTGCGGTATTCGTAAGAAAGCTCGGCGATGCGGCGCGAGGGGAACTGCGCCATGGTCACCGCGATCTCAAGCACGATGGTCCACAGCCGAACGGCATGCTCGTAGTTCTCTACGGCGAAGCTGCCATCCTCGTTGCGGAACGCCATGAGATTGAGCGAGGCGAGGTTACAGGCCGTATCGTCCAGGAACATGTATTCCGAGCACGGATTTGACGCATGGATTTCGCCGCCCGCGGGGCAGGTGTGCCAATCGTTGATCGTGGTGTGAAACTGAATACCGGGATCGGCGCAGGACCAGGCTGCGAAGCCTATCTGTTCCCAAAGCTCGCGCGCCTTCAGAGTACTGGCGACGGCGCCGTTTTTCCGGAAGGTGAGATCCCATTCGCCGTCGATTTCGACGGCTTCGAGGAAGGCGTCGGGAACCCGCACCGAATTATTGGAGTTTTGGCCAGCGACCGTGCGATAGGCCTCTGAATCCCAGTCCGTGTCGTAGGTGGGGAACTCCATCGAGGTATAGCCCTGGCGGGCGAATTGCATCACCCGGCGCACGAGATTGTCCGGCACTTTCATCTTCCGGGCGGCCTTAACCTCGCGCCGCAAGGCTGGATTGCACTTCGGATCGAAGCAATCGTCGCCGTCGCTCTCGCAATTGACGCAAGCCTTGAGGACGGCGTTGAGCCGCTCGGAGAGGACCTTGGAGCCGGTGACCAGCGCCGCGACCTTCTGCTCCTCGGTAACCTTCCAGTTGATGTAGCTCTCGATGTCGGGATGGTCGATATCGACCACCACCATCTTGGCGGCGCGCCGTGTGGTGCCACCCGATTTGATGGCGCCAGCGGCCCGGTCGCCGATCTTGAGGAAGCTCATCAGGCCGGAGGACTTGCCGCCGCCCGACAGGGGCTCTTGCTCGCCGCGCAGGCGTGAGAAATTGGTGCCCGTGCCCGAGCCATATTTGAACAGGCGCGCCTCACGCACCCACAAATCCATAATGCCGTTCTCGTTGACGAGATCGTCTTCGATCGACTGGATGAAGCAGGCATGGGGCTGGGGATGCTCATAGGCCGACTCCGAGGCCCGGGTCTCGCCCGTGACGAAATCTGTATAATAATGTCCCTGGCTCGGCCCATCGATGCCATAGGCCCAATGAAGCCCGGTATTGAACCATTGCGAGCTGTTGGGCGCGCCCATTTGCATGGCGAGCATGTAGCGGAGCTCATCGAAGAAGGCGGAAGCGTCTTCCTCGGTGGTGAAATGGCCAGCCTTCCAGCCCCAATAGGTCCAGGTCCCAGCCAGCCGGTCGAACACCTGCCGCGCGTCGGTCTCGCTGGTGAAGCGCTCATCCTCGGGCAGCTCGGCAAGGGCGTCCTCGTCGGGCACCGACCGCCACAGCCATGACGGCACCGCGTTCTCCTCAAAACGCTTGGCCCTGGCGGGCACGCCGGCTTTCCGGAAATACTTCTGAGCCAGGATATCGGCCGCCACTTGGCTCCAATGTTCGGGAACCGAGAAGCGCTCTAATGCAAAGACGATCGAGCCGTCGGGATTGCGGATCTCGCTGCTACTCTCCCGGAACGCAATAGAGTCGTAAGGCGACTGTCCTGGCTCGCTAAAACGTCTTTGAATCCTCATTTTTCCCCATCCCCTTCAGAAATCATGTCTTCGGCTGTGTGTCAGCGCGATCTTTGAACGTGAGGCGATTCGGTCGCACCTTCAATCGTCAGGATCAATATCTAGCGTTCAGAGCTTACTATACCACTAAACCCTGTGTGTGAGGCTGTGAATAGTATGTGGATAGCCGTTGGGTGACAGGCAAGAAGGGGCCGCATTAGCCCTCCAAAAACAGTCATTTAGGGAGTGTGGCGCCCGCTGCATCAAAAGAGAGAGCGGACATCTGCGCAAACTGGGTGCAAGGCCTGGGGCCAGCGGGTCCGTGGCCGGAACGGCATGGTCCGCCCGGCGTTCACCCTCTGTTTAGGATCCCAACGTTATTTTTGGGGCTGCCTGCGTAAGCCTAGTTCAGTCGGGGAAGTTGGTTCCAATGTTGCATCACCGCGCCCTAGGACGAGACCTCGAACAGCTCGTCATATCTGTCGTCGACAATCGCAAGCCCATGCTTTCCATGATGCGGGCAATGCTCGCAGCCATCGGCGCGGGGCGGATCCAAACCCATGAAGACCCGACCGAGGCCTTTGAGGCCATGGCGGAGGACACGCCGGATCTCGTGATCGCGGCGGCCTCCATGAACCCGGTCACCGGGCCGGACCTCATCAGATCCATGCGCCATGTGGATGCCGGGCCGCTTTGCTTTGTGCCCGCCATGGTTATGAGCGCCCACGCCAAGCCCGGCCTGGTTGAAGATGCGCTTCGGGCAGGGGCCCACCAGGTCCTGGTGCTGCCCATCTCGGCCAGCACGCTCTATCGCCGCCTCGATTGGCTGCTGAA
>DAOVDX010000123.1 GCA_030669345.1 Methyloceanibacter sp. | reverse complement strand
GAACTCAACGGAGAGGTGATTGAGATTCCGCGCGAAGGGTCGCTGCTGCCAGACACGTATAGTTTTGGCACCAAGGACACGCGCAAAGACATCGTTCAGCGCATGCAGCATGCCCAGACAAAGTTCGTCACGAAGATGTGGGAGGAGCGCGACCCCGACATCATGGTCCAGACGCCGGAGGAGGCGCTGATCCTCGCTTCGATCGTGGAGAAGGAAACCGGGCGCGCCGAAGAGCGGCCGCACATCGCTAGCGTGTTTCATAACCGGCTCAAGAAGCGGATGCGGCTGCAATCGGATCCGACCATCATCTACGGACTGGTTGGCGGGGCCGGCATTCGCGATCACCCAATCACGCAGTCTGAGCTTGAGCAGGAAAATCCCTACAACACGTATAAGATTGATGGCTTGCCGCCGACGCCGATCGCCAACCCGGGTCGGGCGGCGATCGAGGCGGTGCTGAAGCCCGCCAAGACTAAGGATCTCTATTTCTGCGCCGACGGTACGGGCGGTCACGCCTTTGCGCCCTCGCTGGCCGCGCACAACAAGAATGTCGCGAAATGGCGCAAAATCGAGCGTGAGATGAGGGCGCGGGAAAAGGCCGAGGCCGCTGCTGCAGTTGCGGCAGCTGCCGGTATAGCGCCTGAGGCCACTGATGCTGCCGGGCAGGCGGCTTCTGCCGGCCAGCCAGCGCCAGTGACGGCGGCTCCCGCGAACGCGGCGCCGGCTGGTGGCGCGACGAACGGTGCTGATATCCCATCGCCAAAGCGCAATCCTGCCCGTTAGAGCCAGGCCTTAGGGTCCAACGCCTCTTCAACTCATTCTAGGCTTTGGTTCGGTTAGGGCCCGAAATGCCTCGCGACTCGGCTATAAATCCGATCGAGCAGACGAATAATCGACGTAAGGCGACCGCCAATGACCCTCAAGAGCATGACCGGCTTCGGCCGAACCGATGGCGTGCACGGGGACGCCAGCTGGTTTTGGGAGGTGAGAAGCGTCAATGGCCGCTCGCTCGACCTTCGCTTGCGGTTGCCGTCAGGGCTGGAGCGGCTTGAGGCCGCTACGCGGGGGCTCTGTCAGGAGAATCTCACGCGCGGCAATTGCACTATCAATCTCGGGATTAAGCGCGAGGCCGGCAAAATGGAGATCCGGCTGAATGACGTCGCTTTGGCCCAGGCGCTCACGGTGGCGCAGCGCGCGCAAGGCTTGACCGAGCTTGACCCGGCGAGCCTCGACACGTTGCTCGCCATGCGCGGCGTCGTGGAGACGGCGGAGCTTGAGGAGAGCGAAGAAGAGCAGGCGTCACTGACTGATGCGCTCCATAGCGGTCTCGCCGCCGCGCTCGATCAGTTGGTCGAGGCACGAGCAGCTGAAGGCGAACGGCTTCAGATTGTCATCGAGAAGCAATTGGCTTCCATCGAGGAACTTGTGGTGCGCGCTACGGACGAAGTGGCGCGCCAGCCGGACGTGTTTGCGGCGCGGCTTCGCGAACAGATCGCGCGGCTCAATGACGTTGGCGCCACGTTCGAGCCTGAGCGTTTGCACCAAGAGGCGCTGCTGCTCGCAACCAAGGCGGACATCCAGGAAGAGCTTGATCGTTTGCGCGCCCATGTGGAGGCGACAAATGAATTAATTGCCAGCGGTCAGCCCGCCGGACGCAAGCTTGAGTTCCTGGCGCAGGAATTCAATCGCGAAGCGAACACCATTTGCTCCAAGGCCTCCGGTATCGAGATCAGCCGGAGCGGGTTAGAGCTTAAGACGGTCATCGACCAGCTGCGCGAGCAGGTCCAGAACATCGAGTGAGGGCACGCATGGAGACGATTGCCCGACGAGGGCTGATGTTAGTGTTGTCGTCGCCTTCGGGCGCGGGCAAGACGACCATCGCCCGGCGCCTCCTTACAGAAGACCCAGGCATTGCTATGTCGATTTCCCACACCACGCGCCGGAAGCGTGGGGCGGAGACCGACGGCAAGGACTATCATTTCGTCGACAAAGACACGTTCGTTCAGATGCGTGATCGCGGCGCGTTCTTGGAATGGGCCGTGGTGTTTGACAATTTCTATGGCACCACGCGCGAGCCAGTTGAGAAATCCTTGCACGGTGGGGACGATGTGCTATTCGACGTGGATTGGCAGGGCGCCGAAGCCTTGCGCGGTTCGGCCAGCGAAGACGTGGTGTCGGTGTTTGTGCTGCCGCCCTCCGCCAGCGCGTTGGAGGAACGACTGAAGACGCGGGCGGAAGACCCCGATGACATTGTTTCCCGGCGCATGCGTGGCGCGAGCAACGAAATCCAGCACTGGAAAGAATACGACTATGTCATCGTCAATTTCGATTTGGATAAATCGGTCGAGGCAGTGCACGCCATCCTTGCGGCGGAGCGTTTGCGCCGCGAACGCCTCACGGGCGTGAAGGGATTCGTGCAGCGGCTGTTGACGGAACTCTAGCGCGTGTTCCGTGCGCCCGAGAGCGCATTGGCGATGCGACAGAAATCGCCAACTTGTAATTCTTCAGCTCGCGCCGTGGGATCAAGGTCGAGTTCCCCAAGCAGCGCTTCCGGGTCGGACGTGATTTGCCGGAGGCTTGCCCGCAGCATCTTGCGCCACTGGCCGAACGCGGCGGCGGTGACTTTTTCCAACTCGGTCGCGTCGCAAGGCGGCTCGGGCTTTTCCCTCGGCACGAACTCAACCACCGAGGACTCCACCTTCGGCTTTGGCGTGAAAGCGCCAGCCGGCACGTTGAACAATATGCGGGGCTCCGTCCGCCATTGCGACAACACCGACAGACGGCCATAGGCCTTGGTCCGGGGTTTGGCGATGATGCGTTCGGCGACTTCGCGCTGGAACATGAGAACCAGCCGGTCGAACCACGGTGGCCAGGGGTCGGTCTTGAGCCAGCCGATCAGGAGCGGCGTGCCGACGCTGTAGGGCAGATTGGCGATGATGCGGGCAGGCGCGGTGAGGCTGAGTGCCTCATAGTCTACTTTGCGCGCGTCGTCGGCGACGATGTCGAGCCGCCCAGGGTAATGCGCGGCGATGTCGTGCAGCGCCGCGAGGCAACGCTCATCGCGCTCGATGGCGACGACATGGCTCGCACCCTCCATAAGAAGCGCACGTGTCAGGCTCCCAGGGCCGGGGCCAATTTCAACAATGGTGACATCTTCAAGCGGGCCCGCAGCCCGGGCGATGCGGCACGTCAGATTGAGGTCGAGCAGAAAATTCTGGCCGAGGCTCTTCTTGGCGGTGAGACCGCAGGCGCGGATCACGTCGCGCAGTGGGGGCAGGCCGTCGGGCGTAGCGGTCACACCTTAAGCCTCCGAATTACGGGTCATAACATCGGCCAAGCGGAGCGCTTCGATAAGGCTTCTCGGGTTGGCCTTGCCGGTGCTGGCAATATCGAAGGCTGTACCGTGATCGGGCGAAGTGCGCACGAAGGGGAGGCCGAGCGTCACGTTCACACCCTCCTCAAAGGCCAGCGTTTTGAACGGTACGAGCGCCTGGTCGTGATACATGCAGAGCGCCGCGTCGTAATGCTCCCGCGCGGTATCGTGGAATAGCGTGTCGGCGGGGTGAGGCCCGGTAACGTCGAGCCCTTCGGCCCGCGCCGCATCGATGGCTGGTGCGATGATGTCGATTTCCTCGCGTCCCAGACTTCCGTCTTCGCCCGCATGAGGGTTCAGCCCGGTGACGGCAAGGCGCGGACGAACCAAACCGAAGAAGCGGCGAAGGTCTTTGTCCGTCGTCCTGATGGTCGCCAGGAGAAGTTCTTTGGTGAGCGTCGCTGGAACGTCCTTCAAGGGAATATGGATGGTCACCGGCACGACTCTGAATGGACCCGCCGCGAGCATCATCACGGGAAGGAGGGACGCGTCGGCGTCACTGCAATGGGCCAGAGCCGCCAGAAACTCCGTATGGCCGGGGAAGGTGAAGCCAACCTGGTAGAGCAAGGACTTTGAGATTGGATTGGTGACGACGGCGCGCGCCGAACCATCACGCACCAGACTGACGGCGGCCTCGATCGACTGTTTGACCGCCGGCATGGCAGCCAAGTCGGGGCGCCCGGCGACGACCTCTCCTGCGATCTCTATGGGCAGCACGGGCAGCGCACCGGCGAAGAGGTCGGCTGCTTCATTCGTGTTGGTGACGGTAGCGAGCGGCACGGAGAGGCCGAGCGCGTCGGCGCGGGCGGCGAGAACAGCCTCATCCCCAAGCAGGACGAAAGGCGGAATATCCTCGCGGGCCCGCGCGGCATAAGCGAGAAGGGTGATGTCAGGCCCGATCCCGGCGGGGTCACCAAGGGTGAGGGCAAGCGGACGTTGGGCGAGACCCATGGGAAAACGGCCTAGCGCGAAAAGCGCGGCTAACGGTATTCGACGAAGGCATCTTGACGGAGATCGCGTAAGAGCCGTTCGGCGCGGATCATCATCTCCTCGTTCATAAGCTTGCGCTGCGTAGCTTGGCGCACCTTGCTGTCGCCGGAGGAGTTCTTGTCGCAGACGGCGTAGAGCTCGATGCCTGAGGGCGACCAGGTGGGCGGTGTCATCTGACCCACCGAGGCATTCTTGACGAGCATCCGGGCAGGCTGGGACAGCGTGGATGTCTCCTGGAGCGCTTTGAAGCTCGCTCCGGCAGTGCTCTTGACCAGGGTGGCGACCTCCGCGCAATTGGTGAACTTAGTGCGCAAGGCCTCGGCCGCGGCGATCTTGGCGGCGACGGATCTTTGATCGGCATTACTCGGCAGCGAGAACTTCACTCGGCGGAGCTGCATCGTGGCCTTTTGCTCGCCGTCGGCCGATTGGCCGGATTCCGATAGCGCATTATCGACGTCGACATCACCGATCTGAACCGTGTGACTGAATTTACGGCGCACGACGTCTTGCCAAACCATCTGTGCGCCAATGCGATCTCTGAGAGTCTTGATGTTGACGCCGGCGCGGCTCAGCGCGGTGCTCAGGCCATCGACGTCGAGATTATTCTTCTTCGCCATGTCACCGAGGATCTTGTTGACGCCATCCGTGTCGGGCGTAAATCCAAGCTTCCGCCCCTCCTGCATCTGAAGGCGTTCGTCGATGATCATATCGGTCGCCTTCTTCTTCAACGCGGGTCCAGGTTTCGCCTCCGTGGTGATGGCGAGGAAGCGTTGGCGTTGGTCGATGTCGTAGTCCGAGATTGGATCGTCATTGACCAGGACCTTGATGGAAATCTCTTGCGCCAAGGCGATGCCGGCGCCAATGGCGACCAACAGCGTCGCAAGGAACCCTATGCTGCGAGCAAGGCGCACAACCGTCCTAGTCATTGCCGTCGCCTCCATCGGTTCCGACGAATGCAGAGGACGCTACGGAGTAGGTGCCGAGATGCTTCAGCGTGAAGTTCAAGAGGAAGCGTTCATCCGGCTCGATGTCCTGATCTTGGATGAAGGAGCGCTGATAGGTGACATCCAGCCTGAAACAGTCGTCCTGCCACCGGAGGCCGAGGCCGTCGGTGATGGTCTGTTCCGACTGGATGTCGTAGCGGAGATTGGCGAGGAGGGCCCAACTATTGGTGATGTTGAGCGCCCCGCCAGCCAGGATTTCCTCGCGGTCTTTGTTGGTGACGATCCCCGTCGGAGCGGCCGTGGGAAGGTCGCCAGGAACGTCGGCATAGTTCACCGCCGCCTGCAGCGGTCCGTATGTCACCCGTGAGCCGAGATCGGTGCGGACGATGTCAAGCGTGTCTTGGTCGAAGCGGGATTGCGCGGAGAACGAGATGTTCTGCGTGGCCTGCAGGTAAAGGCCGGACACGTAGTCGG
>DAOVDX010000037.1 GCA_030669345.1 Methyloceanibacter sp. | reverse complement strand
TCGACTATTCGGCCCACGGTGTGTCACCGGGAGACATTCTCAAAGCCTCGATTGGAGACTGGTTTGAAGAGGCGACCGCCATGCTCGGCCTGCTGAAAGGCCGCCGCGTGATCCTTATCGGCTCCTCCATGGGCGGGTGGATTGCGCTTCTGTTGGCGCGGGCTTTGGCAAAAGAAGGCGACACATCGCTGGCGGGACTCGTGCTCATCGCGCCGGCCTGGGACATGACCGAAAAACTCATGTGGGAAAAAATGTCGCCGAAGACGCAAGCGATAGTGGAGACCGAAGGCGTTTATTATGCGCCGTCGAACTACAACGACCCCTATCCCCTCACCAAGATTTTGATCGAAGAGGGCCGCAATCATCTCGTGGCTGCAGGTGACATCAAGGTGACCGCGCCAGTGCGCATTCTCCAGGGCATGGAAGATCCCGATGTGCCGTGGTGCCATGCGCTTGAACTTGTCGATCTCATTGCAAGCGACGACGTCGAGCTAACACTCGTCAAAGATGGCGATCACCGTCTGTCGGGCCCAGGCGATCTTCGCCGTCTCGAAGCGACCATCGCAGCGCTCGCCGCGCCCGCTACGGCTGACGCGGCATAAGCGAAGCGAGTCCTTCGCGATAAGTTGGGTAGCGCAATGCCACGCCGAGTTCTGATTTGATCAGCGCGTTGCCGATGCGGCGGCTCCCCTCATAGAAGCTTCGCGCCATGGGCGTGAGATCGGCGTCGGCGAAATCGACTTCCGGCGGTGGCGGCACGCCGACCATCTCCGCTGCATGGGCAACCACATCGCCGGGCGCGGCTGGCTCATCGTCGGCGACATTGTAGATGGCGCCGCCGCGTGGGTGTGCGATGGACGCTTCCAGCACGGACGCAATGTCCGACACGTGGATGCGGCTGAACACTTGGCCATCCTTATTGATGCGCCGCGCCGTCCCCGTAGCGAGCTTGTCGAACACGCTCCGTCCGGGTCCATAGATTCCCGCAAGACGAAACACCTGCACCGGCGCGCCGATATCGGTGCCGAAATCGAGCCATGCCTTCTCGGCAATGACCCGCGCTTCGGTGCGTGCGCTGTTCGGTTTAGGCGGTGTGGTCTCGTCGACCCAATTGCCTTGCTGATTGCCATAGACGCCAACCGTGGAGAGATAGCCGATCCATTCTAAGCTCCCGAGCTTGGCTATGTCGTTCCGATAATGGGTCAGTACGGGATCGGCATTAGCCCCAGGCGGAATGGAGTGGAGCAAATGGGTTGAGCCCTTTAATTCAACCAAAAATTCGGGACTTCCTGGCTCTCCGGCAAAGCGCGTCGCAGCATAGCCTTGATCGTTAAGCTGCCTGATCTTGGCCTCGTCGCGGGCGGTGCCGGCAATTTCCCAGCCCTGGAGCGCAAGACGTTTGGCCAGCGCTTGCGCCGAGAAGCCGAGACCGAATGAGAACAACCGGCTCATGCGGCCACCGCCAGCCATTCGTCGCGCACGTCGGGGTCAGACTCCGTGGCCGCGAACGAGGCCCGCAACGCCGCGAGGCGCGTTGGAGACAGGCGCGCCAATGCCCAAACTGCCATGGCGCGCGCCAGCGGTGACTCATCGTTGAGCCGCGCCTCGACATGTGGGACGAGGTTCTTATCATCAGAGTTCCCGGCGGCGATCAGCACATTGCGCAAGAATCGGTCGCGGCCCGTGCGCTTAATTGGCGTGCCCCGAAACCGCGCGCGGAAGGCCGCATTGTCGAGCGCAAGCAGTTCGGCGAGTGGTGGGTTGTCGCTCTCAGCCCGCACGGCAAGTTTTGCTTCGTGCGATGCGCTGGCGAACTTGTTCCACGGACACACGGCGAGACAGTCGTCGCAACCGAAGATGCGATTGCCCATGGCCGCCCGGTAGCGCGGTGCGATGTGTCCTTTGTGCTCGATGGTGAGATAGGAGATGCACGCTCGCGCGTCGATCTCGTAAGGCGCGGTGAATGCATTGGTTGGGCAAATGTCGAGGCAGCGCCGGCAGGCGCCACAATGATTGTCCTCGCTTTCGTCGGCTTCGATCTCGGCGGTGGTGAAGATTGACGCGATGAACAGCCACGAACCGAATTCGCGCGACACGAGATTAGTGTGTTTGCCTTGCCAGCCGAGACCGGCTTTCGCGGCCAGCGGTTTCTCCATCACTGGCGCGGTGTCGACGAAGATTTTCACGTCACCGCCTGCGAGTTCCTGGACGCGTGCGGCCAACGGTTTCAGCTTGGCTTTAAGTGCATCGTGATAGTCCGCGCCTTGGGCGTAGACGGAGATAGCGCCGCGTGAAGGCTCATCGAGAATGGCGAGTGGATCGACGCCGCGCCCATAATTCAGCCCGAGCAGGATCACGCTGCGGACTTCGGGCCACAATGCCACCGGCGCTTTGCGGCGTTCGGCGGTCGCGGCAAGCCAACCCATGCCGCCTTCGCGTCCCTCGGCCAGAAATTGATCGAGCGCATCGCCTGCACCCTGCGCCGCCTCGGCCGAGGTGAAGCGCACGGCATCGAAGCCAAGCGCCCTGGCCTCTTCAGCAATATCTGATTTCAGTGTTTGCGCCATGCCCACTCAAGTTCTGGGCGCGTGCCATTAGAAATCGAGGTCGGCATAGGTCCCAGCGGGGGTAAAGCCCGCGACGCGGTCCTGCAGCAGCGGCCTGAACGATGGCCTCGATTTCACGAGCGCGTACCAGTTTTTCGCCGCCTCAAATTTTTCCCACTGCACCTCGCCGAGATAGTCGAGCGCCGAGAGATGAGCCGCGGCAGCCAGATCGGCGAAGCTCATGGCATCTCCGGCGAGCCAGCTCCGGGTCTCGATGAGATGGCCGATATAGGTCAGATGATAGCGTAAATTGTCGTGGCCGGCGCGCATGGCCTCCATGTTGGGAGAGGTGCTCTGCGGCCCAAAGCGACGGAAAACTTTTTCCTCGACCAGATAGCCGGTCACTTCGGCGTGGAACTTTTGGTGGAACCAGTCGACCAGCCGGCGGACCTCGGCCCGTGCCACGGCATCCCCTGGAAATGGCTGAAATCCGCGATTTTCGTTCTCATCGGCAGTATCGCTGAGATATTCCGAGATGGCGTAGGCGCCCGCGATTGTCCCTCGATCGTCGGTGACCAGCACCGGCAGCGTGCCTGCTGGGTTCACTTCCAGAAAGCCTGGCCGCCATTCCCACGGCTTTTCTTCCGTGAGTTCGGCCTCGACGCCGCATTCGGCCAGCGCAAGGCGAATTGACCTCGAGAAGGCGCATAGGGGATGGTAAATGAGATTGGCCATTGATGGCTTCGGCGGTTATTCGTTCCAAAATGAATCGCGCGGGGCCGGTGCCTCGTATAGAAGCTGCACGCGCGCCGAACAAGATGCTCGACGAGGGATGATGACGATAGAGCAGATCATCGTGATTGCGGTGGTGCAGGGGATCACTGAATTCCTGCCCATCTCATCCTCCGGCCATCTGATTCTAGTTCCCAATATCATGCACTGGCCGGATCAGGGTCAGTTCGTCGATATCATGGTGCATCTTGGCACCTTGCTCGCCGTGCTCATCTATTTCTGGCGTGACGTTTGGCACATCACTCTTGGTGCGCTTGAGCTGTTCAAGGGCAAGGTCACCCAAGAGGGGCGTCTCGCGATCTATATCGTGCTGGGAACCGTCCCAGCGGTGGCCTTCGGGCTCTTCCTGAAAAAGATGGGTTTCGCCGCGCTCGATCGCAACGTCGCCGTGGTCGCTTGGAATACGATTTTCTACGGACTGCTCATGCTCGTCGCCGACATGGTGGGCCCGCAGACGCGCACCATGGACAAGATGACGCTGAAGAGCGCCATGATCATTGGCGTGGCGCAAGCCTTGGCGCTTATTCCCGGTACCAGCCGGTCGGGCGTGACCATGACGGCGGCGCGCTTCCTCGGATTCACGCGGCCTGATTCTGCGCGGTTCTCGTTTCTGTTGGGGATCCCAGCCATTGCCGGCGCCGGTGTCCTCACCGTCGGGGATGCGTTGGCCAGCAGCGACAGCATCACCATGGATGCGGTCTATTGTGCCGGCCTGACCTTTCTCGCCGGTCTCGCGGCCATAGCCTTCCTCATGGCGTTGGTTAAGCGCGTGAGCTTCCTGCCATACGTGCTCTACCGCATGGCGCTCGGCGGCTTCCTGCTGGTGATGATCTATACGTAAGCCGAAGCCCCGTTTCGGGCGCTCAAGGCTTGTAGATCGAAAACTGGCCGCGCGGCCTGAACTGCTCAAGATAGTCGGGCACCACGCTCGCCACCGCGACGGGCTCGATGTTCAGGCCTTCAAGCGTGCGCGCCGCCTTGATGGCTGCCGCGCTCACGACGTTGTCGCTTTCCAGCAGCCTTACCTGATCGATGGTGAGCGGCGGGTTTGGCAGCAATTGCAGGAAGAACGCTTGCAGTTTGGCGGCCCAGAACGGCAATGGCACCATTGGGCGTTTGCGCATGGTGTAGTCGAGCACGCGCTTCATCACGTCACGCATGGTGAGGATTTCAGGCCCGCCAAGTTCGTACGGCGCGCCGGCTCCAGCACGCCCGGTTAGCGCCGCGACCATGGCCTTGGCGACATCACCCACGAAGACAGGCTGGAACTTGGTATGCCCCCCGCCAATGAGCGGCAGTACCGGCGCGATGCGGGCAAGGCCACCGAAGCGGTTGAAAAAATCGTCTTCAGGTCCGAACACCACAGAGGGTCGAAGGATGACCGCGTCCGGGAACACGTCCCGAACTGCCGCCTCACCCTCTGCTTTGCTGCGCGCGTAAACAGACCGAGAATTTGCGTCGGCGCCGATGGCCGAGACATGCACCAAGGTCTCAGCGCCAGCTGCCTTGGCGGCTTTAGCCGCGTGGCGCGCGCCCTCGTCCTGCACGGACGTGAAGCTCTGCTTGCCGCTTGGAAACAATATGCCGACCAGATTGATCACCGCGTCGGCGCCGTCCGCGGCGGCCAAGAGGGAGTCGGGGAAACGCACATTGGCCTGCACCGGAACGATCTGCCCGACGTCGCCAAGCGGCTGGAGGTGACCGGCAAGCTCTGGCCGCCTAACCGCGACCCGTATGCGCGCCCCAGTCTCCGCGATGGCCCGAACCACGTGGCGCCCGAGAAAGCCAGACCCGCCATAGATGGTCACGAGGGACCGGTTGTTCAGTGTGATGGCCACTTAGCTGCCTCTTAAACTTCGCCTGCCATTATGCGTCAGCAGCCTTACACGAGGGTGCCCATGGCTTGAAGGCGCTTGTTCCCGCAATTGACAACGAGTAGCGCCAATCGTACCTCAACATTCTCAAGCCCAGGTGGCGGAACTGGTAGACGCGCTAGCTTCAGGTGCTAGTGCCCGAAAGGGCGTGGAAGTTCGAGTCTTCTCCTGGGCACCATTATTCCATTGCTCCCGTTTCGTGCGGGGGCCTCGATCACGGCTAAGACCTTGAGCCAATCATCGACCGTCGAGCTTTTTAAGGGCGATCTGCCGAAGGGCCGCTTCGCTGGCGCCAAGGTTATTGCCATCGATACAGAGACGCTCGGGCTCAATCCCAATCGCGACCGGCTCTGTCTGGCACAGCTCTCCGACGGTGACGGCAACGCCACTTTGGTGCAGTTCGGCCGCGACTACGACGCTCCGGAGCTGAAGGCTTTGTTGACCGACGAGAGCGTTCTCAAGATCTTCCATTTCGGCCGCTTCGACATGGCCATGTTCCAAAAGTTTCTCGGCGTCATGCCGCGGCCAGTCTACTGCACCAAGATCGCCTCCAAGCTCGCCCGGACCTATACCGATAGGCACGGCCTCAAGGATCTTTGCCGCGAATTGGTTGGCGTCGATCTGTCCAAGCAACAGCAATCCTCGGACTGGGGCGCGGCGGAGCTAAGCCCAGAGCAGCTCAACTATGCAGCGAGCGACGTGCTATATCTGCACGCGCTAATGGAGCGGCTTGATGCCATGCTGAAGCGTGAAGGCCGCGAGAAGCTGGCGCGAGCCTGCTTTGAGTTTCTGCCAACCCGGGTCGAGCTCGACCTCGAAGGCTGGGCAGAAATGGATATCTTCGCCCATTAGGCGCCAAAAAAGCTGGCCAAGTCCGCGCTTGGCGGTCGCAATGTGATCAAAGTCCTGCGGCTAATGTGGGTCTGAGTGTCCAGGAATACCGGAATCCCACGAAAAATTGGCGGATACGATGGCAGTTGATGCGAATCTCCCGGAATCCGGGCCGCGCTATCGCGTGCGCATGCCCAAGGAGCGTGAGCGCGCCTTTCGTAGCGGCAGGCGCCATAGCTTCGCTGTCCGTGTTCTCCGGGCGATCCTGCCGGTCGTCGCCATTCTGGTGCTGGCGGCCTATTTCGTCTCCACCCAGCTCAATGTCACCGTCGGCGACGTGACCGCGAGTATCGATGGCATGGAGATGGTCGACGGCAATCTCCGGATGCTCAATCCCACGCTAAAGGGCTCCGACAAGAAGAACGGCAAATACGTGGTGCGTGCCGAATATGCCGACCAGGACATTCAGAACCCAAAGATCGTCAAGCTGCACGCCATCAAGGCCGACCTGTCGACTGCCAATGGCGGCTGGACGCGGATGAAGGCCGCACGCGGCATCTTCAACAGCCTTTCCGAGCGGCTGGTAATGCAGGACCGCATCACGCTGGCCACCAGTGCCGGCATTACAGGCGAGCTTGAGCACGCCACGCTCGACATGGAGAGCCAAACGCTCCGCTCCCACCGTCCGGTGTTCTTCGAGCTCGATACCGGCACCGTCAGAGCCAACGCGCTCACTTTCCTGTCGGCGGAGAAGACGCTCGTCTTTCGCGGCAAGGTGAAGGTTCATCTGGTCAAGGAGGAGAAAGAGGGCGACGCGAAGCCAAAACCCGAGCCATTGCCCTGGCTGTCGAAAGCACCGGCGCCGGCAAGCGCCGGCGCCGCGCCAACGGTGAGCTCCCAATGATCTCAGGCTATGCGCTCAGACAATTTTCCCTCGTTGTGGGGATGGCCGCCCTGCTGGCGCTCGTCTCGGCTGGCCCTCTTGGCGCGCAGACGGTCAACAATGCGTTTGGTGGGCTATCCGAGAATTCCAACGATCCAATCGATATCGAGTCGGACGTGCTGACCGTGTACGACGCGAAGAAAATTGCCAGCTTTCAAGGCAACGTAAAGGCGGTGCAGGGCGCCACCACGCTGCTGGCCGCCGAACTCGACGTCTACTATGTGGGCGGCACCGAGAAGTTCACCGGGCAGGAAGCCGAGACCGTTCCCGCTGCCGATAAGGGGACCAAGCCAGAGGAAAAGAAGGGCCCCGAGACGCAGATCAACAAGATCGAAGCCAAGGGAAGCGTCGTCATTACGACGAGCGACGAACAGACCACCACCAGCGATTGGGCGATCTACGACGTGCCGGCTCAGGTCGTAACCGTGGGTGGCAACGTGGTGTTATCGCAAGGCCAGAACGTGCTAAAAGGCGACCGGCTTATTATTGACTTGAAGACAGGCGAGAGCCGGTTCGAAAATACTGGAACCTCCGAGACCGGGGGTCGTATCCGGGCGCTGTTTATGCCCAACGAAGAAGGTGGCGCCAGTACCACCGAGCCGGTCGGCGCCAAGATTGAGAACGAACCGGGGGCCTCGAGGGCCGCAAGCGATGGGCCGTCTGCTCCAGCCGGTGCGGCGCCTGCGCGAGAGAAGGCACCAGCCGAGCCGTTGCCGATCATGCCCGAGTTCCGGTAGGACTTCCAAGGGCTTCAACCGATGTTAACCGGCCGGCGCTTCAACCGAAGACGCAGAAAGGGTTAGTGGGCAAATTGTTGTCGTCTCCAGGTAACCAGGCAGTCCCTGCCCCAGAAGCCGCCGCGCAGGCCGAAGTGCCTCGGGTTGAGCCCGGCATCCGTGCGGACGCTGGCGAGGGTTGGCTGTCCATTCGCTCCGTGGTCAAGAGCTTCAAGAAACGCACGGTGGTGCGCGGCGTCAGCCTCGATCTGGCGCGTGGCGAGGCTGTGGGGCTGCTCGGCCCGAACGGTGCCGGCAAGACCACCGTTTTCTATATGATCACAGGCTTGGTTCCCGCCGACGAAGGGACGATCAAGATCGACGGACGGGACGTGACCAAGCTGCCGATGTACCGCCGGGCGCGATTGGGCATTGGCTATCTCCCGCAGGAAGCGTCGATTTTCCGGGGGCTCACGGTGGAAGAGAACATTCTCGCCGTTCTCGAAATGGTTGAGCCCAGCAAGAAGGAGCGCAAGCTTCAGCTCGATTCCCTGCTCGAGGAATTCCGCATCACCCGCCTCAGAAAGTCGCCATCCATGCGGCTCTCAGGCGGTGAACGCCGCCGCGTCGAGATCGCGCGCGCGTTGGCCTCACGTCCGTCATTCATGCTGCTCGACGAGCCCTTCGCCGGCATCGATCCGATTGCTGTCGGCGACATCCGTGCGCTCGTGCGCCATCTCACCGAACGCGGCATTGGCGTTCTTATTACCGACCATAATGTGCGGGAAACGCTGGATCTGGTCAGCCGCGCTTACATCATTCATGACGGCATGGTGCTGACTCACGGCACCGCCGACGATATCATCAACAATGAAGAAGTGCGGCGCGTCTATCTCGGTGATCAGTTCAAGATCTGAGCGCCCGATCGCGAGTGAGTTCGTAGATGGCGATCAATCCAAGGCTCGAACTTCGCCAGGCGCACAGCCTGGTCATGACGCCGCAATTGCAGCAGGCGATCAAGCTGCTGCAACTTTCCAATTTGGAACTCTCAGCTTTTGTCGAGGGCGAGCTTGAGCGCAATCCGCTGCTTGAGCGCGACGAGACCGATGAGACGAGCGGCGCGACGGCCGAGGCCGCGCCTCCGGCGCCCAAAGAGGATGTTGGCGAAGCCAGTGGCAGCTCCGCGAGTGAGCCAAGCGGCGAAGCTGGTGACAGCGACGACTGGGTTGACCTTGAGGCCAGCACTGGCGCCAGCCAGACCGCCGATCTCGACGCTGAACCGCAAGACATGTTCCCCGATTCCGACAGTTTTACGCCCGGCGCCCTTAAGGACTCCGGGTGGAGCGGGCTGACCCAAGGCTCCTCGGGCGGCGGCGAGAGCCCTAATCTCGAAGCCTATGTGGCTGAGGAAAAGACGCTGCGGGACCATCTGGTCGAGCAACTGAGCCTGACCTTCAACGACCCGCCACGGCGCATGATTGGCCAGCACTTTATCGATATGACCGACGAGGCCGGCTATCTGCGGGGCGAGCTTGACGGCTTGGCCGAACGGCTCGGCGCGCCGTTGGAACTTATCGAGGAGACGCTAGCGGTGATGCAGGGCTTTGAGCCTTGCGGCGTGTTTGCGCGTGACCTGCGTGAGTGCCTGACGCTTCAGTTGAAGGAGCTCGATCGTTGCGACCCGGCAATGGCCGCGCTCATCGACAATCTCCATCTTCTTGGCATGAACGACCTCGCCGCGCTGAAGCGCATCGCCCGCGTGTCCGACGAGGATCTGTGCGACATGATCGTCGAGGTGAAGCGGCTGAACCCGAAGCCCGGGTTGAAATACGGGTCTGTGCCGACTCAAGCCATCGTGCCTGACGTGCTGGTGCGCTCACTTCCCGATGAAAGCTTTCATGTGGAGCTGAACACCGACACGCTCCCGCGCGTCCTCGTCAATCAGACCTATTATGCGACGGTCTCCAAGTCGCCGCTCGCCAAGGAGGACAAGAGCTATCTGGTTGAGTGCCTGCAGACCGCCAACTGGTTGGTGAAGAGTCTCGACCAGCGTGCCCGCACAATTCTGAAAGTGTCGCAGGAGATTGTGCGTCAGCAGGATGCCTTCTTCACATATGGCGTTCGGCATTTGCGGCCGCTCACTCTGAGGACCGTGGCGGATGCAATCTCCATGCATGAGTCCACGGTGAGCCGTGTCACCGCCAACAAATACATGGCGACCAATCGCGGCTTGTTGGAGCTGAAATATTTTTTCACCTCAGCGATCGCCGCTACATCGAGTGGCGATTTTCACTCTTCGGAAGCCGTGCGGCACCGCATTCGCGAGATGATAGACGCCGAACCTGTCGCCAACATTCTCTCCGACGACAAGATCGTCGAGCGGCTGAAGGACGACGGAATCGATATTGCTCGCCGCACTGTCGCAAAATACCGCGAGGCGCTGAGAATTCCCTCCTCGGTTCAACGCCGGCGGTTGAAGCGCATCGCGTCCGGCGCAAGTACTTGAATTTTGCTCATAACGTACTGTTTGCACAAATGAATCGTGTAAAGAGTGCAGACGAAATTCATTGCGTTTGACACCCCCCGAGCGCGGGTCTAGTTTCCCGCCCCGCAGTAGAAGCACGATTGAAGATGGGCCGGGCACGTTAATTCGCCCCGCTGAAATCGGCCCAAAAAGACGCGGCATGCGCCCCGGGAATTCCGGTCGAGAAGAGACTTTCGACAGCATTCCGTGGCGATGACGATACGAGCTGCCGAAAGAATTTTGATGTCGGAATAATGTTTGCGCAGTTGCGTTCAGAAGCGCGTTGTCAAACCGTCGAGACGAATAACGGGCAGCTGCCATCACGGTAGAGGCGTCGAAAAGCAAGGACGGGGAGTTCCGTACATATCGGCTGGATCAATCCAGCATTTAACCTGCGCCAGTGGATGGGGCCCTTGTGCCCTAGTCCACTCACAAGAAGTCACACGGGTAGTCGAATGCATCTAGGTGATCTTATTTCGCCCGAAGCCGTGCTTCCCTCGCTGAAGACCAAAGGCAAGAAGCAGCTCCTGCAGGAACTGTCGACGCGGGCTGCGCGCATCTCCGGTCTTCCAGAGCGCAACATTTTTGATGTTCTATGGCAGCGCGAACAGCTCGGCTCGACCGGGCTTGGTCAGGGCGTGGCTATTCCCCATGGCAAGCTTGGCGGGCTGAAACAGATTGTCGTCCTTTTTGCGCATTTGGCTGAGCCGGTTGAGTTTGATGCCGTTGACGGCGAGCCCGTCGATATCGTGTTTCTGCTGCTGGCGCCGGAAGGTGCGGGCGCCGACCATCTGAAGGCGCTGGCGCGCATTTCGCGGTTGCTGCGCGAGAGGGGCTCCGTGGAGAAGCTCCGGGCGTCCAAGGATGCCGCCGCGCTCTACGCGGTGCTCACCCAGGACGAGGCCTCTTCCCACGCCGCTTAGCCGCTAGGCCGAGCCCTAACGAGGGGCGAGTGCGGCGATCATCTCGTTGACGGCCTGCCCCATGGCCATGGCCGCCCCGAAGTTAAATTCATTGATGGAAATGAATATCGCGACGCCGCGCGCCGGGGCGAAGGCGATATACGAAAATGTGCCCTGCAGCCCACCGGCCTTCTGGAGGATCAGGGGCCTGTTGCCCTCGGGCATCATCACGACCCAGCCAAGCCCCATGGCGTCCATGTGCCCGGACTCATCCATGCCGGACACAGGGATTAGTCCATCGCGCACCAGATAGGCCGCGTGGTCGAGCATGCGCGTCTCCGCGCCGTCAGAGCCAAGGCGGTCGAGGTGCCACTCCATCCAGCGCAGCAGGTCCTTCGGCGTGGAATACAGCCCCCCGGCACCGACGATGACCGAGCCGGTCGGCACGTCCGGGAGCGGCCTGCCGTCGAAATTGTGCCCCTGCATCAGTCGACCCTTCTGCTCGTCGTTGAGCGCGAAGGTCGTGTCCTTCATGCCAAGCGGTCCGGTGATGTGTTTTTCGAGAAGCTTGGGGTAGGGCTGCTCCGCCGCCTCGGACAAAGCGATTGAGAGCAAGTCGAAGGCAAAGTTCGAATAGAGAATGCCGGTGCCCGGGGCGAAGAGAAGCTGCTCCGTCCTCAGCCAATTGGAAAACCCGTCCCGTGTGATCGTCGCAAACGGATCCTCGGCGGGTCCATGCTCATGGAGAAGCTCGCGCGGCAGCCCCGCCGAATGGGTGGCAATGTCGATCAGCCTGATGTTGGCGACATTTGCGTCAGTGCCCGATCCGAGATCGGGAGCGAGTTCGCCAAGCTTCTGGGTCAGTGAGGCTGTCCCATCGGCGGCCAGTTGGGCCAGCATCTGACCGGTAAACGCCTTGGTGATGGAACCGATGCGCAACACCGTATCGCCGTCCGGTGCCTCTCCGCCGTCGGACGCCTCACCGATGCCATAGATGGCGGTCTCCCCGTTCCGTACGGCGCTGATGACGAGCCCTGGCACCTTATGCTCAAGATAGAGAATGGTGCCGGCGAACTCGATAACCTCTTCGAGAAGCGAATCTGCGTGCATCGCGCCCGGAGCGCCAACAGAAAAGCCTGCTGCCATAAGCAGGGCGAGCATCGTGTTCCGCACGTTTTCCATTGCGATGTGAACCATGTCCACCTCCCAGCAAAGCTAGGCGAGGACTATGCACGCGACCGCTAGGCAGAGATAGGCAGATGAAGTCTGAACGCGATTGCGGCGGGGCTTTGCGTGGAACTCTAGTGCACGCTTAGAGGAACGAGGTCGTTCTCTATGGCATTGGCAATCGCCGCGTTGCGGCTGTCGGTGAGAGCCAACGGCGTGCCGTCGGCGCTGAGCACGGCAAAGAGGTCGATGCCCTGTGGCGAGTCATCGAAGGTTGGAAAGAGCCGCTCGGCTGAGTCTGAGTCGAGTTGCTTGATATAGGCGACCTCGCCGTCACCAAGGAGCGCTAGCTCCTTTGTGCTCATCGACGGGCGAATGTCCTCGTTTTCTATCTTATCCATCAACTTCGATTCCTCATCGAGAGTCGTTGCGACTCCAGGTGAAACGCAAATTCAACCGACCGACGCGACTCCGATCTTGAAGACGCGCTTCGCTCTATTTGGCCGTTCGAGCTCGATGGCCAGAAGGCCCTCGTGCAGCTCGGCCTTGCGAACTTCGACGCCGTTGGCCAGCGCGAAGGTCCGCTTAAACTCTCGTGCGGCAATGCCGCAGTGGAGATAGTCCTTCGGGGTCTCGTCGCGCTTGGCGCCGCGTATTCTGAGTTCGCCGTCCTCAACGAGGACATCGAGATCTTCATGCCCGAAGCCCGCGACGGCCCGCGTGATCCGCAAGACTTCCGGGCCGCGTGCATCCTCTGGTGGCAGCTCGATATTGTAGGGCGGATAACTGCCCTCGGCTGCCTTCGCCGGCGTGCTCACGCGCTCGGCTGGCAAGCTCAGCCATAGATTATTGTTGAGAAGTGTCATGCGCGATATCGGCCAGAAAGCCCCCCAATTCCAGCAATGGACCGCTTCTGCCAGTGGTGATTTCGAGGCCCCAACGGAGCCTCACTTCCCTCAGTCCACCACGGCGCTGAGCCCAATAATTCAAACGAGATATGGGGAGCCCAATCGCGACTTCAAGTAGGAGTAGTAGACGGGCCGTTCGGCCCGTTTAACGGGCCAATCCAGGTCGCGATGGGGGTTAGGAAATGGGGGTCAGCGCTGGCCAATGTCCCCGCGGACGGCAGTCCAAGATTAGGCTGCCGGCGATTCCAGGTCGTCACTGTCCGTGAGGAAGGGTCTTGGTGGAGCCAGGCGGGATCGAACCGCCGACCTCGTGAATGCCATTCACGCGCTCTCCCAACTGAGCTATGGCCCCTTCAGAAAACAGAAATCCGCGACCGCTTGTCTGGGCGCAGGAGTTCGGACCGCTTCACTTAGGC
>DAOVDX010000035.1 GCA_030669345.1 Methyloceanibacter sp. | reverse complement strand
TTGGCAGTCAATATCAACCTCGTCGCTTTCTCGTCATTCCACGGCGATCTCGTTGGCCAGATATTTGCCCTGATCGTCCTCACCGTGGCGGCGGCAGAAGCCGCGATCGGCTTGGCCATCGTCGTCGTCTATTTCCGCAACCGCGGCACCATCGATGTGGCCGAAATCGACTCTCTGAAAGGCTGACGGCAAAGCGCGATGTATCAGGCGATTGTCTTTCTGCCCCTGCTGGGCGCCATCTTCGCCGGCTTCTTTGGCCGGCTCGTGGGCTTTCGCGCCTGCGAAGTGGTGACGACGACGCTGCTGTTCATCGCCGCTTTGCTCTCCTGGGTCGCTTTCTATCAAGTGGCCATTCAGGGCCACGACGTTCGCATCGAGCTGTTGAGTTGGATTCACTCCGGCACGCTTGAGACATTCTGGTCGATCCGCGTCGACACGCTGACCGCCGTGATGCTCGTGGTGGTCACCACGGTCTCAAGCGTCGTGCATCTTTATTCCGTCGGGTACATGGACGAGGACCCGCACAAGCCGCGCTTCTTTGCCTATCTGTCGATGTTCACCTTCGCCATGCTGTCGCTGGTGACGGCCGACGATCTCATCCAGCTATTCTTTGGCTGGGAGGGCGTGGGGCTAGCGTCGTATCTGCTGATCGGATTCTGGTATCAGAAGCCCGCCGCCAATGCCGCCGCCATCAAGGCCTTTCTCGTCAACCGCGTTGGCGACTTTGGCTTCGCGCTCGGCATCTTCGCTATCTTCCTGCTGTTCGACACGGTGCAATACGACACGATTTTTGCCTCGGCCCCGGATCAGGTCGACAAGACCTTGTCGTTCCTGGGCTACCAGGTGCCCGCGCTCGAACTGATCTGCTTCCTGCTGTTCATGGGCGCCATGGGCAAGTCGGCCCAGTTCCTGCTGCACACTTGGCTGCCCGACGCCATGCTAGGCCCGACCCCGGTATCCGCGCTGATCCATGCCGCAACCATGGTGACGGCCGGTGTCTTCATGGTCGCGCGCCTGTCGCCGCTGTTTGAGCTTGCGCCTTACGCGCTCGCCTTTGTCGCCATCATCGGCGGCACCAGCGCCTTCTTCGCCGCCACCGCAGCTGTCGTGCAGACCGACATCAAACGCGTGGTGGCGTATTCCACATGTTCGCAGCTTGGCTACATGTTCGCGGCCGAGGGCGTTGGCGCATTTGGCGCCGGCATGTTCCACCTCATGACCCATGCTTGCTTCAAGGCGCTGCTGTTCCTGTGCTGCGGCGCGGTCATCCACACGCTTGCCGACATTCAGGACATGCGCCGCATGGACGGCTTGCGGAAGGTGATCCCGTTCACCTGGGCCATGATGCTGATCGGCGG
This sequence comes from Methyloceanibacter sp., assembly GCA_030669345.1. GTDB lineage: Bacteria > Pseudomonadota > Alphaproteobacteria > Rhizobiales > Methyloligellaceae > Methyloceanibacter. Next base: position 12,922 of record DAOVDX010000035.1, on the reverse strand, counting down.
CTTGGCGCTGACAGGATTCCCGCTCACTTCGGGCTTCTTCTCGAAAGACTTCATCATCGAGACGACCTACGGCGATCACAACTGGGTCGGCCTTTACGCCTATCTGACCACGCTGATCGCGGCGGGCCTTACCGCGCTCTATACGTGGCGTCTCATGTTCCTGACCTTCGAGGGCAAATTCCGGGGCGGATCCAAAGTCCTCGCCCATGTTCACGAGCCGCCTTGGACCATGGGCGTACCGCTCCTGGTCCTCGCGGCCGGCGCGCTGTTCGTTGGCGGCGGATTTGCCCATCTCTTCATCGGCGCTGACCAGGCCTCGTTCTGGCGCGGTGCGATCGCGATGCCTGAACATGTCGACCACGACATGCCGTTCTGGCTGACGATTTCGCCGACAATCGCCATGACCATCGGCTTCCTGATCGCCTGGTATTGCTACATGTGGAAGCCGCTGCTGCCATTCGGCTTGGCCAAGATGTTTCCCGCCACCAGGAACTTCTTCCTTCACGCGTGGTATTTCGATGCGCTCTACGACTTCCTCTTCGTCCGCCCGGCCAAGCGGCTCGGGAATTTCCTCTGGAAGTTCGGCGACGGCACGGTCATCGATGGCATTGGGCCTAACGGCGTGGCGGCGCGGGTGCTCGACATCACCAAGGGCGTAGTCCGGCTGCAGACCGGCTACATCTATCACTACGCCTTCGTCATGCTGATCGGCGTTGTGCTCTTCATCACCTACTTCATCTTCGCCGGTGGAGGGCTAAAGCCATGAGCTATAGCTGGCCCATCCTCTCTACCGTAACGTTCCTGCCGCTGCTTGGCGCGCTGATGGTCTTGTTCTTGCGCGGCGACGACGAGAGCGCTGCCCGCAATGCGCGCTACATCGCGCTGTGGACCACTCTGATCACCTTCGCCATTTCGCTGCTGATATGGCGCGATTTCGATATCGCCACGGCGGAGTTCCAGTTCGTGGAGCTGAGGCCATGGCTCGGGCCAATCACGTTCCACATGGGGCTGGACGGCATCTCCATGCCGTTCGTGGTGCTCACCACGCTATTGATGCCCCTCACCATCCTATCGAGCTTCGTCGCCATCAAATCGCGGGTGAAGGAGTTCATGATCGCCTTCCTCGTGCTCGAGACGCTGATGCTCGGCGTGTTCTCCTCGCTCGATCTGGTGATGTTCTATCTGTTCTTCGAGGGCGGCCTGATCCCGATGTTCCTCATTATCGGTATCTGGGGCGGTTCAAACCGCGTCTATGCGAGCTTCAAGTTCTTCCTCTACACGCTCACGGGCTCGGTGCTGATGCTGCTCGCCATCATGGCGATCTATTGGGAGGCGGGCACGACCAACATCCCGGCACTCTTGACCCACGACTTCCCGCCGGAAATGCAAACCTGGCTGTGGTTCGCGTTCTTCGCCTCCTTCGCGGTGAAGCTGCCAATGTGGCCGGTGCATACGTGGCTGCCCGACGCCCATGTGGAGGCCCCGACGGCGGGCTCGGTGATCCTTGCTGGCATTCTCTTGAAACTCGGCGGATACGGCTTCTTGCGTTTCTCGATCCCCATGTTCCCAGTGGCGTCGGCGGAATACGCACCACTCATCTTCGGCCTGTCGGTGATCGCAATCATCTACACGTCCCTTGTGGCACTCGCCCAGACGGACATGAAAAAGCTGATTGCCTATTCCTCCATTGCCCATATGGGCTTCGTCACTATCGGCATTTTCACGCTCACCATGCAGGGATTGTAGGGCGGCATCTTCCTGATGCTCTCCCACGGCATCGTCTCCGCCGCGCTCTTCCTGTGCGTCGGCGTGCTCTATGACCGCCTGCATACCCATGAAATCTCGGTGTTCAGCGGGCTGGTCAATCGTATGCCGCTCTACGCCTTCTTCTTCATGGTGTTCACGCTGGCCAATGTTGGCTTGCCCGGCACCAGTGGATTTGTCGGCGAGTTTCTGACCCTCATGGGCGCGTTCGAGGTCAACACCTGGGTCGCGGTGTTCGCAACCACGGGCATCATTCTGTCCGCGGGCTACGCACTATGGCTCTACCGCCGCATCTTCTTCGGCATTCTCGATGAGCCAGCCCTGAAACACATCAAGGACCTCTCGCTGCGCGAGGTCGCTGTGATGACGCCACTCATCATCATCACCATCTATTTCGGATTCCATCCCGGCCCAGTTCTCGACGTGTCGGCCGTCTCGGTCGAGGCGCTGATGGCCAACTTCAAAGCGGGTCTTGCCGTCGCCGAACAGGCGCAGCTTGCGCCCGCGCCTTAGAGAGCATGCCCGTGACTGAGTCCCTCAATCTTGTCGCGATCTTGCCCGAGCTGGTGCTCGCCGTGGGCGCCATGGCGCTGCTCATGCTCGGCGTCGCCACGCGGAAAGAACGCGGCGAACTCATTCTGTGGCTTGCCGTTGGCGTTATCGTTGTTGCCGGTTTCTTCGTCGCCAGCGGCGAGGGCACCCAGACCTTGTTTGGCGGCAGCTTCATCGTCGACGACTATGGACGGATGCTGAAGCTGCTCTGCTTGGTGGGTGCAGCCGTCGCTCTCATCCTGTCGATCACCTATTGGCGCGCCTTTGGCGGGATGCGGTTCGAGTATCCCATCCTTCTGCTCTTTGCCGCCACCGGTATGCTGATGATGATCTCGGCCTTCGATCTCATCGCGCTCTATGTGGGTCTTGAGCTTCAGAGCTTGGCGCTCTATGTGGTCGCCGCCTTTAAGCGGGATTCCGCGCGCTCGTCCGAGGCGGGCCTCAAATATTTCGTGCTCGGCGCATTGTCCTCAGGGATGCTGCTCTACGGCGCATCGCTGGTTTATGGCTTCACGGGGTCAACCGAATTTGCCCAGATCGCGTCAGCTGTTCAGCCCTCCGGCGCCAATCTTGGTCTGATTTTCGGGCTCGTCTTCCTGATAGCAGGCTTCGCGTTCAAGATTTCGGCCGTGCCGTTCCATATGTGGACGCCCGATGTCTATGAGGGTGCGCCAACGCCCGTGACGGCCTTCTTCGCCGCCGCGCCAAAGATCGCCGCCATGGCGCTTATCGTGCGGGTCCTCATCTCAGCCTTCCCGGCGCTGACCACGGAGTGGCAGCAGATTGTCGTGTTCCTGGCCATCGCCTCCATGGCGCTCGGCTCGTTCGCCGCAATTGGCCAACGCAACATCAAACGGCTGATGGCCTATAGCTCCATAGGCCATATGGGCTATGCGCTTGTCGGGCTCGCCACCGGGACTGTGGAGGGTGTGCAAGGCGTGCTCGTCTATCTTGCGATCTATCTGGTGATGACGCTTGGGATGTTTGCCTGCGTCCTCGCCATGCGGCGCGACGGCAAGATGGTTGAAGACATCGACCAGCTTTCAGGCCTCTCTCGCACCAGCCCGCGAATGGCTTTGGTGCTGGCCATCCTCCTATTCTCGCTCGCGGGCATCCCACCCCTTGCGGGATTCTTCGCCAAGTTCTACGTGTTCCTCGCCGCCATTGAGTCCGATCTATATGTGCTCGCCGTGATTGGCGTGCTCTTGAGCGTGGTGGGGGCGTTCTACTATCTGCGCATCGTCAAAATCATGTATTTTGACGACCCAGCTGAACCCTTCGAGCCCATGCCGACGACGCTTGCCGTCGTCGCAGGCGTGAGCGGCGTGTTGATTATGTTCTACTTTGCCTATCCGGCGCCCCTCGTCGAGGCTGCCGGTGTGGCCGCCAAAGCATTGTTTTGATGAATATCCCAGCTTCGCTTTCACCCAAAATGCCTGCCGGTTACCGGCTGGCCAAATTGGATTCGGTCGATTCCACCAACGCCGAGGCCAGACGGCGCGCCGATATGGGCGAGCCCGGCCCGTTGTGGATCTGGTCCGCCCGCCAAACCAAGGGCAGAGGCCGTGCCGGTCGCGAGTGGACCTCCAGATTTGGCAATCTCTATGCGAGCCTTTTGGTGCGCCTCAATTGCAACCTGCAGACCGCAAGCCAACTTGCGCTTGTCGCCGGCGTCATCACCTATGAGACCGTCGCCAAGCTCATTGCTTACGAGGGCCGTTCGGGGCTTCTGCTCAAATGGCCCAACGACGTGTTGCTGTCGGAAGAAAAAGTTGCCGGCATGCTGCTTGAGAATGTGAGCGACCCCAAGACGAAAAAAACCGTGGTGGTGATTGGCACTGGCATCAATCTCGACAATCATCCTGAGGACCTGCCGCAGCCAGCCATCAGCCTCGACGCCTATGGCCTGACAGTGACGCCAGCGGAGGCGCTCGAAGCCCTGGCGGCTACCACACATGAATGGCTCAAAGCCTGGGGCGAGGGCGCCACGTTCCCCACCATACGCCGCGCCTGGCTCGACCGCGCTGGACCCCTGGGGCGGCCCATGCGGGTCAATCTAAATGGGGTGGAGACCGAAGGCGAGTATGCCGGTCTCGATTCCGATGGCGCGCTTCGGCTCATGACTAGCGAAGGCGAGAAGCTCGTCACCGCTGGCGACGTATTTTTCGCGAGCTGAAAAGGCGCCTCAGTCCAATGGCCAAGAAATCCGGCAAGGGAAAATCCGGCAAGGGAAACGAGCTCGTCTTCGTGCCACTCGGCGGCGTCGGCGAGATCGGCATGAATCTCTACCTCTACGGCTATGGCCGGCCTCACCACCATAAATGGCTCGTGGTCGACATGGGCGTGACCTTCGGCGGCGAATTCGAACCCGGCATCGACATCATCGTGCCCGATATCCAATTCCTCGAAGAAGAGAGCCACAATATCGTTGGGTTGCTGCTCACCCATGCCCATGAGGATCACTACGGCGCGGTCGCGGATCTCTGGCCGCTCCTCAGTGACATGCCCGTTTATGCCACGCCGTTTACCGCCGAAATGCTGAAGTCGAAGCTCGGCGAGAACGGTAGGTTGAAAGGCTTCCCCCCTCAAAATCATTCCCATGGGGAGCAAGCACTATATTGGCCCGTTCGATGTTGAACTCATCAGCATGTCTCACTCGATCCCCGAGCCATCCGCCGTTGCCATCACGACGCCCCTCGGCACGGTGCTTCACACCGGAGACTGGAAGCTCGATGAGCAGCCGCTGACGAGTGCACCAACCGATGCCAAACGGCTTCAGGCAATTGGCGAGCAGGGGCTCGATGTGCTGATCTGCGATTCCACCAATGCGATCCGCGAAGGCATCTCGCCGTCGGAGGCCGACGTCGCCGTGACCCTCAACAAACTCATCGCCGAAGCGCCAGAGCGCGTTGCCGTCACCACCTTTGCGTCGAATGTGGCGCGGCTCGGGTCCGTGGCCCAGGCTGCGCAGGATGCCGGACGTGAACTCGTGGTTGCCGGCCGGGCGATGTATCGCATCATCGAGGCCGCTCAAGCGACCGGCTATCTCGACCCCGATCTTCTATTCCACGATGAGACAGCCTTCAAAAAGCTACCGCGGGAAAAAGTCGTGCTGCTGTGTACTGGCAGCCAGGGCGAACCCCGCGCCGCTTTGGCGCGCGCCGCATCGGGTGAACACTCCCACATCAAATTGAGTGCCGGCGACTGGGTGATCTTTTCCTCGCGCACGATCCCCGGTAACGAGAAATCGGTCGGCCGGGTCATGAACGCCTTGGCCGACAAGAAGATCGAGATCATTACCGATCAGGACAGCCTCGTTCACGTGTCGGGCCATCCGCGCAAAGGCGAGCTCGAGCAACTTTATCGCTGGGTTAAGCCGAAGATCGCGGTACCCATGCATGGTGAAAGCCGCCATTTGGAAGCACATGCGGAGCTGGCCGAAAAACTCGGCGTCAAAAAAGTCGTGCGCGCCCGAAATGGCGACATGGTTCGCCTCCTGCCGCAGCCGGCCAAGATCGTCGATGAAGTGCCGGTGGGACGTCTCTACCGGGACGGCGCGATCCTTATGTCCGCCGACGCCGGGCCAGTGCGGGAGCGCCGCAAGCTGAGCTTCGCCGGTACGATCAACGTGTCCGTGGTTCTCTCTCGCAAAGGCGAATTACTGGCCGATCCGGAAATCTCCATGGCCGGGCTGCCAGAAGCCGACAATCGAAACGTTTCATTCGAGGAAATCGCTCGGGACGCCGCAATCGGCACGGTGGAAAGCATTCCGCGCCAGCGCCGCAGAGACCCGGCCCTTGTCAGCGAGGCCGTCCGCCGTGGCATACGCGGCGCCATCAACCAAGCCTGGGGCAAGAAGCCCATGTGCTCCGTCCTTCTGACGGTGCTATAGCGCGGGAAACGAGCGCTCAAGCAGCGCGAGGCGCGGTAGCGCCTTGAATATGCGATATAGACCCATCAACGAATTTCGAGCCTGGAGCCTAGTTTCATGATTGGCCGTTTGAACCATGTCGCCATCGTCGTCCCCGACCTCAAGGCGGCCGCCGATGTCTATCGCAACACGCTCGGCGCCAAAGTTACCGCCGAGGAAGATCAGCCCGACCATGGCGTGACCACGGTGTTCATCGACTTGCCTAACACCAAAATCGAGCTGCTTGGCGTGCTTGGCGATAAGTCACCGATCACCGCCTTCCTCGAACGCAATCCCAATGGCGGGATCCATCACCTTTGCTACGAGGTTCCTGACATCAAGGCCGCGCGCGACAAATGGGTAGAGCAGGGAGCCCGCGTGCTTGGGGAACCGAAAATCGGCGCTCACGGCAAGCCGGTGCTGTTTCTGCACCCGAAGGATTTCTGCGGCACGCTCGTGGAACTCGAGGAGGCTTAGGCCATGAGCCTTGGTTTCGGCGTCGCCGTCTACTTTATCATCTGGTGGATCGTGTTGTTCGCGATGCTGCCGTTCGGCGTACGGACATCCGAAGAGGCGGGAGAGAAATCATCTCCAGGCAACGCCGATAGCGCACCACATCGGCCGCGAATGTTACCGAAGATGATCGCGACGACCATCGTGTCAGCCATCATCTTCGCCGGCCTCTACGCGGTCATCGTGCATCACGTCATCCGGATCGACGATATTCCGTTCTTGCCACGCTACGACGCGGTGCAGTAGCGCCGAGCGAAGTCGTCCGGACAGGTCCCATTAGACAAAAAAAAGCAAGGCCGCAGGGACCTTGCTCTCAGTCTCATGGCTCCTTGTCTCTTCAGCCAGCTAGGCTCGCCCGTCGGTGTGACATTCGCGATGCGGACTAAAAAACGACGGCACCCATACTATTTTATGTTCGGTGCGCCCAGAGCTACCTTCCTCCCAAGACTTGGACCCGAGTCCAATCTCAACGCTCAACATCGAGATCATTCGTGGTCCCAAACGTTTCCGCGTTGTGCCGGGACACTATCCATGGCGCGCCAAATTGTCACCATCATTGTGACCGGTTGCCGAAGTTTCTGTCTTGATGCGGGGCTCTGGGATGCATTCAAGACAGAAGCAAGATGTGTCCGATCGTATCTCCAGTGTCCGCGCCGCGTAATTCGGCCCAACGTACAGGCGACATTTATCAGTGGGTTGTGACACAATGGAATGCTTGGGCTGGCCTTGCCTATACGCGGCTTTGCTCGCCTCCAGTTCAACTTCGCCCACTGAATTAACGGGGATTCAGATTTCGTGGACAGGGCCGTTTGCCTCTCCTTCCGAAACTAGCTATTAGCCGCGCCAAGGAACCCGGCGCGAGTCTTCGTCTTTTCGCCACAGGGCATGGCTCAATGCAACGGGCACAGGCCCGCTTCTAACGCCTTCGAAAGCTAGCCAATGCGCCTCAGCCGCTACTTTCTGCCCCTTCTGCGCGACGATCCCAAGGAAGCGGAGATTGTCTCCCACCGCCTGATGCTGCGGGCTGGTCTCGTTCGTCAATCGAGCGCGGGCATCTATAGCTGGCTGCCGCTTGGCTACCGCGTGTTGCGCAAGATCGAACAGATCGTGCGCGAGGAGCAGGACCGCGCCGGCGCCATCGAGTTACTCATGCCGACAATCCAGCCCGCGGAGCTTTGGCAGGAGAGCGGCCGGTATGACGACTATGGCAAGGAGATGCTGCGCATCGAGGACCGCCATGAGCGCCAAATGCTGTTCGGCCCGACCAATGAGGAACTCATCACGGCGATCTTCCGTGACGGTGTGAAGTCCTACAAGGAACTGCCGCGCATCCTCTATCATATCCAATGGAAATTCCGGGACGAGATCAGGCCACGCTTCGGTGTTATGCGAGGCCGCGAATTCCTGATGAAGGATTCCTACTCCTTCGATCTCACACATGACGATGCGCGCAAATCCTACAACAGGATGTTCGTCTCTTATCTGCGCACCTTCGCCCGCATGGGCCTGAAATCAATTCCCATGGCTGCGGACACCGGCCCCATCGGCGGCGATCTCTCGCACGAGTTCATCATCCTGGCCGACACCGGCGAGAGCGAAGTTTTCTGTCACAGAGATTATCTGGCTCTTGAGACTCCCGGCGCCGACATCACCTACGACTCGGACCTGACACCGTTGATTGGCGAGTGGACCGAGAAATATGCCGCGACTTCGGAGAAGCATGACGCCGCGCGCTTCGAGAAGGATGTGGCCGAAGGTGACCGTGTGAGTGCGCGCGGCATCGAAATCGGGCACATTTTCTTCTTCGGCACTAAATATTCCGAAGCCATGGGCGCGCGCGTGCAAGGGCCTGGCGGTGAACTCGTTCCCGTGCAGATGGGCTCTTACGGTATCGGCGTATCGAGGCTTGTGGGCGCCATCATCGAAGCATCCCATGACGACGCCGGCATCATCTGGCCAAAATCGGTCGCACCGTTCGACGTCGGCCTCATCAATTTGAAGAGCGGCGACGCTGACACCGACGCGGCGTGCGACGACTTTTACGAACGGCTCAAGGCGGCGGGTCTCGACGTGCTCTATGACGACCGTGACGCCCGGGCAGGGGCCAAATTCACGGGCATGGATCTTATTGGCCTTCCCTGGCAGGTCATCGTTGGCCCCAAGGGCCTCAAAGCGGGGGAGATCGAGTTAAAGGAGCGCGCCACCGGCGAGCGCCTTAGTCTCACCTTCGATGCCGTTTTGAATCGCCTTGTCGAATCGGCGCAAGAGGCGCGAAAGGAAGCGGCATGAGTTCCGACACGAACACCGTGACCGTGCCGCGGGCGTTTGCACCCTTCGAGTGGATGGTGGCGGCCCGCTATTTGCGCGCACGCCGCAAGGAAGGCTTCATCTCGGTCATCGCTGGTTTCTCGTTTCTTGGGATCATGCTCGGCGTCGCCACGCTGATTATCGTGATGGCGGTCATGAACGGCTTCCGCCAGGAGCTGTTCGACAAGATGCTGGGCCTCAACGGCCATGTGGTCGTGCATAGCCTTGGCGATTTCACCGACTATGACGACGTGGCCAACCGCATCCGTAAAGTCGACGGTGTGAAATATGCGCTGCCGCTGATGGAAGGTCAGGTGCTGATTTCAACCCCGTTCACCTCCAGCGGCGCGCTCGTGCGCGGTCTGCGCGAAGCCGACATCAAGAGCCTCAAACCCATTTCCGACAATATCCGTTTCGGCACGCTCGATGGCTTTGACGGCCAGCCCGGCCTTGCACTCGGCAGCCGCATGGCCAACCAACTGAACGTCAAAGTTGGCGACGAAGTCTCGATCCTCACGCCGCACGGCCCTGCGACCGCGCTCGGTACGGCGCCGCGCGTGAAACGCTATCCCGTCGCCGCCATCTTCGAAATCGGCATGTCCGAATACGACGCCAGTATTTTGTTCATGCCACTCAAAGAAGCGCAGCTCTATTTCAGCAAACCTGACACCGTGACGGTGCTTGAGGTCGTCCTCAATGACCCCGATGAAGTCGGCGAGCTGTCACCCATGATCATCACCGCCGCGGGTCCGACCATCTATGTCAGCGATTGGCGGCAACGAAATGCGACCTTCTTCACCGCGCTACAAATGGAGCGCAACGTCATGTTCCTCATCCTTGCGCTCATCGTGCTGGTGGCTGCGCTGAACATTATCTCCGGCCTCATCATGCTGGTGAAGGACAAGGGCCGAGACATTGCGATCCTACGGACCATGGGCGCAACCCGAGGCGCGATCATGCGCATCTTCTTCATCACCGGCGCCACTATCGGCATTGTCGGCACGCTCGCGGGTCTCGCGCTCGGCGTGGTGGTCTGTCTCAATATCGACGCCTTGCGCCAATTCATCGGTTGGCTCACCGCCACGGAGTTGTTCGCCCCGGAACTCTATTACCTCTCAGTACTTCCGGCCGAGATGGACACGGGCGAGACGGTAACTGTCGTCCTCATGGCGCTCATCTTGTCGGTGCTCGCGACTGTCTATCCGTCCTGGCGGGCTTCGCGTCTCGATCCCGTCGAAGCACTGCGTTACGAATAGGGGACGGATCGTGGCCAAACCCAAAAGAGATCCCGTGCTGCGCCTTGAGGAGCTGAATCACGGCTTCACCCAAGGCGACCGCCGCATTGATGTGTTGAAGGAGGCCTGTGCCTCTTTCTATGCCGGGGAGACCGTCGCGCTGCTCGGCCCTTCGGGCGCGGGCAAATCAACCCTATTGCACATTGCAGGACTGCTTGAGCGGCCGGATTCCGGCGCGGTCATGATGGACGACATCGATTGCGTCACGCTCGCCGATGACGAGCGGACCCGCATGCGCCGTATGGACGTGGGTTTCGTCTATCAGTTCCATCACCTCCTGCCGGAGTTCACGGCGCTGGAGAATGTGATGCTGCCCCAACTCATTCTTGGCTGGAGTAAAACTCAGGCGGAAGAGCGCGCGCGCGAGCTCTTGGAAATGCTCGGCCTTAGAGATCGATGGGACCATCGGCCATCCGAACTTTCAGGCGGCGAGCAGCAACGCGTGGCCATTGCCCGCGCCGTCGCCAATCGGCCCAAAATCCTGCTGGCCGACGAGCCCACCGGCAATCTCGACCCCAGCACGGCCGGGCGCGTCTTCGACGAGCTCATGCGGCTGGTGAAGGAAGAGGGCGTGGCTGCGGTGATCGCCACCCATAATCTCGATCTGGCGGCCCGAATGGACCGCACGCTGTGCCTCGCCGACGGCCATCTCATCGAGGAAGAGGTTGTCGAGGTCGAGATCGACAGCTAGCCGCGCCTCTTGCGTTAAGGACATAACGAGAACATTATAGCGCCAGCGGCCAGGCTTACCCCGTGTGTATCTCGGAAAAACCGCGATCGGCCCTCGAATAGATGGCCCGAATCCGAGACTGTAGGGGACCCGTCCAACCGAGGCATTTTCTCTAGTGACCGAGCGACCCCAACCCTTCGTGCATCTTCGCGTGCACTCAGCCTATTCGCTGCTCGAAGGGGCGCTCACCACACAGCGGCTCGTGGAACTGGCCAAGGCTGACAGCGCGCCAGCACTCGCGCTGACGGATTCCAACAATCTGTTTGGCGCGCTCGAATTCTCTCAAGCCATGGCCGGCGCCGGCATCCAACCCATCATTGGTTGCACCCTGACGCTCACCTTCGCCGCCGAGGCTGAACCCATACCGGGCGCCGATCTTCGCGGTCCAAAGGGGGGCGGACGCATCGCGCTGCTGGCCAAGGACGAGACCGGCTACGCCAATCTGATGCACCTCTCCACTCACGCCTATTTCACGGCTGCGGAAAGTGGCGACGCCATCGTCACCATCGAGGAATTGGCGGAACGCGCCGAAGGGCTGATTGCTCTGACTGGCGGACCCGAAGGCGTCATCGACCTGCCTCTCGCTGACGGCAACGCCGAACTCGCCCGCGACCGTCTCGAGGCGCTGCGCCATCTGTTCGACGACCGGCTCTATGTGGAGATCCAACGGCACGGGCTGCCAAACGAAAAAGCCGCCGAGCCTCAACTGCTTGGCTTGGCCTACGATATGGAACTGCCGCTCGTCGCCACCAACGAGCCGTTCTTCGCCACCACGGACGACTTCGAGGCCCATGACGCGCTCATCTGCATTGCTCAAGGAAGCTATGTGGCTGTGGACGAGCGGCGGCGCTTGAGCCCCGAGCATTCCTTCAAGACGGCGACAGAAATGCGAGCGCTGTTTGCCGATCTGCCCGAGGCCATCGAGAACACCATCGAGATTGCCCAGCGCTGTGCTTACCGGCCCATGCTGCGCGATCCCATCCTACCGCCATTCCTAACCGGCGGCGAAGCGACCAGCACGCTGGCTGAGACCGAAGCCGCCGAGCTGCGGCGTCAAGCGGAAGCCGGTCTGAAACAGCGGATCGCCCAACACGGCATCGCGCCGGGTGAAGACGCGGACTCCTATGCGGAGCGTCTCGCGTTCGAGCTCGATGTCATCACCGGCATGAACTACCAAGGCTACTTCTTGATTGTTGCCAACTTCATCAAATGGACCAAAGACCAGGGCATTCCCGTCGGCCCCGGCCGTGGTTCCGGCGCCGGGTCGTTGGTGGCCTATGTGCTCACCATCACCGACCTCGATCCCATTCGCTTCGGACTGCTGTTCGAACGCTTCTTGAATCCCGAACGCGTGTCCATGCCCGACTTCGACATCGACTTCTGTCAGGACCGCCGGGACGAAGTCATCGCCTATGTGCGTGAACGCTATGGCGAGGACCGCGTGGCGCAAATCATCACCTTCGGTAAGCTTCAGGCGCGCGCCGTTCTGCGTGACGTTGGCCGTGTGTTGCAGATGCCCTACGGCCAAGTCGATCGCCTGTGCAAACTCGTGCCCATGAACCCTGCCAACCCCGTGACTCTGGCGCAGGCCATTGCCGGCGAGCCGCGTCTGCAACAGGAGCGCGACGCCGAGCCTATCGTCGCCAAGCTGCTCAATATTGGCCAACGGCTCGAAGGCCTTTACCGGCATGCCTCGACCCATGCCGCTGGTGTGGTCATCGCCGACCGGCCACTGATCGACCTCGTGCCGCTCTACCGGGACGCGCGCGCCCAGTTGCCCGCCACGCAATTCAATATGAAATGGGCGGAAGCCGCTGGTCTGGTGAAGTTCGACTTCCTTGGCCTCAAGAC
>DAOVDX010000167.1 GCA_030669345.1 Methyloceanibacter sp. | reverse complement strand
GAGCTGGATGACGTAGACGATAAATCCGATCAAAGGCAGCATGAAAAGACCCCTCCCGGCACGGCCTGGCGACCATGTAGCGGAGAGGCGGCTAGGAGAGCAACCCTTCCCGAGCCACAAATCTCAACTTCGTGGCTCAGCAGGGGTCCCACGGCTCGCCCTCGCTTGACAGGCAAGGAGGCCGCTTCCTATATGCGCGCTATCTGGGGCCGTAGCTCAGTTGGGAGAGCGCAGCAATCGCACTGCTGAGGTCGTCGGTTCGATCCCGTCCGGCTCCACCATATCCCTCATCATTGAAATGGTTGCCGCCGAGGCTCACTGCTTGGGCTTACGAGGCAAAGGCATGGGCAGCGGCTTCGGCATCTACGGATTGCCGTCCGCATCCCGCACGCGGAAGAACCAGCCGGCGGCAGGGATGTGCATGATGCCCGGCAAGAAGCGCACGCCGAACGCTGTGATCCGGTTCACCCAGCCTTCGGTGATGACCCAATTGCCGCGCATGAAACGCTTATAGGCGGCCTGCGCCATCTTCTCCGGAGTCATCACCGGGTAGTAGTGAACGTAGTACGAGTGTTCGGCGCCGGCATTGGCATGAATGTCCGTCTCGATGGGACCGGGCGTAACCACGCAGACACGCACATTCGTGCCCATTACCTCGTAAGCCAGCGCGCGGCTGAGAGAGATCATGCAGGCCTTCGTGGCGGCATAAGTCGACTGATACGGCACTGGCATGAAGCCCTCGACCGATGCGACGTTGAGCACGCCGCCACTGTCCCGTGCCAGCATGTCCGGCAAGAAGCGGCGCGTGAGATCAACCACGGCACGGACATTGAGATCGATGATCCGAAGCAGGTCTTCGCGCTCTTGATCCTGAAAAAAGCCCGCCGTCAGGACCGCGGCATTGTTGATAAGCGACTCGGCATAGAGCCCGTGTTCGCGCAGGGCGTCTTCGACGGCGTCGCAACCCTCAGCGATGGAGAGATCGCAAGCGACGTGTTGCACCCTGACGCCATGCTCGGCAGCAATTTCACTCGCGGTCTTGGCCAGCCCCGCCTCGTCGCGCGCGACCAGAAGAAGCGTGTGACCGCCCTTGGCAAATTCGTCCGCGAGCGCACGGCCAATCCCCCGGGTCGCCCCGGTAATGACGGCGGCGGGAGTAAGCTGCTCCGCTCTCTCGTCAGACGCTTTCTTGCCCATTCAATGCCACTTTCTAAGTGCCTTATCCGCCCCGGTCGGCAGGGCTGCTTGGCAATTACCTCTACTACACGATCACGCAAGCTTGTGCTGCTCTTTGCGCCGGGAACCGTTACCCCCTCAGTGGGTTATGGGGACAGGCGAGGCGGCGGTCTAGAGTGCGTCAGGCCTATGTTTTTTCGTATCCAGAAAGCTGCGTCATGTTTTCAGTTCGTTGTTTGCGTTTTCCCCTTCTCGCCATACTCGGCCTCTTTGTTGTCACGACTGCCCACGCGGCCGGCCCGAGCCTTGGCGATGCCGTCCGGCAAGCCGATGGCAAATATCTCGAAACGCCGGAGACGGGCTTGGTGGACTCCTCGCCAAAAATCATGGTCGGTGGCGGCGAGGACAGCATGGCGCCACTCGATGAGGAAATTTCGCTTGGGAAGTTGCGCGTCACCTTGACCTATGTCGCAGAGGCGGGCGCGAAGTCGCCAGCCGGGAAACGAGCTCTTCAGGACATCCCCGAGGAGGCGATGCTTCCCGATGAACTGGGCCTCGGCCAAATCGTTCCCCACGCGCCGGTGGTGACCGTCTATCTCGACGAGCCAGCGCCCGTAGCTTCGCCAGGGGACGATGAGACGGACATGCCTGCGGACGGAGTGGAAGCTTCGCCAGCCGTGGAGGCCGCGCCCGCCGGGCCGCGCATCGTCGCCACGCTAAAAGGCGACAGCAACGGCTCCTCCGATCCTCCGGTCAGCATGCAGCTCGCCGAGCTCGATCCCAACAATCCCTATCCGGAAATCGTCGTCTCCTTCTTTAGCGGCGACGCCCATTGCTGCTCGGTGACCCACATCATCACCAGCAATGCCGACGGCTCAGAATGGAAGACAATCGACGTGGGTGAGTTTGACGGCGGTCCCATGCTCGCGGTCGATCTCGACGGCAATGGAGTTTACGAGTTCGAGACCCGCGACAACGCCTTCCTCTATGCCTTCGGCTGCTACGCGTGCTCGCAAGCACCGCTCCAGGTGCTGGCGCTCAAGGACGGCGAGCTCAAGGACGTGAGCGCCGAGGCCCGCTTCAAGCCAGCGCATGCGGCATGGCTCAAGAGCTTGATCGTTGGCGTGCCCGAGGATGAGGCGAACGGGTTCCTCGCCGGTTACGTGGCCCAGAAGACCAGGCTTGGCGAGGGAAAGCAGGCCTGGGATCTCATGTTGAAGCACTATGACCGTAAGGTCGATTGGGGTTTAGAGATCTGCAGCAAGGCCCGCAACAAGGCAGGGAAGTGCCCCGGGAAGACCACCAAGGTCGCGTTTCCGCAAGCCCTCAAACACATGCTTAAGGAAAATGGCTATAGGATAGAGGGCTGAGCCCAAAGCCCCGGAATTCCAAGAGAAATATGGGAGCCGCGGGCGCCGTTTGACGCGTTCCGAAGGAGTTAAGGCGCATGGCACCCCGCGCTTTCTGGACCGGCCATTTGCGGCTCTCGCTGGTCAACATCCCGGTCAGGCTCTACCCCGCCGCCAATTCAGAGCGGCGCATCGAATTTCACCAAATCCACGAACCTTCCGGTGAGCGCATCCGCTACCAGAAGGTCGCGCCAAGCGTCGGGCCCGTCGAAACCGAGGACATCACCAAGGGCTGCGAATACGAGAAGGGCAAATATGTCCTAATCTCCCCAGCAGAGATCGACGAGCTCAAGCTCGAATCGAAGCAGTCCATCGATCTGGTCCGCTTTGTCGATGAGGATGCCATCGACGCGCGCTATTTCCAGACGCCCTATTACCTGATGCCCGACGGTGACATGGCGAATGAGAGCTATGTCATTATCCAGAAGGCGCTGATGGAAACCAGGACGATTGGCATCGGCCAATTCATCTTGCGTGGTCACGGCAATATCGTCGCCATCAAGCCCTTCGTGAATGGCCTGCTGCTGGAAGTGCTGCGCCATGCCAGCGAGATCCGTTCGGCTGACATGTTGTTCGACGACATTCCGGACATCAAGGTCGACAAAGAAGCGCTCGACCTCGCCAAGGAACTCATCGAGCGCAAGACCGGCAAGTTCGAGCCCGAAGACTTCAAGGACGAATATGTCGAAGCGGTTTCGGAGCTGATCCAAGCCAAGATTGAAAACCGCGCGCCCGAGATCGTCACCGGAGAACCGGACGGCACCAAGATCATCAACATCATGGACGCCCTGAAGAAGAGCGTTGCGGGCGGCAAGAAGACAGCGCGCACGAAGAAAAAGTCGGCTTAAGCCATGGCCCGCGGACACGACGAAGACCTGCTTGCGGACTACAAGGCCAAGCGAGACTTCGGCAAAACGCCTGAGCCCGGAGCGAAGCGCGCGCCGAAAAAGGGGAACAGCTTCGTCATCCAGAAGCATGCAGCACGGCGCACCCATTTCGATTTTAGGCTTGAGCATGACGGCGTGCTGAAAAGCTGGGCCGTTACCAAAGGCCCGAGTCTCGACCCGAGCCAAAAGCGGCTTGCAGTCAGA
>DAOVDX010000158.1 GCA_030669345.1 Methyloceanibacter sp. | reverse complement strand
TCGACTCCATGCAGCTCACGGCCAAGCATCGGGTGGCGACGCCAGTGAACTGGACGCAAGGCGGTGATGTGATCATCGCCGGTTCGGTGTCGGACGAGGAGGCCAAGACGATCTATCCCGACGGCTGGAAAGCACCCCGGCCCTATATCCGGATCGTGCCACAACCCAAAGATGTATAGTCGCTTACAACAATGTATTCACCTACCGGCTCAAGATTTTCGGTTAGCGCCGTGTGTTTGCGAGAATTTGGATTGGATGCCCTGATCAGCTTCGTGTAAGAATCAGGCACCTACAAATCATACCGGTTCGTGGCCAACGTCATGGAACGCAGAGTCGGTGCCTTCGGGGCCGACCGGAACACCGGGCGAGAACGAATGTCAGATGCAAGCAGTCCGGTTTTATCCGGAGGCGGGGACGACCCGCATGAGTGTGCTAAGCAGATTTCCGACCAGATCACGCCACTGGTGAAAGTCGCGCGGTCGAAGCGCTTCGACTTTCTGGCATATCTCCTAGCCATGGCACACAGAGAGTCCCAGCGGTTGTCGCGGGGTGGGGACTGAGCCCCACTGTCTTTTTGGCCGAAGCTGCTAAAATGCCAGCATGGGCATGCCGAACACCCCAGCACTTACGGTCGATTGCGTCATCTTTGACCCGAAGGGGCGCGTGCTCCTCATCCGCCGCAAGAACGAGCCATACCAAGGCGCGTTCGCGCTTCCCGGCGGCTTCGTCGATATCGGCGAGACCGTAGAGGCCGCTTGCCGCCGTGAGGTGCGCGAGGAGACCGGCATCGAGGTCACCGACCTTGAGCTTGTCGGCATCTACTCGGACCCCGCGCGTGACCCGCGTGGGCATACCGTGAGTGCCGTCTTTCTGTCCAAGCTGCCGGTTGCGGCGTCCCCGATCGCTGGCGATGACGCTGCCGCGGCTGAATGGGTCGCCAATTGGCAAACCCATCGGCTGGCTTTCGACCATGCGCGAATTCTTAAAGACGCGGAGCAAATTTTGCTCTCCGGCGCCTGAGACTAGGCGGGCCCAGTCCGATGGCTTATTGAGGGGCTTGGAGCACAAGGACTGCCTGGAATGAATGAGAAGTCACGGACTTTCGCCAAAGCTGACGGGACGGAGCATGCGAGCTCTGGCAAGATCGGCGTGCTTCTCGTCAATCTCGGTACGCCCGACGACACCGACTATTGGTCAGTCCGGCGCTACCTGAAAGAATTCCTTTCCGACCGCCGCGTCATCGAGGTCCATCGGCTGTTGTGGTGGCCGATCTTGAACGGCGTCATTCTCACCACGCGGCCTTCAAAGAGCGGCGAAGCCTATCGCTCTATATGGAATGAAGAGTTGGACGAGTCCCCGTTGCGTACCATCACCAGGGCGCAAGGCGAGAAGGTCGCGGACAGTCTCGGTCACCGCAAGGAAATCGTCGTCGATTGGGCCATGCGCTATGGCAGTCCGAGCATTGCTTCGCGCGTTGAGGCTCTGACGAATGCGGGCTGCGACCGGCTGCTCGTGTTTCCGCTCTATCCGCAATATGCGGCGGCGACGACGGCCACCGTCAACGATACGGTGTTCGACAAGCTGAAAACAATGCGGGCCCAGCCGGCATTGCGCACCGTGCCGCCATATCCCACCGATCCCATTTATATCGAGGCGCTTGCCGATTCCATCACGGCGCATCTGGCCACTCTCGACTTCGAGCCGGAGGTGATCCTCGCTTCCTTCCACGGGCTACCAAAATCCTATGTCGACAAGGGCGATCCCTATCAGCGCCAATGTGAGGAAACGACAGAGGCTTTGCGCGAAGCACTCGGGCCGCTCGGCGATAAGCTCAAGCTCACGTTCCAATCACGCTTTGGCCGCGCCGAATGGCTCCAGCCTTATACGGACAAGACGGTGGAGGCGCTGGCGCGCGATGGCGTGAAACGGATCGTCGTCCTCACGCCAGGCTTCGCCGCCGATTGCGTCGAGACGCTGGAAGAGATCTCCGGCGAGGCCAAGGAAATTTTCCTTGGGAATGGTGGCGAGCGCTTTAGCTTCGTTCCTTGCCTGAATGACAGCGAGGCGGGCATCGCTGTGCTGGTCCATATCATTGAGCGGGAATTGAAGGGCTGGATAAGCTGACCGTCATGGTGTTCGAAGGGTTGGAGTGCACGTTGCGTGCGCGTATTCTCTCCTCTCGCGCGTCCCAGCGCGGGGAGGGGCGATAATGCGCGCTGCGGTTTTGATCATTGGCATTGGTTTGTTGTTGCTGCTTGCAGGGCCGGTGCTGGCAGCGGACGAGCTGGTCGCCTACATCGACGTTGCCGGAGCGCCAGGCGATGGCGAAAAGGCGCTCGCTTCGGCGTTAAAGCGGCGGCTTGCGGCGAAGGGCGTAAAGTCGGTGAGTCGCCCCGCGGTCGACGTCTACGAGGTGCAGGGCTTGGTCAGGATGTCGCCGGCGACGCGCGGCAAGGAGACCATCCGTATCGATTGGACGGTGTTCGGCCCGGAGGGCACGCGGCTCGGCAATATCACGCAGACCAGGATTATCCGCAAAGGCTCGCTCGACCGGAGATGGGGAGCGGCAGCCGACGCCGCGGCAGGCGCGGCAGTGCGAGACATCCTCAAGCTTATGCCCCAGCAAAATGACGGGCCTCACAAAGCGGCCGCGCCAGCAGGAGCAGCCCCTTAAAACACCGATGGTGCTCTACCATGTATGGGGTGCTGCGATCGGCGCGCGATACCCTAAAATCATTTGGCAGCGCCGCCGGACGCCTTGGGAGGGTGCCATATGCTTGGCTTCAATATTTTTGTTCTTGCGCTGCTCGTCCTGTTCGTCGTGCTGGTCATTTCGGCGGTCAAGATTGTGGCGCAAGGCTATAATTATACGATCGAACGCTTCGGCCGTTATACGCGGACGCTCCGTCCCGGTCTGAGCCTGATCATTCCCTTCATCGATCGCATCGGCCACAAGCTCAACATGATGGAGTAGGTCATTGAGATGCCGGGCCAGGAAGTGATCACCAAGGACAACGCCATGGTCCGGGTCGACGGCGTGGCCTTCTATCAGGTTCTCGACGCGGCGCGGGCGAGCTATGAGGTGACCAATCTCCAAGTCGCTATCCTCAATCTGACCATGACCAATATCCGCACGGTGATGGGGTCCATGGACCTCGACAAGCTGCTGTCCGAGCGGGACGAGATCAATCACCGCTTGCTTAAAGTGGTGGACGACGCCACCCATAATTGGGGCGTTAAAGTCACCCGCATCGAGATCAAGGATATCGAGCCGCCGCGCGACCTGGTGGAGGCCATGGGCCGGCAGATGAAGGCCGAGCGTGACAAGCGTGCCGCGATCCTAGAGGCGGAGGGCGAACGGCAGTCTGAAATCCTTGCCGCCGAATATGAGAAGCAAGCGCAAATCCTCTCCGCCGAAGGGCGCCGTGAAGCAGCCTATCGCGACGCCGAGGCGCGTGAGCGCGAGGCGGAAGCCGAGGCCAAGGCCACAGCCATGGTCAGTCAGGCCATCAACAAAGGCAGCGTGCAGGCGATCAACTATTTTGTGGCCACTAAATATGTGGAGGCGCTGAAGGCGTTGGCCGAGGCCGACAATCAGAAGGTTTTGATCATGCCGCTTGAGGTCTCCTCGGTGATCGGAACCATTGCCGGGGTGGGCGAGCTTGCCCGCGAGGCGTTCGGCATCGGTAACGATTCCACCGCGCCGGCAAAGACGCCAAAGAGCGGGCGCTCCCGTTCCACCGGCTCCGTGCCAAAAGTCTGACGCGTTAGGACGTACCCATGATGGAAATGATCGCTGCCCTTGGTCCTTGGAGTTGGATGATCGCCGCCGCAGTCCTGTTCGTGCTCGAACTCCTCGCGCCCGGCATCTTCTTCATGTGGTTCGGGATCGCCGCCGCTGTCACTGGGCTCATTATGTTTCGTTACGACATCACCTGGCAGTGGCAGCTCATCTGGTTCTGCGGGCTATCGCTCGCTTCGGCGCTTCTTGCCCACAAATATCTCCGCAAGCATCCTTTAGAGAGCGATCAACCGCTCCTCAATAATCATGCTACGCAACTCATTGGTCAGAACTTCGATCTCATCGATCCGATCGTGAATGGTCGCGGCAGCATCCATTCCGGCGACACGATCTGGCGGGTGGAGGGGCCCGAATTGCCCAAAGGCGCGCGGATCAAGGTGGTCAGCGCCGATGGCGCGCTGCTCAAGGTGGAGCCGGACGCAGCCTAAGCGATCCTCTCAGCCTCGATCTGTTCGATATGAGCGACCTCGTCGGGGATCT
>DAOVDX010000203.1 GCA_030669345.1 Methyloceanibacter sp. | reverse complement strand
CTGCTTCTTCGTGGAGGCGGACTGGGGGCGCTGGGTCGCGATGTGGATTTTCATCGCCGCGGGCGTCAGCGATTTCCTCGATGGCTATCTTGCCCGCGCCTGGCAACAGCAAAGCGCCATTGGCCGGATGCTCGATCCCATCGCCGATAAACTCATCGTCGCCGCGAGCCTGATGATGCTCGCCGCCGACGGCACCATCGCCGGCTGGTCCCTATTGGCCGGCATCATCATCCTTTGCCGCGAGATCCTGGTCTCGGGTTTGCGCGAATTTCTCGCCACGCTGTCGGTGAGCGTGCCGGTCACCAAGCTCGCCAAATGGAAGACGCTGGCGCAGATGGTCGCCATCGGCTTTCTGCTGGCAGGCAGCGCCGGCGACAAGATCTGGCCTTACACCACGCTGTTCGGCCTGAGCCTGTTGTGGATCGCCGCGCTCCTTACCCTCTACACCGGCTACGACTATTTGAAAGCCACGGCCCACCATGTGATATCCGAGGAGGAGTGAGCTTTGCGCCTACTCTATTTTGCTTGGGTCAAAGAGAAGACCGGTGTTGCCGCAGAGGACGTCACGCTGCCCGACAGCGTTGCCACCGTGGCTGAGCTGATTTCCTGGCTGAAAACACGCGGTCCTGAATTCGCCAACGCCTTCGAGCAGTCCGATGTGATCCGCACCGCCATCGATCAAGCCCACGTCCAACACGACGCCAGAATAGGCGAGGCGCGCGAGATCGCCTTCTTCCCGCCGGTCACTGGCGGCTAACATGATCCGAGTCTGCCAAGAGGACTTCGACATTGGCGCGGAGATCGCCGCGCTCACAGATGGGCGCACGGACATTGGCGCCATCGTCACATTCACCGGCACGGTGCGCGATTGTGGTGGTGCCATCACTGAGATGACGCTGGAGCATTATCCCGGCATGACGGAAGCCGAGCTTGAACGCATCGAGGCGCAAGCCAATTCGCGTTGGCCGCTGCAAGCCAGCCTCATCGTGCATCGCACCGGCACGCTAAAACCCGGCGAGAATATCGTGCTGGTGATCACCGCGTCGGAACATCGCGAGGCGGCTTTTGAGGCCGCCCAGTTCCTCATGGACTATTTGAAAACATCCGCGCCGTTCTGGAAGCGCGAGACCGGCCCGGACGGCAGAAAATGGGTCGAGGCCAAAACGGGCGATGAGACCGCGACTGCGCGCTGGCGCGACCGTAAAAACGCTGCCGAGTAGCTAGCGCCTAAATATGCGGGCGCCGCGCGGCAAGACCTTCACGGGAGGGCCCCACACGCAGACATCGCCCCAGCTGCACTGGCCGCGGCGGCAGCTCCGCTGATAGGTGCAGGAGCGGCATTTATAGTGTGGGCGGCAGCCCGTGCAGCGCGCGATCTCCTGACAATCCCGCCATACCTTTACCGGCGTGGCGATGGGCGCCGGGGTCCCGGCAATACCGATCCCCGAAGGCGACCAAGCGCCGGCCTGGCTATCGACCGCGGCAAACGCGACGAGGCAAAGGGCGGCGAGCCCCGCCAAAGCCAATGTGATGCGTGCGTACTGCAAGTTGCCCTCTCTTCCACCCAACATTGCCCTTTGCCGCAGGCAGGATCAAGCGTCTCGCATGCTTGGCCTACCGCCTGATGACGACGCCTTCGGGGGCGCGGCGGTGCTCCCACCCGGCCCGCTCCAGCGCCGGGGTGTGGTCCTCGGCCGACGGATAGCCAACGCAGAGATGGCCGATAAAGATCCAATCCTCCGGCACATCCAAAATGGCGGTCATGCGGGCGGGATCGATGATCGACACCCAACCAACCCCAATCCCCTCGGCCCGTGCCGCCAGCCACAGCGTATGGATGGCGATGGCGACCGAGTAATCGAGCGTCTGGGGCATGGTGCGGCGGCCAAGTCCAGAGCCCTGCGCCGTGGCCCGGTCGGCGAACACGGCGATCTGTACCGGCGCGTCGTCGAGCCCGGCGAGTTTCAGCCGGGCATAGAGCGCGGCCCGGTCCGGCTCCTGCATTTCAAGCGCGTCTTTGTTGCAGGCCTCGAAACATGCGCGGATGGCGGCGCGGCGCTCCCCATCGTCCACCATCACGAAACGCCTAGGCTCGATTAAGCCCACCGACGGCGACAAACAGGCAAGCCCGATCAGCCGCTCGATCATGCCATCGGGAAGAGGGTCTCGCTTGAAGCGGCGCACGTCGCGGCGCCAGCGAAACAGATCGTAAAGCCGTTCGCGAAACGGAGCGTCAA
>DAOVDX010000163.1 GCA_030669345.1 Methyloceanibacter sp. | reverse complement strand
TCGCCAACATTGGCCACATGGGTATAGAGGCTACGCTGAGCGATGAAGACGCTGCACGCCACGCCGGCGATAATCATGCCGAAGGGCAGGAGAAGCAGCGCGCTCTCCAGTATGAATGCGATGGCGCCGACGATGAGCAACAGTACGAACAGCGCGATGGCGCCTGCCCGGCGGCGGGACTCGGAGCTCGCATCGTCACGATTGAGGCGCTTGTCGAGAAAAGAAATGAGACGGCCCATCCAGGCGACGGGATGGCCTATTCTCTTGGCGATCCAATCCGGATAGCCAGCAACGAGCTCGAACAACAATGCCAGAAGCGCTAGCGGTGCGGCCATGATCCCTCCCAGTGCGTTCGCGCCGCTTGTGCATGGCGGCGATCTCGACGCAGCCCGTAGACTGTTCCCCGGCGCGCCAGAACCATTCGTGGATCTATCGGCAGGGATCAATCCCCATCCCTATCCTATCCCGCGACTTGAGCCGCAAGTTTTTGCGCGCCTGCCCGAGCCAGCCGCGCTGCTTCGTCTGGCCGATCTTGCCGCCGTCGCCTATGGCGCGCCGTCAGGCAAGAATGTCGTGGCCGCTCCTGGCGGGCAGATCCTCGTGACATTGATTGCGGGTCTGCTGCCTCCGGGGCGCGCAACCATTATGGGCCCGACCTATGCCGAGCACGCCCGCGCCGCGTCTCTCGCCGGGCATGAGGTGGAGACGGTCTCTGAGCTGGAGTCGCTCGGCGAGGCCGATCTCGCCATCGCGGTCAATCCAAACAATCCCGATGGCAAGGTCTTTGGTGCGGACGAGTTGCTCGCCGTTACCGAGCGCATAAGCAAGCGCCGCGGTCTATTGATTGTCGACGAGGCGTTTATGGATGTGAGTGCGGGTGCGGAAAGTCTGAGCGGTTACGTCGAGCGCGCGAATGTCGTCGTGTTCAGATCCTTCGGTAAGTTTTTTGGGCTGGCTGGATTGCGGCTCAGCTTCGCGCTGGCGTCACGCGATCTTGCCGCGCGGCTCGGTGCGGCGCTTGGGCCGTGGCCTGTCTCGGGGCCCGCGCTCACCATTGGTGGGGCGGCATTGAGCGATCAGGAATGGATAGCGGAAACGCGTCTGTCGCTTGCGAAGTCGGCGCAGCGTCTCGATGATTTGCTTGGCGGCGCAGGCTTGGAGAAACTTGGCGGCACAGCTTTGTTTAGTCTGGTCCGCGCGCCAGACGCGTCGCAACTCTTCGACCGGTTTGGTCGCGCCGGCATCTTCGTGCGTCGCTTTGCGGACGAGCCGGAATGTCTGCGTTTCGGTCTGCCTGGCGCGGAGTCCGAGTGGCAGCGATTCGAGGCTGCGCTTCGCAGTTAGCATTTTCTAGTGAGTGCTGGGTCCCACGAAGGGGGTCGGCTTGATCGAGGCGGTGGTCTCAGGGTCCGCCTTGATGGCGGCGAAGAGGCCTTGCCGGGGCCGCGGCTGGCAGAAATGGCGCCCGCCCTTGGTGACGTTGCTGACCAGCAGGTCCATATGGAAATGATTGGCGTGATGGCGATCGGCTCCTGGGCCGAGCACGGTGTAGAACTCGTTGCAGGCTCCGGTAAACGCCTCCCTCAGGAAAGCGCGGTCCCGCGGGCTGCCGCGATTCCAGCCATTGAGCACGGTGATCACGTGCCCGTCGGAGAGACGGAAGGAGGCAACATCGAGCGCGTTGCCGAAGGAGTGCTCCGATAGCGGTCCGCGGCGGCGGCCATTGCGGCCACGGCAGCTATAGGACGAAATTTGCTTGATCTCGACGACCCGCTGCCGGAACTGGCGATAGGCTGCCTTCTGCACGGAGTTGTTGATCCAGCGGTCGAGGCTCGCCGCGAGAGGGCAGCCAAGGGTCGCCGTGGGCGTGATTCTGACTCGGCCCCCTTGGGCGGCGGAGACTTTGAGCGGGGTTTGAAGTCCGCAGGCGCTGGGGCCGTTGATGGGCGAGACGGAATGAACATAAGACGAGGCGCGGACGCGGCCTTCCACGAGGCAGGCGGCCTCGGTCTTGCCGCGCCAAGACGCGCGACTCTCCGATGGAGCGCCGCCTCCGCCACAACCTTCAAGTAGGACGACGGCCGCTAACAATGCGGCCAGATACGCAATACGTGCCCCCATGAGACGCACCATGGGGCCAAGGGTCTGAATAAACTTTCAATGACGCGGGGCCTGAGCAGACAAAAAATGAGAATGCGGACAAAAAGAAGGGCCGCCCGTTTGGGGGCAGCCCTTCCATTGTCGGCCGCGATCGCGAAGGACCGCTGCGTATGCGTCGTAAGACGCCCTAGACCTCACCAGAGGCGAGCATCCAGGTCGCTTCAGCCTGCGACCGCGGGCAAAGACAATGAGACACTGGATCACCTCCTTTCGATTATTGATGGGATGAGTGGAGTATAGGCACGCGCGCATAAAAAGCGAACGGCTTCACGTCCACGAGTTCACACCAGCAACAGCCACGCGCCCATGCCGATCAGGGCGAGCGTCCAAGCCAGATCGAGATTGATCCAGCGCCGCCGCAAGAACTCAGAGCCCGCCGACTGATACACGACGAGCGCAATGATACCGGTGACGACCAGCATCGCCAGGCTGTGCACCAAAACCGCCAGGGAGGCGAGGGCGAAGGAGCCGGTCGCCGGCATGTGATGGGCGTGGGCGCCCGCACCGCCGCCATGATGCGCGTGTTCCAAAGGCATCAGCACGGGGATCAACATCATGCCGGCGCCGTGAGCCGTCGCCATAAGAAACGACCAGAGGCCGAGGCCGAACATGCCGGTGGTGACGCCGATATGAAGATGATGCTGGTGACCGCGAAGCCAGTGATAGACGCCCCAGGCGATCAGCAGCACGCCAGATATTTTGCGAAACGTTCCCTCGTCGATGGCAAGGCCAAGACCGATCACCGCGAACACCACGACACCAATGGCGAGCGCATGGCCAATGGCGATGGGGATCAGCGCGACGAGCACCACGCGGCGGCTATGGCGATAGAGCCCAAGCGCTGCGGCAAAGAACCAGCCCATGGCCGGGTTGAGGCCGTGGAAGGCGCCGAGCGCGATCAGGATGAGCCATGGCGAAGTGTCGGACATGCGTTAGGCACCGTCAGAAACTTTAGATTTTTCACGAATGAAGGTGACGCGGGACGAAGCGTCCTTGATCGAACGCAAATGGGGTTGCGGCAACCAGCCTCAGTCGATGCGAAGCGCCTTTCGCGCCTTGGCGGTGATTGACTGGCGGGTGGTGAAGAACCCTTCCCACGGGTCGGACTTCAGTCGCTTGAGGCGCGCGGGAAGCGTCTTTACTGTGTAGGGCGCGCCACTCTTTAAGCGGTTGAGTTCATCCCAGCGCAACGGCGTCGCCACCGGCGCCTCCGGTTTGGCGCGCGTCGAGTAATTGCAGATGGACGAACCGCCGCGCTGATTGCGCAGATAGTCGACGAAGATTTTTCCCACGCGGGTGCGCTTCAACGGGTTCGCCGTATAGCGATCTGGCTGCGCGGTGACGAGCGCATCGGCCACCGCCTTGGCGAAGATTTTGATTTCGACCCAACCCGCTTTTGGAGTGAGCGGTGCCACGATGTGCAGCCCTTTACCGCCCGTGGCTTTGAGGAAACTCTTCAGCCCAAGATCGGCAAGAAAGTCGTGCACTTCTTGCGCCGCCGATTTGACGATGGCCATGTCGAGCCCCGCGTCGGGATCAAGATCGAACACGAGCCGGTCGGGCTTGGTGATGTTCTTGAGCGTCACGCTCCAATCGTGGATCTCCAGCACGCCAATCTGCACCAGGCCGAACAAACCATCCTCGTCATCGATGTAGAGGTATTTCTTCTTGGTCTCGCCACCAGCGACATGGATTTCCTTGATGGCCTTGCTCATGCCGGCCATGGCGTGGCGCTGGAAGAAGCAGGTTTCCGCGCAGCCTTCGGGGCAGCGCACGAGGCTGATGGGCCGGTTGACGACGTAAGGCA
>DAOVDX010000122.1 GCA_030669345.1 Methyloceanibacter sp. | reverse complement strand
GTGGCAGGCGGAGCATCCCCTCACCACTCCCTTCGCCAAGCTGTTCACGAGCAAACCCTTCGACCGCCGCGATATCACTGTGCTCGGCGCCGCCGGACTGCTGTCAGCTTTGGGCTTTGTCACGGCCGTTATCTTGGATGCGCCCGCCTATCAGATAATCGCCGTGGCGCTGCCCATCTTCATTGGCCTCGGACTGTTGCGCCGGTGGATCGTCCAAACCTTCCCCGACCTGCCTTACGCGCGCATCTTCATCACTTGCGCCATCCTGTTCGCGCTGTTCTTCCCTCTGACAAGCTACGGGCTGGAGAAGGTCTTTAATCTGGGCCTGCCGCTCCGCTACTGGTTCGATCTCTCTATCCTGGTGCTCACATACGTGATGCTCGGTTGGGGTTTGAACATCGTGGTCGGCCTCGCCGGGCTTCTCGACCTTGGCTATGTCGCCTTCTATGCGGTCGGCGCCTACACCTTCGCCCTGCTCGCCACCTATTTCGGTTTGTCGTTTTGGATATGCCTGCCGCTCGCAGGACTGGCGGCGATGGTCTGGGGCGTCGTTCTCGGCTTTCCGGTGTTGCGGCTGCGCGGCGACTATCTCGCCATCGTGACCTTGGCGTTTGGCGAAATCGTCCGCATCGTGCTGCTCAACTGGACCGACGTGACCAACGGACCGAACGGCATCTCCGGCATCCCCAAGCCCACCTTCTTCGGCCTCCCCTTCTCGCCCTTCGGCGACAACAGTTTCAGCGCTTTTTTCAGCATCAAATACGATCCGCTCCAGGGCATGATTTTTCTCTATTACGTGATCTTGGCGCTGGCCCTGCTCACCAATCTGGTGACGCTGCGGATGCGCCGTCTTCCCATCGGGCGCGCTTGGGAGGCCATGCGCGAAGACGAGATCGCCTGCCGCTCGCTCGGCATCAACACCACCATCACCAAGCTCACCGCCTTTGCCACCGGCGCGCTGTTCGGCGGACTGGCGGGCGGGTTCTTTGCTACGCGGCAAGGCTTCATCAGCCCCGAAAGCTTCACCTTCATCGAGTCCGCCATCATCCTCGCCATCGTCGTGCTCGGCGGCATGGGCAGCCAGCTTGGGGTCGCCATCGCCGCTGTGGTGATGGTGGGCGGCTTCGAGGCACTGCGCCACACCGACGGCTTGCAGAGCATTTTCGGCGACGGTTTCGACCCGGCGCTCTACCGCATGCTCCTCTTCGGCATCGCCATGGTAGGCATTATGGTGTGGCGGCCACGCGGGATCATCTCCTCGCGTTCGCCGACAATCCTGCTCAATGACGCCAAGGAAGATCTCCCGTGAAGCCTTGGCAACACGACCCAGTGCTCAAAGTCGAGCATTTGACCATGCGCTTCGGCGGGCTTATCGCCGTGGACGACGTGTCCTTCGAGGTGGGTCGAACGGACATCACCGCGCTGATCGGACCGAACGGCGCAGGCAAGACCACCGTGTTCAACTGCATCACTGGGTTTTACAAACCGACCGAAGGGACCATGGAACTGCGCTCACCCGACGCAGCACCCTTCCGGCTTGAGCGACTCGACGACCATCAAATCAACGCCGACGCCCGTGTCGCCCGCACGTTCCAGAACATCAGACTGTTCCCGGCCATGACCGTGCTGGAGAATCTGTTGGTGGCCCAGCACAACATGCTGCGCGGCGCTTCGGGCTTCACCATCGGCGCCCTTCTGGGCCTCGGGAACTTCGCGGCGGCTGAGAAAGAAGCGCTCGAACTGGCGCGCCATTGGCTCGAGCGGGTCGGGCTGACGGCGCGCGCCAACGAGCCGGCGGGCGATCTCTCTTATGGCGACCAACGGCGCCTAGAGATCATCCGGGCGATGTGCACAAAGCCACTTCTTCTTTGTCTCGATGAGCCGGCGGCTGGCCTCAATGCGCGCGAGAGCGAAGGGCTGAACGAGCTGCTCTTTTCAATCCGCGAACAGGAGAAAATTGCCATCTTCCTCATAGAGCACGACATGAGCGTGGTGATGCGCATCTCCGACCACATCATCGTGCTCGACTACGGCAAGAAAATCGCCGACGGCACGCCCGAAGAAATCCGTGACGACCCAAGCGTCATCGCCGCCTATCTCGGCATGCCCGACGAAGACCTGCCGGAGATTGCTGACGAGGCCCGGCCATGACCGAGGCGCTGCTCAAAGTCGATGACGTGACCGCCCGCTATGGCCGGCTGGCGGTGCTGCATGGCGTCAGCCTCGACATCAAGCAGAGTGAGATCGTGGCACTGATTGGCGCCAACGGCGCGGGTAAAACGACCTTGATGATGACGATCTGTGGACGCCCCCGCGCTTCTGAGGGCCATATTGTCTTTGACGGGCAAGACATCACCCAATTGCCGACACATGAAATCGCGCGCTTACGCATCGCTCAATCGCCGGAAGGACGGCGCATCTTTTCGCGCATGACGGTGATGGAAAATCTGCAAATGGGAGCCATCATCGCTGACGACCCCGAAGGATTTGATCGTGACCTTGAGCGCGTCGGCACGCTGTTCCCTGTGTTAAAAGCGAGAGCCGACCAGCGCGGCGGCACGTTGTCCGGTGGCGAACAGCAAATGCTGGCCATCGCCCGGGCGCTGATGGGCCGTCCCAAGCTGCTGTTGTTAGACGAGCCATCGCTTGGCCTCGCGCCACTCGTCGTCAAACAGATCTTCGAAGCGATCAAAGAGCTGAACAGCCAGGGCCTGACTGTGTTCCTCGTCGAGCAAAACGCCTATCACACGCTAAAACTCGCCGACCGCGGTTACGTCATGGTTAATGGCAAGATCACCATGTCGGGCACGGGGCATGAGCTGCTTGAGCGTAAAGAAGTGCGGGCGGCTTATCTCGAAGGCGGCACGGCTCTTGAGCAAGGAGGTCAGAAATGAACTGGCTCTCCGATGACGGCTTGCGCGTGTTCTTGATCCTGACGGTGATCCTCGGCGGCTCAGCCGCGTTCTTTGCCGGCAGCGGGCTGGCGCGTACGTGGAAGACGTTCTGGCGGGTGCTCGTCTACATGGCGCTGTTGGCTGGCGCGGTGCGCTTCTTCAATTACGCGCTCTTCGACGGCACGCTGCTGTCGCTCTATTATTATCTCGTCACCTACGCGGTGCTGATGGCCGCCGCGAGCTTCGGCTTTCGCCTCACGCGAACGACGCAGATGGTCACGCAATATCGTTGGCTCTACGAGCGAACGAGCCCCCTCACCTGGCGGGCGCGGGACGCCTGATGATATAGGCTACCTTCAGTTTTTGAAGGAGATCACGATGACGCGCTGGTCAATGCGCATAGCCGGGCTGACGGCAGCGCTTATTGCGGGCTTTGTTGTTACGGCCTGCGGTGAGCCCAAAGACCCCAACACGACGACAATCGCCGTGGTCGGGCCCGTCACGGGTCAATACGCCTCCTTCGGCGCGCAGATGACGAACGGCGCTGAGATGGCCATCGCCGACATCAATGCGTCAGGCGGCGTGCTCGGCAGGAAACTCGCACTCGAAGTTGGTGACGATGCCTGCGACCCGAAGCAGGCCGTGGCCGTGGCCAACCAAATGGCTGGCGAAGGCGTTGCCTTGGTCGTCGGGCATTACTGCTCGGGCTCATCGATCCCAGCCAGTCAGGTCTACGGCGAGAGCAATCTGGTCCAAATCTCACCGGCCTCCACCAACCCGGCCCTGACCGACAATCGCGCGGGTCCGAATATCTATCGCGTGTGCGGGCGCGACGATCAGCAAGGCGCGGTCGCCGGCAAATATCTCGCCGATCATTTCGCCGGCAAGAACATCGCCCTCGTCCACGACAAGACCGCCTACGGCAAAGGCCTCGCCGACGAGATCAAGAAGACGCTGAACGCCAACGGCAAAGACGAAGTGCTGTACGAGGCCTATAGCGCCGGCGAGAAGGACTATTCGGCGCTGGTGTCGAAGCTCAAGCGGGCGAATGTCGATGTGCTCTATGTCGGCGGCTACCACACCGAGACGGGGCTGATCGCCCGGCAAATGCGCGACCAAGGCATGGACACCGTCATCATGGGCGGTGACGCGCTGGTTACGCAGGAATATTGGTCGATCACCGGCCCCGCTGGCGAAGGTACGCTGATGACCTTCGCCCCCGACCCGCGCAAGAATCCCTCCGCCGCCAAGGTCGTTGCTCGCTTCAAAGACAAAGGCGTCGAGCCCGAGGGCTATATGCTTTACACCTACGCCGCGGTCCAGGCCTGGAAGGAAGCTGTGGAAGAAGCTGGCACGATCGACGCGCCCGCCGTGGTCAAAGCGCTGAACGAGAATGAGTTCGACACCGTGATCGGCAAGTTCAGGTTCAACGAGAAGGGCGACCCAAATCTGCCGCCCTATGCCATCTACCGGTGGTCGAAGGGGACTTATGAAGAGATCGCCGACACGGATCCTGCGCCGGCTGGATAATCGCGGGGGAAAGCGCGCCTAGTCTTTCTTGGCGGTATCTTGCTGGGCGGCGATGTCTTCGGACTTGAACAAAGCTTCGAGTTTCTCCTCGAACTCGACCAGGTCCGCCGGGAGCGGCATACCGAAGGCGCGCATCTCATTCAGCCTCTCGCGAATCTGCAAATAAAGCTCGTGCCGGTCTTCGGGCTGGTTCTCCATCTGATTGACGAGAAGCGCGAGTTCGGCCTTGAGATCTTCGAATGCCATAGATGATTGCCTTCCTTATAATCGGGCGGATCGGACCATAAACTGTGGGGACCGGCAAGTGTTGAGGCTGGCGTGGATTGCAGCCGGAGCGTTTCCCTTGCATAGTCGGGGCGCCCGAGGGGCTTTTGAGGGAAAGCGGCAATGGAACAAGTGACATTTACCAAGGTGGTCGGCTTCGTGTTGGCCGCCGCCTTCGCCATCGTGATCGGCGTCTCTATGTGGGCGCTAATGATCGGCGACTTCACGAATGCGGTCATAAACCCTCAGACCCAGCATACGCTGCGGATCGTCGGGTTTGCCGGCATGCTGGCCGCGCTCGTCGTGTGGTGGTGTCAGCGCTTCACCGCGAGGCGCGGATTCGTCGTCCGCATGCTCTTCGCGCTGTTCATCTTCGTGGTGGCGTTCACCAGTTTCGGAGCCCTGCTGCGCTTCGGCTATATCCATGTCACTGATCCGAGCCGGCAGGACTGGTCGCTGTCGGGCCTGTATTTCGCCTCCATCAACGACTTCTATACGTTCCTGCTCGACATGATGATCCCGCCACGCCCGTCCTATGCCGCGCTCATTCTGGCGGGCGCGATCTATGTCGCTGTCTTCGGGCCACGGGAGCCTAGAACCGTCGAAATTTGAGCGCCGCACCGGGCTCTGTTAGACCTTCCACCTCTCCGGGATTCCCCCGGGAAAGGCTGAGAACACACGCATGATTCCCCGCTATAGCCGCGCCGAGATGGCTCGCATCTGGGAGCCTGAAACCAGATTTGGCATCTGGCTCAAGATCGAGCTCTACGCCGCCGAAGCCATGGCGGAGCTTGGGCTTATCCCCAAGGGCGCCGTTGAGGTAGCCAAGAAAAAGGCGGGCTTCGACATCGACCGCATCGACGAGATTGAGCGGGAGGTGAAGCACGACGTCATCGCCTTCCTCACCTCCGTCGCCGAGCATGTTGGGCCGGAAGCGCGCTTCCTGCATTCCGGACTGACCTCCTCCGACGTGCTCGACACCTGCTTCAATGTGCAGCTCGTCGAGGCCGCCGATATTCTCATTGCCGATCTCGACGCCCTGCTCGCAGCGATCAAGACCCGCGCCTATGAGCACAAGACCACGATCACGGTCGGCCGAAGC
>DAOVDX010000069.1 GCA_030669345.1 Methyloceanibacter sp. | reverse complement strand
CAGGAAGGTAAATTGCTATCCAAGCAAGTGGGGTCGTTTTTAGCGTCTTGTGACCATTCCGCCACGAGCCATATGTACCTTGGGACCCCGAAAGTCCGAGCGCCATTTTGGATAAAAAGCTTGGATTGTCAATTCCTTAGGGGAAAGGCCCTGCTGGCTCGCCGAGGGGCCTCAGGGGGGCAAAATGTTGGCGACAACGGATATCGAGCCTGGGGACGGCCAAAATCCGTATACAGAGCAACTCTCTTGCCGTGCACGCTCGATTCTGCTCTCTAATATAACCTGTTAGCGGCTTTTCAAGGGATTCAGGACTCACGAGAACGATGGCCCCGGCCCAGAAAGGGCCTCCCGTCGAGAAGAGCTCGGCTGGGACCGATTCGTGGGTTTTAGCCAAAAACGAGTCGCGAATCGTGACTGGAGCGAACATACCAGGAACGATTCTGAGCAAATCCCGCTGACTGCAGACCAGCGACTCCTTCTCGCTGAGGATGAGTCGCTGGCGGCACTTCAACTTGAGGACCTGCTAACGGGCAATCGGTCTGACTTCTATATGGCTCCTATATAGAGTCCGCATCGCCCCCATATATCGCCCATAGAAAGAGAAGTATTGACCTCGCACCAGCGGTTCACCTGGCACCACCCCTTGCGTTGACCTAGGTCATAGTTCAAAGGCCTCGGGACGGGCTATGCGACAATAGAACGACCCCGGGACGGGCGCCGATCCTTGTGACCAACGTGTGATTGGGCTACTAACTAAAGACGCAGAACCCGGCACATGGGAACTTTAAGCAAGCAAAACAAGAACTTGCGCAGTCCGGGTGCCAATAATTATATCCAATCTGTTCAGCCAATAGCTGGGTGCCGTTGGCGGACGCCAATGGTCTAGGGAAACAGAGACAGATGGATTACGAGGATCGCTTCCGTCAGCATCTCGAGTCGCTGCATAGCGAAGGCCGTTATCGCGTTTTCGCCGATCTGAAGCGCCGCTGCGGGGCCTATCCGACCGCCGATCATTTCACCGAAGAGGGCACCCACGACGTCACCGTGTGGTGCTCCAACGACTATCTCGGGATGAGCCAGCATCCGGCGGTTCGCGCCGCCATGCACGAGGCCATCGACACCGTTGGCGCCGGCTCCGGCGGCACGCGCAACATTTCCGGCACCAGCCATTATCACGTTGAGCTCGAGGCTGAGCTTGCCGACCTCCATGGCAAAGAGGCCGCTCTTCTATTCACGAGCGCCTATATCGCCAACGATGCGACGCTCTCGACGCTGGTTCGCCTGATTCCCGGCCTCGTGATCTTCTCAGACGAGAAGAATCACGCCTCGATGATCGAAGGCATCCGCCACGGCGGTGGGCCGAAGCATATCTTCCGGAATAACGACCTCGGTCACCTGGAAGACCTGCTCAAGAAGGTTCCGTTGGAAACGCCCAAAATCATCGCGTTTGAGAGCGTCTACTCCATGGACGGCAATATCGCGCCAATCGCCGATATCTGCGCTCTGGCCGAAAAGTACAACGCCCTCACTTATATCGATGAGGTCCATGCGGTTGGCCTCTATGGCCCGCGTGGCGGCGGCATCGCCGAACGTGACGGCGTCATGGACCAGATCGACATCGTCAACGGCACGCTGGCTAAGGGCTTTGGCGTCATGGGTGGCTACATTGCCGCGAGCCAGGCCTGTTGCGACGCCATCCGCTCTTACGCGCCTGGCTTTATCTTCACCACTTCGCTCGTGCCGGCCATTGCCGCCGGAGCACTCGCCTCGATTCGCCACCTAAAGGGCAGCGAATTCGAGCGGGCGCGGCATCGGGAGCGGGTCGCAACGCTAAAGAACCTGATGGCCGAAGCGCGGCTGCCAGTCATGGTTAATCCGAGCCACATCGTGCCTGTGATGGTTGGCGATCCCGTGCACTGCAAAGCGGTGACGGACACGTTGCTGACCCACCACGGAATCTATGTGCAGCCCATCAACTATCCGACTGTGCCCCGGGGTACCGAGCGCATGCGCTTCACGCCCTCCCCCGTGCACACCGACGCCCAGATGGCGACACTGATCGCGGCGCTTGAGGAACTATGGACCGCCTGTCCGGTCGCCAACGGCGAATATGTCCGCCTCGCCGCCGAGTAGACGAGCCGCCAGCCTCCCCAGAAGGCCCTATTCGGAGGGTCTTGCTCACCTTACTCTTGCGGGTGATTGTGCAGCCCGAGGAGGCAATTTTTGTCAGCCAGAAATCTAAGCCTATCCGCCATTTTTGGCCTGTACCTGGCTGGCGCGGCCACGCCGGCATCCGCTCAAGACGCCACCCTTTGCCTGACCACTGCGGAACGGGCCGATAGCGGTGAGAAGCTCAACAAGGCCGAGAAACAAGCAGTCCACGAGGCATGCGTGCGTGCGCTCTCAGATACGGCGAGCCTCGTGCAGAAATATCAGCTCCAAGAAGCTGACTTCGAGATCATGGGCGTCCACCACAAATACTGAAATACCCTACGTCTCTGAAGAGCCCGCTTACGCTATCGCTTCATCAGCCAGGCCGCCAAGAAGGCGACGGTGAAGAACGCCAGCAAGCAGAGCAGCACGATCACGCCAATGGCGCCGAGAATGGCCTGGAGCGTGGACCAGAATCCGAACGTGGCCACCAGGGCCGCAATCAGCAGGATAATGACGATCGGCATCTGAGCTTCCTTCTGGTCAGCTGACTTTGGCGCGATGAGCCCCTAACGACTTGTCGCTTTCAACGAGCTTCGCTTTTAGCGCGCCCCTTACTGCAGCTCAATATGTGCTGAGGACCTTCTTCAGGAAGCCGCCGTCGTTGACGCCGACTTCCTTGGCGATCATGCGGTTTAGCAGATCGTTCATGCGCATGATGAGGTCCTTGTTCGCCTCCGTCTCGACGCCGAGATTCTTCACCTCGTCGGGATCGGTCTTGAGATCGAATAGCTCGATCTCGTTATTGGCGAGAAGCGCCTCCAGCGTCTTCGGCGTGTTGAAATTGTCCGGTGCGTAATAGCGAGCGAACTTGTACCGGCCGTCAAAGACGAAACTGATAAAGCCCTTCCCCGTCATATTGGGCTTCGCTTCGCTGAAGGGCGGGACGAAGCGGCCATGGGCGATGTCGCAACAAGCCCGGGTCATATAGAGCGCATCGACAGTCTGCAGCCCGACATAGTTGAACAGGGCCGCCTCGCGGATCGCGCCCGCTTTGGCGGTTTCGGGGCTTTTGAGCAGCGAAGAGAAGTCATGGCCCGGGAGCCCTTCGAGCGCCTTTTTGCGTAAGGCTTCGTCCACGCCAGTCAACCCGACCAAGGTCGGGATCAAATCGACATGGCTGGTTACGGCTTGGCAGTTCCGCGCGCCCGCGTATTCGGGGTGAACGATGACCGCGGGCACATGGCATTCCTGCTCGTAAGGCAGCGGACCCTTGCCGCGCAAACCGCCATGAGAGCCCCCAAGTTCGCCGTGATCGGCCGTGCGGAACACCACGGTCGAATCCCACAGTCCGAGCGCCGACAGAGCATTGAGGACGCCTTGCATGTTTCGGTCGTTGTCGCGGATCAGATTTAGATAGTAGTTGTAATAGGTGCGCCACATGTCGGTGGCGTCGACCGGGATCTCGCCGAGAAACTCCGACCAGCCGATATTGTAGACAAGCTGCGCACGAGGACGCCCAGGTGCGTCCATTGGTTCGAAATGGCTCGGCGATTCCGGGAATTTCCATTTCGTCGCGAAATGGCTGTTATCCGGCGGCCGCGTAAGCCGCATGCCGACGGCCGAAACCTGCTCCTTACTGCCTGGCTGGTTAGTGTCGGCATACATAATGTCGTGAGGCGACACGAAGCTCACGACCAGGAACCAGGGCTGACCCTTCTTGTTGATCTCCTGCGCGTCGGTCCTTAGCCAGCGGACCGCCTCACTGCCGGTGTAGACATCGGTGTCGTAGCCCTGATCGGGTGAACCGACCTTGTCTCCGTCCGGCGCGAACTGGTCGAAGCCGTATTCGCGCAGCGCGTCCGTATAGTTGATGTCGGTCTTCGGCGTGATGATGTCACGGCGCAACTCGAACTTGCCGTAATAGGCGGTGACATAGCCGAGCTTCTTGAAGATCGTGCCCATGCTCGGCTTGTCGGTCTTCATGCTTGGCACGTAGCCGAGTTCCATCTGATCGAAGACGGTGTTCACCTGCGGCGGTTGACCCGAAAACATCACGCCGCGCGACGGCGTGCACATCGCCGCACCGATATAGTGGTCGTGGAACGTCGTGCCCCGGCGGATCAGCTCCTCACGCGCCGGCGTCGTATATCCTTCCGCCGGACGGAGGTGATAAGCCTCCTCGTCAGAGATGAAGAGGACGACGTTGTAAGGTTGGCCGGACGGCGTATTGCGGCTCGCGGGATAAGGCGCGGTGGCTGTCTTTGGAGCGGCTGTCTTGGGGGTGTCTGTCTTGGGGGTATCTGTCTTGGGGGTGGCTGTCTTGGCGCTGGCGTCCGGGCTTGGGGATTTGACCGCTTCGGCCTTCGCGCCTTGCGGTAACGCGCCGAGGGCCGCCGCCGCCCCGCCCGCGAGAAGCATGTCCCGGCGGCTCACATTCGGGTCGCTCTCCCCCCGCTTGCGCGAAGGTCTCGCCTGACGGGACTTGCCTTTGTCCGCCATCAGCGACCTCGCCAGATAGGAAACAGAATGACTTAAGTCATTCT
The DNA here is from genome assembly GCA_030669345.1 of Methyloceanibacter sp. GTDB lineage: Bacteria > Pseudomonadota > Alphaproteobacteria > Rhizobiales > Methyloligellaceae > Methyloceanibacter. The sequence continues at coordinate 4,880 of DAOVDX010000069.1, read as the reverse complement.
GGCAGAAACTCACGCGCGCGCAAACCCCTCGCAGCCCCGGAGAAGTTCTACTAGACGCCGCTACCCGGCGAGGTGGTCGCCGAGGCGAAGCCCCCAGGCGTAGATGGTCAGTGATGGATTGACCCGGCTGGCGCGCGGGAGTGGGCTACCATCGCCGACATAGAGGTTCTCCATGCCGTACACCTTGCCATGGGGGTCCACCACCGAGCTCTTGGCGTCGTCGCCGGTGACCAGGCTGCCGAGCGCATGGGCCGTGCCAGCCATGCCCATATATTTGTCGAAGCCAACCAGGCCCGCATGCAGCAGGCGTTCAATCCAGGCGTCGATCAGCGCCTTGTGCTCCTTTTCCGCCTTCTTCATGCGGTCGAGGCTGTAATCCATAATCGGCTTACTACCCGACCCGCCGGAGATAATGCGATTCTGTTCAGACGAGGCGTCTTCCGTGGTCGCAAAGAAGCCGATCGCCCGCTTGCCAAGAAACTTGTCGAGAAAGCCCGTCATCTCGCGCGGCGCTTGCGTGGCGAGGATCTCGCCGTCGATCCAGCCGAGGCATTGCATCGAGGAATGCGGAAACTTGTCGTTGTAGAGAACCGCCGTCTTGCGCAGCACGTCGTGATCGGTGAATGGCGAGAAGCCGAGGATCGCCGAGTTGATGTGCATTTTGAAATTGGCGCCAACCAAATCGCCGCATGGCAGGGTCAGCCCGCTCGCATGCAGATGGTCCTGGAGAATGCGCGGGGACGTCATGGCGCCCGCCGCCAGCACGACAATATCCGCCTCATAGATTGCGCCGTCGGCGCATTTGACGCCGGTGATTGTGCGCGGGTCGCCCGGCGCGGCGATAAGCTCGGCGACGGGATCGCCAGCGATGAGGGTGAAATTCGGCTTATCGAGAATGTGGTCGATCAAATTGCGCTCGGAATCCGACTTGTCGCCGGACGGCACGGCGAAGCCATCGAAATGCTTTGCCTCCTCGGGGTGATTGACGATGTCTTTCGATAGGCCGAGCGGCAGTGACTCTAACTTCCATTCAGGGTCTGCGGTGGTGATCTTGTCGAGCAGCGCCTGAAGCTGGGGCTCGTTCTTGAATGTGGTGATCTCCAGCAGCGCCGTCGCCTCGTCGTAATAAGGCTTCAGCGTCTCGTAGCCGAAGGGCCAGCCCAGCAAATCGTAGCTAGCCTCCGCCTCGAACTCGACGGGCCGGAAACGGAACAGCGCCGCGCCATACCATTTGGTCTTACCGCCGACATTGTAGAATTCGCCGGGAACGAAATCGTGCCCCTTGCCGTCCAGCCAAACCACATGGTTCTTGAACACGCCGTCGACGAAGACTTGCCTGACCTCCAGCGTGGAAGAATTGCGCGGCAGATATGGCCCCTTCTCAATGAGAAGTACTCGCTTGCCTGCGTTGACGAGCTTAAAGGCAACGCTAGCGCCACCCGCACCGCTGCCAATAATGATCACGTCATGTTGCGCCATCAAAATTCACGTCCCCGCGCGAGATCATCAAAATGTCATGCTTAAGCAATGAGCGGATGCCGAGTTAGGGCGCTGGCAAGGTTGCCGATGCTACCGCCAATGTCTAGATTTATCCAATGTCAGGTCCCGCCGAGGCGCGTCAATCAGGCGCTTAAGGATTTGAATTACCAGATGGAGCTCCGCGCATGTCTTTGAAGAACAAGGTCGCGATCGTCACCGGCGGTAACAGCGGCATCGGCCAGGCGATTGTTCTCGAATTGGCGCGGCAAGGCGCCAGGACTGTCATCGACTATGTGGCACACCCGGACGCCACGGCGGAGTTGGAACGCAAGATCTGCAAGCTCGGCAACCAATCTATCGGGGTCGATGCGGATGTCAGCCAAGTCGCCGATCTACAGAAGCTCGTCGACGCGGCCGTCGCCAAGTTTGGGCGCCTGGACATCATGGTGAACAACGCGGGCATCGAAACGCGCACCTCGGTCCTCGACACCACGGAAGATCAGTATGACAGCGTCATGCAGATCAACCTCAAGAGCGCATTCTTCGGCACGCAGCTTGCCGCCCAGCAGATGATCAAGCAGGGCGGCGGCGGGCGCATCATCAATATTACGTCGGTGCATGAGGACTGGCCGATGCCCGGCAACACCGCCTACTGCCTCTCCAAGGGTGGCATGCGGATGCTGACGCGCACCGCGGGCGTCGAACTCGGCCCCCACGATATCTTAGTCGTAGGCGTGGGCCCGGGGGCGGTCGAAACCCCGATCAATGACAGCACCATGGACGACCCGTCCAAACTGAAGCGGCTCGATTCGGCCATCCCCCTCGGACGCATGGCCCGCCCCGAAGAGATTGCCAATGTTGTCGCTTTCCTCGCCGGCGACGCCGCGAGCTATCTCACGGCCACCACCATCTTCGCGGATGGCGGCCTCATGCAAAGCAGCGTCGGTCTTTAGGGATGCGGCGACCATGACACTTCCCATTGAAGACTACGCACTGATTGGCGACTGCCGGACGGCGGCGCTGGTTGGGATCGACGGATCGATCGACTGGTTCTGCTGCCCGCGCTTCGATTCCGAGGCCTGTTTTGCGGCCCTGCTCGGCACGCCCGAAAATGGCCGCTGGCAGATCGCTCCAACCGACCCCAAGGCCAAGGTCACCCGCCGCTACCGCCCCGACACGCTCATCCTCGAAACGAAATTCGAAACCGAGACGGGCACCGCCACGCTGATCGACTTTATGTATCCGCGCGAGGAGCATCCCAACATCGTCCGCCTAGTGATCGGCGACAGCGGTACGGTCGAGTTTGAAACCGAGTTCGTCGTGCGTTTCGGCTATGGCCAGGAGGTGCCTTGGGTCACTGCGCTTGAAGACCGCCGCTTGCGTGCGGTCGCGGGGCCCAACAAGCTCGTCTTGCAATCCACCATCGATCTGCGCGGTGAAAACTTCAAAACCGTGGGCTCGTTCACCGTCAACGAGGGCGAGAACGTCACGTTCGCGCTGACTTACGATGCATCCTTCGTGCCCGACCCGCCGGCGGTCGATTGGAAGAACCTGCTCAGCGAGACAGAAAAATTCTGGAAGGATTGGTCCACCACCTGCGACGTGACGGGCCCTTATGCCGACGCCGTCAGGCGCTCGCTCATCACGCTGAAGGCGATGACCTATGCCCCCACTGGCGGCGTGGTGGCGGCAGTGACGACATCGCTGCCGGAGGAGTTCGGCGGACCGCGGAACTGGGACTATCGCTATTGCTGGCTTCGCGACGCGACACTCACTCTTCTCGCCCTGATGAACACGGGTTATTTCCAGGAAGCCAAAGACTGGCGCGAATGGTTGCTGCGCGCGGTCGCCGGCAGCCCCGACCAAATGCAGATCATGTACGGCATCGCTGGCGAACGGCGGCTCTACGAAGTCGAGCTTCCTTGGCTGCCCGGTTACGAAAACTCGACGCCCGTGCGTATCGGTAACGGCGCGCATGATCAGATTCAAATCGACGTCTATGGCGAGTTGCTGGATGCCATGCATCAAGCCCGCAAGGGCGGCCTCGCGCCCGAGAAGTCAGGCTGGGAGCTGCAGCTCTCCATCCTGCGCCATCTCGAAAGCCAGTGGCAAAAGCCGGACCAAGGCATTTGGGAAGTGCGCAGCGGGCCCGAGCATTTCACCTATTCCAAGGTCATGGCCTGGGTCGCTTTCGACCGCGCAATCAAGAGCGCCACACGCTTCAATCTGAGCGCCCCTCTCGAACACTGGCGCGACATCAGGGAGACGATCCACGCACAGGTCTGCGAGAAGGGCTACGACAAGAAGCTCAACAGCTTCGTGCGCGCCTATGGAAAGCAGGAGGTCGACGCGAGCCTGCTACTGATTCCCGCAGTGGGCTTTTTACCCGCCGATGATCCGCGCATCGCGGGCACCGTCGCGCAGATCGAAAAGACGCTGATGAAGGACGGCCTCGTGCTCCGTTACGACACCTCCAAGAGCAATGACGGCCTGCCGCCTGGTGAAGGTATGTTCCTCGCTTGCAGCTTCTGGCTCGTTGATGCCTATGTGCTTCTCGGACGTCGCGACGACGCGGTGAAGCTCTTCGAGCGCCTGCTCGCCTTGCGCAACGATCTTGGGCTTCTCAGCGAGCAGTACGACACGAGCGCCAAGCGGCTATGCGGGAACTTCCCTCAAGCCTTCTCGCATCTTGCCTTGGTCAACAGCGCCTGCAATCTTGGGCGCGACGGCAAGCCGCTAGAGGAACGCACCGACGGCGAGCTGGACCCTAAAGGTAAGCCGGCAAGTTAGAGCCGCCGGGACATCGAAAGCCCGTTAGTCTGAATAGACCGGAAGCAAGCACAGCAACCGCGGATAAATTGATATGTCAGATCTAGGCTCTGGAACTGGGACATCAAATGGGCGGCCTTGGACAAAGGCCGCCGCGGCGGTCAGCCTTGCGTCGTTGGTCTTGCTCGTTGCATTTGCGATTTCCAGTCCGACGGAAGCACCTGCTGAGGACCACGCGCCCACCATGTCGGCCGCGCCCAGCTACAAGAGCATTATCCAGCCCCTCTTCAACAAACGCTGCGTCGCCTGTCACGGCTGCACGGGTTCGCCCTGCAATCTCAAGCTCACATCGTTTCGTGCGACGGAGCGTGGCTCCCTCGGCAAAAACCCCTATGCAAGCCATGTTGAGGCCTACCCGCGCACCGACATGGACCTCGTCCAGACGACGGCGGAGTGGCGCGCGCGAGGTTTCTTCCCGGTGCTATCGCGCGGCGGCACGAAGTTTGAAAACCTGTATCGCTCGTTGCTGTATCAAATGGTGGAAACCGGGACACACCACAACAAGCCTGGCTTCTCGCGCAAGGCTCTCATGCCCAACTATGCCAAGCGCTACGAGCACAAATGCGTCGCCA
>DAOVDX010000048.1 GCA_030669345.1 Methyloceanibacter sp. | reverse complement strand
CTCGCCCGCGAGGCGGCGGAGATCTGGACCGGGAAGACGCCGGACAGGCCGCGCTTTGTGGTTGGCGCTATCGGGCCAACCAACCGGACAGCTTCGATCTCACCGGACGTCAACAATCCAGGCTTCCGCAATGTGAGCTTCGACGAGCTGGTCGAAGTCTATTCGACGCAGACCCGCGGCCTGATCGATGGCGGCGCCGACGCTATTCTCATCGAGACGGTGTTTGACACGCTGAACGCTAAGGCCGCCGGCTATGCCGTCGAGAAAGTGTTCGAGGAGATGGGTGTCGAACTGCCGATTATGATTTCCGGCACCATCACCGACTTGTCGGGCCGCAATTTGTCGGGTCAGACGCCGGAGGCCTTCTGGTACTCCATGAAGCATCTTCGGCCATTTTCCATGGGGCTCAATTGCTCCTTCGGCGCCGAACAGCTTCGTCCCTCGGTAGACGAGATGGCGCATGTGACTGACACCTATGTCAGCGTCTATCCGAATGCCGGGCTGCCGAACGAGATGGGCGAATATGACGAGACCCCGGAGCAGATGGCCGATCTTCTAAAGGACTGGGCCAAGGACGGACTCGTGAACATTGTTGGCGGGTGCTGCGGCACCACGCCCAACCACATCCGCGCCATTGCGGAAGCCATGGCCAAGTACAAGCCGCGCCAGGTGCCCGAGGTGGATCACGCACTTCGTCTCTCCGGCCTCGAACCATTCGTGCATGGGTGATCTAATTTGACCAACGCAGCTCAGAATTTCGTCATGGTAGGCGAGCGGACCAACGTTACCGGCTCCGCGCGCTTCCGTAAGCTGATCGAGGCTAACGACTACGCCGCGGCTCTTGAGGTCGCGCACCAGCAGGTCGAGAGCGGCGCCAACATGCTCGACGTCAACATGGATGAGGGCATGCTTGAGTCCGAGGCGGCTATGGCCACGTTCCTCAAGCTCATCGCTGCCGAGCCGGATATTTCTCGCGTGCCGATCATGATCGACAGCTCGAAATGGTCGGTGATCGAGTCTGGCTTGAAATGCGTGCAAGGCAAGTCGGTGGTCAATTCCATCAGCCTGAAGGAAGGCGAGGAGCCGTTCCTCGATCACGCGCGCAAGGTCTTCCGCTACGGCGCCGCTGTTGTGGTCATGGCGTTCGACGAGGAGGGCCAGGCCGACACTGCTGACCGCAAGTTCGAAATTTGCAAGCACGCCTACAAGCTACTCACCGAGAAGGTTGGCTTCCCACCCGAGGACATCATCTTCGACCCCAATATCTTTGCCGTGGCCACCGGCATCGAAGAACACAACGAATATGGCCTTGCCTTTATCGAGGCGACGCGGCGCATCAAGGCTGAGTTGCCTTACGTGCATGTGTCGGGCGGCGTCTCGAACCTCTCATTTGCGTTTCGGGGCAACGGGCAGATGCGCGAGGCGATGCATTCGGTGTTCCTCTATCACGCCATCCAGGCGGGCATGGATATGGGCATCGTCAATGCCAGCCAGCTTGCGCTCTATGACGATATCCCTCTGGAGCTGCGCGAGCTCGTCGAGGATGTGATCCTCAACCGCCGCGACGACGCCACCGATCGGTTGTTGGAGGCGGCGGAACGCTTCAAAGGCGGGGCTTCGCAAAAGAAAGAGGCGGATCTTTCCTGGCGCGAGAAGCCGGTCGAGGAGCGCCTGAGCTATGCGCTCGTCCATGGCATCACCGCCTTCATCGAAGAAGACACCGAGGAGGCCCGGGCCAAGTCCAAGCGGCCGCTGCATGTCATCGAAGGGCCGTTGATGAGTGGCATGAGCGTGGTTGGCGATCTGTTTGGCGAAGGCAAAATGTTCCTGCCCCAGGTCGTGAAGTCCGCGCGCGTGATGAAGCAGGCCGTGGCCTATCTCATGCCCTTTATGGAGAAGGAGAAGGAGGAGCAGGGCCTGGCGCAGGGCGAGCCCGCGGGCAGAATTCTGCTCGCCACCGTCAAGGGCGATGTCCACGACATCGGCAAGAACATCGTCGGCGTCGTGCTCCAGTGCAATAATTTCGAGGTCACCGACCTTGGCGTCATGGTGTCCTCCCAGACGATCCTCGACGCTGCGCGCGAGAAGAATATCGACATCATTGGTCTGTCCGGCCTGATCACGCCGTCTCTCGATGAGATGTGTCACGTGGCGGCGGAGATGGAACGCGAGGGCTTTGACCTGCCGCTGTTGATCGGCGGCGCCACCACGAGCCGTTTGCATACGGCTGTGAAGATCAGCCCGAACTACGAGCGCAGTCAGGCCATCTATGTCACCGACGCCAGCCGCGCCGTTGGTGTGGTGGCGGGGCTCATGTCGAAAGAGGAACGGCCAAAGCAGATCGCCAAGGTGCGCGAAGAATACAAAACCGTGGCGGAGTCCTATGCGCGTGGTCAGGCGGAGAAGTCGCGTGCACCTTTGGCGCAAGCACGTGCCAATCACCTCAAACTTGATTGGAAAGGCTACACGCCACAGAAGCCCAGTTTCCTCGGGACGCGCAGCTTCAAGTCTTATGATCTCGCCGAGCTTGCTCGCTATATCGATTGGACGCCGTTCTTCCAGGCCTGGGAGCTGAAGGGCCAATACCCACGCATCTTGCAGGACGACAAATATGGCGAGGCGGCGCGGCCTCTGTTTGACGACGCGCAAGCCATGCTGAAGCAGCTCATCGAAGAGAAATGGCTCACGGCCAACGCCGTGGTTGGCTTCTGGCCCGCCAACAGCGTCGGCGACGATATCGAGCTTTATGCCGATGAGACGCGGAACAGCCCCTTTGCCACCTTGCATACACTCCGTCAGCAGATGGCGCGTACGTCCGACCGGGCCAATCTCGCGCTTGCCGATTACATCGCGCCGAAGGAGACGGGAGTGGCCGACTATATCGGCGGCTTCGCCGTGACCACTGGCATTGGTGAGGAAGACGTGGCTCGGCGTTTTGAGCTCGCCAATGACGACTACTCGAAGATCCTGATCAAGGCGCTGGCGGATCGCTTAGCTAAGGCCTTTGCCGAAGTGATGCACAAAAAGGTGCGCCGCGAGCTTTGGGGTTACGCGTCGGATGAGACGCTCACCAATGAACAGCTCATTGGTGAGGACTATGCCGGGATCAGGCCCGCGCCAGGATATCCGGCGCAGCCTGACCATACCGAGAAGCGCACGCTGTTCAGCCTGCTCGATGTGGAGAAGGAAATCGGCGTGAAACTCACCGAGAGTTGCGCCATGTGGCCCGGTGCCGCCGTCTCGGGTTTCTATTTCGCCAACCCGGAAGCCAAGTATTTCGGCGTGGGCAAGATTGGGCGCGACCAAGTGGTCGACTACGCGACGCGCAAAGGCTGGACCGTCGAGGAGACCGAGCGCTGGCTTGGCCCGATCCTCAGCTATGATCCCAAGCGCATGGCTGACGCCGCGGCCTAACGGCCCCTGGTTCGGTGTCGTTCGCCTAAACGCAGACGGTCGCCGGGGGGCGCTTCGAAGCTAAGCATGTCGACAACGGCTCCTCTCTGGGGGAGCCTTATGCCTCGGCCGTCAGACCATTCCCAGTATGACGGCGGCGAGGAAGCCGAATGATACGATCGCCATGATGACGGTCACTTTGGCTCTGATTTCCATCGGAATCTCTCCTTTCCGATCGAGGGTTGCCCGTTGCCGGAACCGGCAAATTCTACTGACTCGCATCGGCCGTTGCCAAGCTCATTCCTTGTTGCATCGCACAAAGGATGAATGCCCCAAGTTGTGATTATCAACGTCTGAGGGGGCTCTGGGTTCAGGGATTTTGCGATTTTTTTGGCCCGCGCGTGTTCTCCGGCAGTCGAGAGCGCTTAGGGGCCTGTGGAAAACGACTGCTCAAGAGGCGAATTCGACCGGCGCGGGACCACTGATCCGCGCGGGAGTGCCCGCCAAAACGAGCGATTAGCGGATTACGTTCGTCGAGGGCAATTCCGAGACCATGGGGCAGTCGAGCGTTTTCTCCAGTGCCTCGATCAGCTCTCCCTCGCTATTGGCTTTGATGTAGAGCCCGTTGTTGTCGTTAGCGAGGCACATCAGGTCCACGATGCTGCTCGTGCCGGTCCACGAATAACCCACATAGCGGAAGGCGATGACGTGGATCGTGAGCTGGTTGGCGGCGTCGTGGAGATGTTTGGCGAGTTGGCAGGGCGACCGATCGCATGTCTCCTCGCCGTCGGTTACGACCACGATGACCCCAGGCTTGTTGCGGAAGTCCAGCGCTTCGGCTGCTTTCTCGACGCCTGACGTTAGCGGCGTCTTGCCGGCGGGGATGATCGAAGTCACCGCCCGCATGATCGACTTCGCGGCATCCTTCTCCGGCTTGAATTCAAGCTGGACATTGCATTGGTTGTACGGTCCCGGTCCATAGGTGACGAGACCGACCCGGCGGAACCGTGTGGCGCTCGGCAAGACCTGGGCGAGCGCGGCCCGAACTTCATCAATGCGCGGCTTCGAGTTTGGAATGCCAAGCGTCTGATTACCCGACATGGAGCCAGAGGCATCGAACACGATCATGGCGTCGTCGGTGCAAGGGCCTTTCCCTGCACTCTGCGCCAGAGCGGGTGTTGCGCTGAACGCGAAGAGAGCAGCAAGAGCGGCAACGGCCCGAAAGGGCCGGGCGATGGAAAGACGCGGTACTCTAAACTGCAACTGCATTGCTCAAGGCTCCCAATGAATTTTGCCAAGTCTATGCAAAATTCCCTGGCGTTGGGAATAGCAAAAATGGTGGAAAACGACCCTTTCACGCTCACGGGCTGAAGGTCAGCATCACATAGATCGCAAATAGAGGCAGGTGCACGACGCTTTGCAGCACGTTGGTGCGCCCGCCGCCAATGGTAAGACCGGCGGCGAACAGGGTCAGGATCAGAAGCACAATATCGACATTGCTCAGCCCGAGCTCCACGTCGCGCCCGGCTGCTAGCCGTCGCCAGGGCTTTGATGTAAAAGCCCTTTACATGAATCACTCAGGCCGCGGTTGGCGGCGCCCCGGCTCCTATCATCACGGCAACCTCAAAGAGGCGTTGCTGGAGGCCGCGCGCAAACTCATCGAGGAGCACGGCGCGTTCGGCTTCAGCCTGACCGAGGCCGCGCGTCTGGCCGGTGTCAGCCCAGCCGCGCCTTACCGTCATTTCAAGGACCGCGATGCGCTTCTCGCCGAGGTCGCCCATAGCGGCTTCGACCGTTTTGCCGCGCGTCTCGATGCGGCGTGGAACAATGGCTTGCCAACGCCACTCTCGGCGTTCGAGAATCTCGGCAAGGCGTATCTGGCCTTCGCCCGCGAGGAGCCGGCGAGCTACACGGTGATGTTCGAAACCGGGCTGGCGCCAGGCACGGAAGGGGAGAGGCTGCCCGCGGCCGAACGCTCCTTCGATGTGCTGCAACGCGCCGCCGAGGCCCTATGCCGCCAGCTCCCGGAAGACGCGCGGCCGCCAATCAAGCTTGTCAGCCTGCATTTCTGGACGATGGCCCACGGGGTCGCCACGCTGTTCTCTCAAGGCGGACGCGCGGCGGGCAAAGTGCCGATGACGCCTGAAGAAGTTCTCGAAAGCGGGCTGCTTATCTATCTGAAAGGACTCGGCATTCTACCTGACGAGGGAGACGGCGGGGAGAGCGTTAGTGGCTAAGCCACTAGCGGCTGACCTCAAGCCATTTCAACACGCCGTCCCAGTCGCCGCTCGTGCCGTTGTAGATGTTGCGGTCCACCTTGCCGTCGATGCCGGGCACGCTGCCCGTGGTGGTGAACTGCCAGAACGCCCAACTCCGTTTGCGATAGATTTCATTTGGTTCCGCGGCCACCGACCGCAGCCAGAAATGATAGCTCCTGAGCTCACCTTGGAGTACGTCGCGATGAAAGGCTGGGTCGGTGTAGATGATAGGCCGCTTGCCCGTATGTTCCTCCATGGCGTCGAGGATGATCTTGATCTTCTTCAACGCACGCTCCCGGGACAGCTTCCCGGGGCAGGTTTTGGACAAGCTATTCCATTCGAGATCGAGCACTGGCGGTAGCGCATCGGGATCTCGCGGCACGTTGCGCACGAACCACTCGGCCTGCTCGTCGGCGGCCCGGCACCAATAGATGAAGTGGTAGGCGCCGCGCGCTAACCCTGCGCGCTTGGCCGCGTGCCAATTATCGAGAAACTTGGGGTCGAGGTGGTTGCCGCCCTCGGTCGCCTTGATGAAGGCAAAGTGGATGCCCGCTTCACGCACCTTCGGCCAGTCGATTTCGCCCTGATAATAGGACACGTCGATGCCTTGGATCGGCATGGAATGGGCGCGGGTCACGCCATTATGGGGTTTGTGGTCTTTGAGTGAGCGCGCAAACGCAGCTCCGCCACCAACGGCAAGGGCCGAGACAACAATGGCCACGAGGCTCAAGCCCAGAACGCGACGATTTGCTCTACTCATGATGAGCCCTACTCGAACACACTCACGCAATCACTGCAATTTTCGACAAATTGCTCCTGAGATTGTCCCCAAGAGGGTTAAAATTGCCTCTGGCAAGGCCATGAATTTGGCCTTCTGCACCCCCATATATCCCTTGAGCTAGCCTGATCGCCTTGCCAAGCGGCGGCATCTATGTAAATGTAAATAACATTCACACTGAAGGAAGGGCACCAATGCAACTGGTTGCGACCTTGGACGACTACGGGAAGCCGGCTTGGATCGCGGCGATGATCCTCGGCTTCATTGTCTGGTGGCCCATTGGGCTTGGCGTTTTGGCATATCTGATCTGGAGTGGACGCATGGAATGTTGTGGAAACAAGAAAGCTTGGCGCCAGTATTTCACCGAAGAGGCTAAGCGTTTCGGCGGTGGCTCCGGGACCGGCAATCACGCCTTCGACGATTATCGCGAAGCGACGCTGAAGCGCCTGGAAGATGAGGCGAGCGAGTTTCAGGGCTTCCTGAAGCGCTTACGCCACGCCAAGGATAAGGCCGAGTTCGATCAGTTCATGACCGAGCGTGGCCAGCCTGGCGACGCGCCTATAACGACGTAAGGCTTTAACGCTCCCTGCGAACGAGCCGAAGATGAGAGGCTACACTCTCTAGAGGGCGTGGAACTTCGGTTCCGCGCCCTTCGTGTGTCTGGAGCGAGTTATCCTCGCTTCTTCTTCGTACGCTTCTTGCCGTAGCCGCCGCCGGTTGGCGTTTTGATAATGATGGCTTCGCCAGCCTCGATCACGGTTTCGTCGGCGCCTTGCAGCCGCTCCAACCGACCGTTTTTTCGTCTCACCCAGTTCTCGCCGGTCTGTCCGGGCTCGCCGCCTTTCGACCCGAAGGGGCGAATTTTCCGGAAGCCCGACAGGATCGCGCAGTTCATTTCTTCCAAGAACCGCAGCACACGATGCGTGCCGTCGCCGGCGCGCCATGCACCTTCGCCGCCAGAGCCGCGTGTGATCTCGAACTGTTCGAGCAGTACAGGGTAACGCAACTCCAATACTTCGGGGTCGGTGAGCCGCGAATTGGTCATGTGAGTCTGCACCGCCGCAACGCCATCGAAGCCGGGACCGGCGGGTGCGCCCGAACAGATCGTCTCGTAATATTGGAAGCGCGCATTGCCGAAGGTGAGATTGTTCATGCTGCCTTGCGCCGAGCCAAGCACGCCGAGCGCACCATAGAGGCAGTTCACGATGGTTTGGCTCGTCTCCACATTGCCGCCAGCGACGGGGGCTGGATATTTCGGCTTCAGCAACGAGCCCTTGGGCACGATGATTTTGATGTGGCGCAAGCAGCCGGCGTTCAGCGGAATGTCTTCGTCCACCAGCGTTCGGAACACGTAGAGCACGCAGGCGCGGGTGATTGGCTCCGGCGCGTTGAACGTCGTGTTGGTTTGCGCGCTGGTGCTGGTGAAATCGACGGTCGCCTTCTTGGCTTTGCGGTCGATGGTGATGGCGACCTTGATGACGCTGCCCTGATCGGTCTCCACCTCGAAGCTGGAATTTGTTAGCTTGGCGATCACGCCCCGTACGGCCTCCGCCGCATTGTCCTGCACATGGCCCATATAGGCGTGCACGGTGGCGAGCCCGTAATGACGGACCATCTTGCGCAGCTCAATGACGCCCTTCTCATTGGCGGCGACTTGGGCTTTCAGGTCGGCGATGTTCTGCTCGACGTCTCGCACCGGGTAGAGGGCTTTGGTGAGCAGTGCCCGCACATCGTTCTCGCGAAAGCGCCCGCGCCCCACGAGCTTGAAGGGGTCGATATAGACGCCTTCCTCTTCAATCGACGTGGCCTTGGGACTCATGGAGCCCGGCGCTATGCCACCGATGTCGGCGTGGTGACCGCGCGCGGCAACGAAGAATAGGAGATCGCGGCTGTTCTCGGCGAAGACCGGCGTCACCATGGTGATGTCGGGGAGATGGGTGCCGCCATTATAGGGCGCGTTCAGCATGTAGACGTCGCCGGGCTTTAGGCTGTCGCCCACCTCGCGCCGGATGGTCTCGACGCTGCGGTCCATGGAGCCGAGATGCACCGGGATATGCGGGGCGTTGGCGATGAGCCGTCCGCGGTGATCGAAAATGGCGCAGGAGAAGTCGAGGCGCTCTTTGATGTTCACCGAGCGCGCCGTGTTCTGCAGCGCGTAGCCCATCTGCTCGGCCACCGACACGAAGAGATTGTTGAATACTTCGAGCATGACGGGGTCGGCCTTCTTGCCGATCTTCGCCTCGGTCTTCTTCTTGGTGCGGGTGAGCAGCAGATGGTTTTTGACCGTCACTTCGGCCCGCCAGTCAGGCTCGACCATCACCGTCTGATGATCCTCGATGATGAGCGCCGGCCCAACGATGCGGTTTTCGGGCGAAAGATTTGCGCGCAGATAGACGGGCGCGTCGTGCCAGTCGCCGTGCGTGAAGATTTTCGCATTCGTGTGGGGTTCTGGAGGCAGAGCCTCCGCCGCACTTGCAATTTCGCGTTCCTCGATCAACCCACCGCCGCCGACGCCCTCCACCTCGACGGCCTCGATCTCGATGTCTTTCTCCGGGCTGATAAAGCCGAAACGTTGTTGATGACCGACCTCAAACAAAGCGCGCATGTCATGCAGACTGCCCACGGGAATAGGCAGCGAGCTGTCAGTGCCCGCATAACGAAGATGCGCCCTTGCGACGATTTTCATGGCATCCTTGTCGACGCTCTGACGAACCAGTTCGTCGCGCACCTGTGTTTCGAGTGGCGCACGGGTCTTTGCCAATGCGGTGAGGCCGGCGTCATCGAAACGCACCAACACGGCGTGCGTGCGCGTGGCACGTAGCGAGGCGAGGCCCATGCCATAGGCCGACAACACGCCAGAGAGTGGATGAAGCAGCACGGCCTTAATGCCGAGCGCGTCGGCGACAAGACAGGCATGCTGCCCGCCCGCGCCGCCAAAGGAGTTCATCACATACTCGGTCACGTCGTAGCCGCGCTGTACGGAGATGGTCTTGATAGCGTTCGCCATGTTCTCGACTGCGATCCTGATGAAGCCGTCGGCAATCTCCTCCGGGTCGCGGCCGTCGCCGAGCTTTCGCGCCATGGCCTTGAAGGCTTTGCGCACGGCGTTCCGATCAAGCGGCTGATCCTGGCCAGGTCCGAAGATTTGCGGGAAGAACGCAGGCACGAGCTTGCCGGTCATGACATTGGCGTCGGTGACGGTGAGTGGGCCCCCGCGCCGATAAGCGAGGGGGCCAGGATCGGCACCGGCGGAATCGGGTCCGACGCGGAACCGCGCGCCATCGTAATGGAGGATGGAACCGCCGCCCGCGGCGACGGTGTGGATGAGCATCATCGGCGCACACACGCGTGCGCCTGCCACTACGCTCGCCAAGGTCCGCTCGAAAACGCCGTCATAGTGGCAGACATCGGTGGAGGTGCCGCCCATGTCGAAGCCGATGACCTTGGTGAACCCGGCTTGATGGGCGGTCTCGACTGCGCCAACCACGCCGCCCGCCGGGCCGGACAGGATCGCGTCCTTGCCCCGGAACAAATCCGCCGAGGTCAGCCCGCCGGAGGACTGCATAAACAACAGGCGCGGCGCGCTCTTCGTCGCCTTGTTGTCAGAGAGCGCCTTGGAGACGCGATCCACATAACGGCGCAGCAGCGGGGAGAGATAGGCGTCGACCACGGTGGTGTCGCCACGGCCAACGAACTTCACCAGCGGGCTCACCTCATGGCTCACCGAGATTTGTGCGAAACCAAACTCGCGCGCCAGGCGTGCCGCTTCGATCTCATGGGCCGAATGCGCATAGGCATGCATGAACACGATGGCCACGGCGTCGATGCCGTCTCTGCGCGCGGCCTCGAATGCGCTGGCTGTGGCGTCAAGATCGAGCGGTGTCTCGATGGTGCCGTCGGCGCGCACGCGTTCGGGCACTTCGGCCACGCGGGCATAGAGCATTGACGGCTTCTCGATCTGCCGGGCGAAGATTTTGGGCCGCGCCTGATAGCCGATTTCCAGCGCGTCACGGAAGCCTTGGCTGACAATGAGCAATAGCGGATCGCCCTTGCGCTCCAGCAGCGCATTGGTAGCGACCGTGGTGCCCATGCGGACATCCCCAATGGCTTTGGGTGGGAGGCGGCGGTCACGCGGGCTGCCGATCAAATCGGCGATGCCGGCGATGGCCGCATCCGCGTAGGCTTCCGGGTTCTCGGAGAGGAGCTTGGTGGTAAGGAGTCGGCCGTCAGGCGCGCGCGCAACGATGTCGGTAAACGTACCGCCACGGTCGATGAAGAATTGCCACGCGCCGCTCATGGTCCAAACTCCCCGTGGCCGCGCCTACGATGGGTCCGAGTTTTATGTAGATAGAATTATGAAATACATCTACATAAAGAAAAATAACGTATATAGATGAAATCCTGAAAACTATCTACATACGTAGTTCCAATGAAAAAGATTCCCCTTGTTCTTCAAACTGTCTACGCGGACCTGGTTCAGAAAGCACACACCGCTGAACCTGGGGGGTCCACCTATGTGCGCAAACAGGGAGCGGTGGAATATCTCTACGGCAAGCGCACCCTTGGCAGCGGACAGATAAGTGAATTTCTTGGCCGGGCTGACGACAGAGACGTGCGCGCTCGAGCCGACCGCTACGTAGCGGCACAAGAAGCAGCCCGGGAGCGCCGAAAGCTCGTCAGCCTCTTGAAAAGCGCGGGACTGACCGCTCCGCTATCCCTGGTTGGGATGGTCTTGGAAGTACTAGCTGACGCGGGCCTCCTCGAGGAGGAACAGGGAGTGCTCGTGGGAACAACTGCCTATCAATCGATGGATGCACTGGTGGGTGTGTTTCTTCCGTCGACAGCAATGATGACTGGCGATGTTGACCTGGCGACGGCACAGATCGCTCTTCGGGCGAAAACCGAAGGCGATACAATGCAGAAAATATTGAAACGGGCTGACAAATCGTTTCGGCCCGTTCCCGCGCTTGATGCTAAAGCGTGGCCTTGGCGATTCAGAAACGACAGCGGCTTCTTGGTCGATCTTTTGATCCCGGTGAAGAAACGGAATGATGATAATCCGGCTCGACTAGAAAAATTGGAGGCTGGGGCTATGCGGCTCCAACAGCTCGAGTGGCTGATCGAAAATCCAGTTCAAGCCGTCGCACTTCACGGCGCAGGAGTTCCTATTCGGGTGCCTGATCCGGCGCGGTACGCGCTTCACAAGATGATTATCTCCGGAAAGCGAGGTATGGAGCGCGCCAAGGCCAATAAAGATCTCGAGCAAGCCAAGGCTCTATGCGAAGCCCTCTCCCAGGAAAACCCGGGCCATCTTCAAGCGACCTTCGATGATGCTCGTCTCAAAGGCAAAAAAGGGTGGGCGGACCCGATCGCAATCGCATGCAAGAAGATTGGCTTTGAACTGGAGTGAGGCGAGCGTTACGCCCAACTGCCGTTCAAGTGATGCGCTTCAAGCCCGCCGCGTATTGTTTCCAGCGCCGGACATAGACATCGGCCCCGCGAGCGATCATGGCGCAGCCATTTTTGTCCACCTCGCGCGCCACTTTGGCTGGTGCGCCGAGGATCACAGAATTGTCGGGAAATTCCTTGCCTTCGGTGATCAGAGCGTTGGCGCCCACCAGGCAGTTGGCGCCGATCTTGGCGCCGTTGAGCACGGTGGTGCCCATGCCGATCAACGTATTGTCGTCGATGGTGCAGCCATGCAGCACGACGTTGTGGCCGATGACGCAATCATGGCCGATGTCGAGCGGAAAGCCTGGGTCGGTGTGGAGCGTCGAATTATCCTGGATCTGCGAGCGGGGGCCGATATCGATCCACTCATTGTCGCCACGCAGCACCGAGCCGAACCAGATGCTGGCCTCGGTGTGGAGCCGCACGCGGCCAAC
>DAOVDX010000157.1 GCA_030669345.1 Methyloceanibacter sp. | reverse complement strand
AGCCTTCACGCACCAGCTCAAGCCCGAGGGTGATTCCGAAATTCGGGATAAACGGGAATGGATGGGCCGGGTCAACGGCGATCGGCGTCAGAATGGGAAAAATATGGTCGAGGAAATGCTTCTCAAGCCAAGACCGCTCTTCTTCGGTGAGTTGATCGGCGTGGAGCACATGGATGCCGGCCTCCCCGAGGAGCGCCTCAATCGTGACCCAGTTCTCCTGCTGCCCGGCGGTCAGTTCGCCGACGGACTCGTTGATGCGGTCAAGCTGCTCGGCTGGCGTCAGCCCATCTTGGCTTCGCGATTCAATGCCGGCGACGACCTGGGCGCGTAAGCCCGCCACGCGCACCATGTAAAACTCATCGAGATTGTTGGCGGAGATCGACAGAAAGCGCAGGCGTTCCAGCAATGGGTGGCGCTGGTTCTCAGCTTCCTCAAGCACTCTTTTGTTGAAGTTGAGCCAGGATAGCTCGCGATTGAAATAGCGGCCGGGGCCGAAGGCAGCGATGCGGGCATCCGCGCCTTCCGGTTCGACCTTTTCTGGCAAGTTCATCGATAACCTCTTGAAATCCGGCGCTTAACACCCCCCGCAGTGTGTATATACCGGCACCTTACACCCCCAAATGTATCACTACCGTTAGGGTGAACGCCAATCGAGGCCCAGGGCCTATTCAACCGACCTATTCGGTCGAAGCGTTGGCTTTGAGCGTTTCCATCACCAGCTGGCGGTTGATCTTCCGGCCCGAGGCCAGCGCCGCCTGGTCCACCGCCTCCACGGCAGCTGCCGCAGCCGCCAATGAGCGTTCGATCCTGAGCGCCAGATACTCGAGCACTTTGGGGTCAATATCGAGTTGCCGGTCCGTGAACTGCTTGAGCATCACCGTCCGCAACAGGGCCTCGTCGGGCGCGCCGATATCGACGGCAGGCACCCCATTCAGCCGCGACAACAGGTCGGGCAACGCCGTTCCCCACCGGCTCGGATCGTCCCGCGCGGTCAGAAGCACGAAGAGGCGCTTCTCGCGCGCCAGATTGAGAAGATGGAACAGAGCCTTTTCGTCGTAGCCGGCGCGGTCGGCGTCCTCCACCACGAGAGGCGTGCCCTCGGGCTGGTCCTCGATGAAGGCCATATCGAAATTTTCAGGCTCAAGTGCTCGCGCGCTTGAGCGCTCCTGCCACACCCTGACGAGGTGGGTCTTTCCACTGGCGGCAGGCCCGGTCAGGAGTTGCACGTGATCGGTCCACTCAGGCCAAGCGTCGATCAGCTTGACGGCGGCGACATTGCAATCGCTGACAAGAAAATCCTCCGCGCCGAGAGCCGCGCGGTGAGGAAGGTCGAAGGTGAGCTGTGCGAGCGTCACGACACTTTGGCCTTGGAGGCTTTGGCCTTGGAACGCTGGCGCTTCACCGGCGCAGACTTCCGGCGGCTGCGGGTGCGCGGCTGCGGCGCTGGTTCGTAGCTCGCCATGTGTTTGAGCCACGCCCAGAAATAGGCAGCTGCCGAAGCGATGGTGAGGCTTCCCGTCACCCAGACCAAAACCCAAACAAGCGATCCGAGTTCGAGCCCGAGCCCGAGTTCTGCCAGAACCAATCCGGCGAGCACGATCTGCGAAAACGTGTTCGCCTTGCTGATGAGTAACGGCTTCACGATGATTGGGCGCGACATCATCCAGGCCAACAGCACGGCGCCAACGATGAGAATGTCGCGGCTGACCACGGCGATGACGAGCCAGACCGGCAGATGACCGGCGAGCCCCAGGGTCACATAGATGGTGACGAGCAGCGCCTTGTCGGCGATGGGATCGAGATAGGCGCCAAGCTCCGTGTTCCAGCCATAGCGTTTGGCAAGAAAGCCATCAGCCGCGTCGGAAATGCCGGCTAGCATGAACACGATGAAGGCCGCGAGCATCTCCTGGTCGATGATCAGCCACACCAGGAGCGGCACGGCCACGATCCGCGCCAAAGTTATCGTATTTGGGATATTCACCTGCAACTCTCCCAGTGGCCACCTGCGCATGCCCGCGCGGGAAGACCGAATCCCGCGGATTTTAGCAGAATCCCAGCGCCAAAGGGCCCAATCCGGACCATTCCTGGCCTACTGGGACCGGAGCACCAACGTGCCATCTCTATCCTCAAGCACAAATCCGTTCTGGCCGAGTGCAGCCTGGAGGCGATCCAGCGATCCGCCGAATTGGAAGCTGATCGCAGCCCGCCTTGCCTGCAGGGAATCTATCTCCAGTCCTTGGATGCCCGCGATTTGCGTCAGCTTTGATCTGATCTGTTGCCAGTCCCGCAAGCCGGAAAACTCAACCAGGGCGACAACCCTGCGAGCCACCTCTTTGGGTGCCGCCGGTTGCGTGGCCTCCACACCCCTTGGATTTTCCCCGTAGGCCGTTTCAGCAGGCGACGACGCCCCAGCCTCCTCCAGCTTCCAACGGCTCTCGATCGTAGCGAGCGAGGCAGCGGCAGCAACGCGCGCAGCCTTCTTGGCATCGCCGCCAATGGCATTGGTATGGTTGAACGTGATCATCCCCACGCCGTCCTCGCCGGTCAGGGTTGTCACGAACTGGCCGTCCTTCACCTGCCCCACGGCGACGACGAGACCGCCATAGCCATAAGCGGCCTGCAGCACGGCAAATGCATCGCCGTCGCCCGAGATCGCGGCCCTGACCGTGGCGGCATCGAGATCGGCGTGCGGCCGTAAAATCGTAGCTGGTGTGACGCTGTGGGAGAGATCGAGATCCTCCCAGGCCTGGTGCCACTGTTCTGGCCCTTCAGCGGCCACCCCCTCGCCGGAAAGCATCAGCGGCAGGATGGAAACCACTGGCGCGCGGTTCTCGCTGAAAGGAATGCCGTAGCTCGTTAGGAGCTGCTTCACAGCATAGGGGTCGAAGCGCACGTCGAGGAGCGCGATATAGCGCGTGGTCGAGGTCTGCTCCTTGCGAATGGCAATGCCACTGACCAGGAGATCAACCTCCTCTTTGGTGAAATCGGGCAGCTGCTGCTGCATGGTGAGCGGCACAATCCGGTCCAGCACGACCTTGAAGCCGCGCATCTGCGCCTGAGCCAAGCCATTGGCCCTAGCGGCGACCGCGTTCTTGGCCTTGGTGTCCACGGCGACCTTGGCAACGTCGAACAGGCTCTTGGCCGCGTCCGCCATGGTCCCACCGAGCGCCGTCAGCCCCAGCAAAACAAGAAGACTCAATCTCCGAGCAAATGATTCTAGCCGCCTGAAACGCATGTGGAACTCTGCCGCGATCCCTGACCCCAGTGCCTGCAACACCGGCATCTCCCCTAAACCTTTGGAATGTGGCGCGCCAACGGCCTTTCCGCCTTGACGGGCCTTGCCCGGCACGATTGTTATGCCAATTCCTTAGAACTTCCACCCTGAGTGGCCAAGTGCCCCCGAAATCCTCATCTCCTGGCGAAACGCCTCTGACCTATCGTGACGCAGGCGTCGATATCGATGCCGGCAACGCTTTGGTGAAGGCTATCGGCCCTCTGGTGGCCAAGACGATGCGCCCCGGCGTGCTGGGCGGCATTGGCGGTTTTGGCGGGATATTCGATCTCAAGGCTTGTGGCTATGAGGACCCGCTGCTCGTCTCGGCGACCGATGGGGTCGGCACCAAGCTTAAGCTCGCCATCGATACGGGGCTTCACGATGGCATTGGCGTCGACCTCGTCGCCATGAGCGTCAACGACCTGGTGGTCCAAGGCGCCGAGCCGCTGTTTTTCCTCGACTACTTCGCGTGCGGCAAGCTTGAGGTTGGCGTGGCCTCCGCCGTCATAGCGAGCGTCGCCAAAGGCTGTCACGAAGCCGGCTGCGGATTGATCGGTGGCGAGACCGCCGAAATGCCAGGGCTCTATGGCGAAGGCGACTACGATCTGGCTGGCTTCGCCGTCGGCGCGGTCGAGCGCGACGCTCTGTTGCCCCGCAAAGATCTCGCCATTGGTGATAAGCTCATCGCGCAGCCCTCCTCCGGCGTCCATGCCAACGGCTTCTCTTTAGTGCGCCGCGTGGTTGCCAAATGCGGTCTCGACTGGAACGACCCCGCGCCCTTCGCGTCCGACGCGAAACTCGGCGCCGCATTGCTCACCCCGACGCGCATCTATGTGCGCCAGCTCCTTGATACGATTCGCGCAAATCCCACCGCGGTGAAGGCGCTGGCCCACATCACTGGCGGCGGTCTGATCGACAATCTTCCCCGCGTGCTGCCCGATGATCTCACTGCAATGGTCGACCAGAACGCGTTCCATCTGCCTCCGGTGTTCGAGTGGCTTCAGGTAGAAGCGCGTCTCGACGACCA
>DAOVDX010000200.1 GCA_030669345.1 Methyloceanibacter sp. | reverse complement strand
CCCATAGGTGTCTCGGGCTGCAAGAAGCCGACGCGCTTAAACGGGCTGTCCCACAATTTCCGTTCCAAGACTTTGGCGTGAGGCCCCTCTTTTAGCCGGGCGATCAATTTCTCGCGGTCAATGCTGGACTCATCGAAGATGATGCGCGTGATGGCGCCAACAAGGCTGGCGATGGATTTATCAGCGATCTCGAAGCTCGCCACCTCCTCGGCAAACTGGTCCAGCAACCAAGGGTGATTGATGAGCGCCAGGGTAACGATGGCGGCAAAACCATAAGCCGAAGGCGCTGGACTGACGCTGCGCTGCGGCGAATGCCGCCCGCCTTGAGGCAATCCACCTTGGTATGACCCGCCTTGACGTGACCCACCTTGGCGCAGCGCTCCATTGCGATCACGCGCTGGCCGCTCCCGCCACAATGCATAGAGCCGGTTCTTCACTTCCCGCCGGTAGTGATCCTTCACGCGGCTATTGGTAATCGCCTCAAGCAAGGTCTCGAGCCGCGCCTCAAACGCAGCACGGCGCTCAGGGGTATCGATGCTCGACGCCGACTTCTCCCGCGTCCACAGCATGTCGATGAGTGGACCGGCGGCACGAACACAGGCAGCAAATGCGTCCGGTCCGGCGCTCCGCACCAGATCGTCGGGGTCTTGGCCTTGCGGCAGGAAGGCGAAGCGGAAGGAATGACCTTCGCGCAGATGGGGCAGCATGCGGTCGACGGCACGCGCCGCAGCCGCCTCGCCAGCCTTATCGCCATCGAAGCAGATGACAGGCTCAGGCGCCAACAACCAAAGCTGCTCCATCTGGCGCTCGGTGAAAGCGGTGCCGAGCGTCGCCACCACATTAGTGAAGCCCGCCTGATGCAGCGCGATCACGTCCATATAACTTTCGACCACGATCAGCTCGCTGTTCTCGAAGGCCGACTGCCGCGCGCGGGCGAAGTTGTAGACCATTGAGCCTTTGTCGAAGAGCCGCGTCTCTGGCGAGTTCAGATATTTAGGCTGCGCGTCGGGAGCGAGCGCGCGAGCACCGAAAGCGATGACGCGGGATTTAACGTCGAGGATGGGAATGACCAGCCGGTTGCGGAAGCGATCGTAAGTCGGTCGCCCATCGTCGGGCTTGATGACAAGTCCAGTGTCGAGAAGCTGCGCCTCGGTGAAACCTTGCTTGATGAGCGCGCTCTTCAGAGAGTCACGCGAGCCCGGCGCGTAGCCGATGCGAAACTCATTCAGCGTCTCACGCGTCAGCCCGCGCTGCTCCGCGTAAGCCAAGGCCTCGCGCCCCGATGAGCCACGCAACGCCTCCTCGAACAGCTTGGCCGCCGCCTCCAGCGCATCGATGAGCCCTAAGCGCTCTTTCGCCGCGCGCTCATATTGTGGATCGGGCGTCGGCATGGGCACGCCCGCCTCACCCGCGAGCCGCTCCACCGCTTCGGGAAAACTAAGCCCCTCCGTCTCCATGACGAAGGTGAAGATGTCGCCGTGCTTGGAGGAGGAGAAGCAGTGATAGAAGCCCTTCTGATCGTTGACCGTGAAGGACGGCGTCTTCTCTTTGTTGAAGGGCGACAGCCCCTTCCATTCGCGCCCGGCCCGCTTCAAAGGCACGCGACGGGACACGACCGTGCTGACGGGCAGCCGGGTGCGGATTTCATCCAAGAATGAGTCGGAGAATTTCATTGGTTCAGACAGTGGGCCTTATGCGTGCGCAGCGCCTCCGCGATTCGCTCGGTCATCACCGCTATTCACACCATTGGCTATAGAACAAATTAGGAACAACTTCTACTCGCCCGTCATGCCCGCGCTTGTCGCGGGTATCCACGCCTTCACTTGTTAGACGTAGCTCGTGGATGGCCGGAACAAGTCCGGCCATGACGAGGTTTGAGGCCAACGCAACCGTCACCGATGGTAGCTGCCTCACACCAATGCAGGGTTGATCGACAACCACGTCCACGTGATGCTGAATGGCCGCCGGGCGGATCGACCCGACGGACTACATCGACATTCTGGGCTATGCCAACCAGCGCACGACCTTTTTGAGCCTTTCGTCGCTGGTCAATCCCTCGATCGCCCTGCCGGACACCGGCTTCGGCTTTGCAGCCGGAACCATGCTGACGGAGCAATTCTTCGCCAAGGGCCTCATCACTGACGCAAACGGGTCACTGACCGGGATCGAGTTCTTCCCCGGTGGCAGTGAATTTTTCACTTACGGTGAGATTGGCTGGACGCCGTCGCAGGAAGATCGGTATCTTACCAATATCCATATTGGCGCATGGCACGTTGATGAGCGCACGGACGTCGGCGTCCCGGAAAGTCAC
>DAOVDX010000050.1 GCA_030669345.1 Methyloceanibacter sp. | reverse complement strand
CCCTGGCGAGGGCTTCAATGCCACGCAACTCGTACTGCAACACTTTAACGCAACACGCGCCTTAGGACGGTTGGTCCGGCTGCGCTGGCGCGCCCTCTGGCTGCCCCTCGGGTGCGTTGTCGTCTTTCCCGGGGAGGAACTGTTCAGGGTTCATCGGAAGCAGGGACTCGATGGCCAACTGCGTGCGTTGGAGCATCGGGAAGGAGCGTGCATTGCTCACCCACTCTGACTGGTCGCGGGCAAGGGCGGTGAACAGGATGAAGACGATGGCGACGAGGAGGAAGCCACGCGCTAGGCCGAAGATGAAGCCTAAGGACCGATCGAGCGCGCTGACCCGGCTATCCAGCACCTTGTCGGAGATGCGGAAGGTGATCAGGCTCACGATGATCAAAGTGATGATGAAGACGCCGGCGGCGAAGACGATCTGAGCAACGCTTGGATTTTCGATATAGGGCGTCAGAAGGTCTGAATATCGCGGCGTGAAATACAGGGCGGCCACAGCGGCCATGGCCCAGGAGAAAATGGATAGGACTTCGCGAGTGAAGCCACGCACCATCGCCAAGAAGCCCGAGATGAGCATGATGACGATTAGAATTATATCGAGCCAGGAAATTGGCATGTGGCGAGAGTTCCTCGGGCAAGTGACGTCACATTATCACGATTCCTCGCGATGAAGCACATATGGCCCCGCCGGGCAATGATCGAAGCGTTTTGGTCGCGCATTGTCGCAGGGGAAAGCGTTAGTTCGTGGGCAGCGCGAACCAGGCGACGAGCTCGTCGAGCTGCGAAATGGGGGTGAGCGCAATGCCACCAGCCTTGCGGTCTCCGGACAGGGAGGCGGAGGGGAGAATCGCCCGGTCGAAGCCGAGCTTGGTGGCCTCTTTCAACCGTTGGTCAGTGAGGCCTACGGCGCGCACGGCCCCCGACAGGCTCACTTCGCCAAAATAGGCGGCATCCTCGGGTGCTGGGCGCCCGGTAAAGGACGAGAGCAGCGCGGCGGCGGCGGCGAGGTCGGCAGCAGGCTCTGAGAGGCGCAAGCCGCCAGCGACGTTCAGATAGACGTCATGGCTGCCGAGGCGCACGCCACAGCGGGCCTCAAGCACGGCAAGTAGCATTGAGAGGCGATTTTGGTCCCAGCCGACCACGGCCCGCCTCGGCGTGCCGAGGGAGGAGGGCGCGACCAGGGCCTGCATCTCCACGAGAACGGGGCGCGTGCCTTCCATGCCGGCGAATACCGCGGTGCCGGGCGTGCCACGGTCCGCATCGTTGAGGAACAGGGCTGAGGGGTTCTCCACCTCTTTCAGCCCCTCGTGGCGCATTTCGAATACGCCGATCTCGTCAGTCGGACCGAAGCGGTTCTTCACCGCCCGCAAGATCCAGAACTGGTGGCCGCTCAAGCTCTCAAAATAGAGAACCGTGTCGACCATATGCTCGATCACTTTTGGGCCTGCGATCTGGCCGTCCTTGGTGACATGGCCGACCAGCACCAGCGTGGCTCCGCTCGTCTTGGCATAGCTGATGAGGGCGGAGGCGCAGCCCCGCAGCTGTGAGATCGTGCCGGGCGCCGAATCGAGGCCTTCCGACCATAGCGTCTGCACCGAATCGATGATGACCAGGGTTGGCGCCGGCGCGCTGCCGAGCGTGGCGATGATATTGGCGATGTTGGTTTCAGTCCCGAGCGCGACGGGGACTTCCCCGAGGCCGAGGCGCTTGGCTCGCATGCGCACCTGGGCGGGGGCTTCCTCGCCCGACAGATAGACGACGCGGGCGCCATCTTGGGCCAGCTCAGCCGCGGCCTGGAGCAGGAGTGTTGACTTGCCGATGCCGGGCTCGCCACCGACCAGCACGGCGGAGCCGGGCACCAAACCGCCGCCAAGCACGCGGTCGAGTTCGGTGATGCCGGTGGTGAGCCGCGGAGCGTCTTTCGTCTCCGCCGCCAGGGTCTCGAAGGAGGCAAGGCGGCCTTTGCCGCCTTTGATGGCGACGAGGGCCGGGGACGTAGAGGCGTAGGTCGCTTCCTCGACGATCGAGTTCCATTCCCCGCAGGATTGACATTTGCCGGACCATTTGGAGGTCGCCGCGCCGCAGGACTGGCAGACATAGGCTTTGGAGACTTTGGCCATCGTGGTCCTGCTACCCGCCGATATAGTGCCGGCTCGCGCGCCGGCCGAGATTGGTGAGGACTTCATAGTCGATCGTGCCGGCGTGGACGGCAAAATCATGGGCGCTTGTCTTTGGCCCGATGAGTTCGACCCATTCGCCACGGGCCGAGAGGTCGGGAGGAATGTCGGTCACGTCGACGGCGATCAGATCCATGGACACCCGGCCGAGGATTGGCGCGGCGTGGGGGCCAAGATGGACGACAAGGCCGTCTTCACCGTCTCTGCTCGAGAGCGCTCGGAAGATCCCGTCGGCGTAGCCCACGGAGACCACGGCCACACGGGTGGGACGTTGAAGCGTACGCGTCGCGCCATAGCCGACGGTCTCACCGGCTTCAGCGTCGCGGACCTGGAGGATGCGCCCCTTTAGGGTCACCACGCTTGCGAACGGATTCGCACCGCGCCGTTGAGGATGTCCGCCATAGAGCGCGATGCCGGGCCGCACCAAGTCATAGGCAAAGTCTGGACCAAGCAGGATGCCGGCAGAGTTGGCGAGGCTCGTGGGCGCGTCTGGGAGCTTCGCCCGAAGCGTTTCGAAGATGGCCCGTTGCTCCGCATTCTTTGCATGGGATGGATCGTCGGCGCAGGCGAGATGGCTCATTACCAAAGACAGCGTAAGCGCCGACCAGATATCAGAGTTGGCGAGGGCATCGATGTCCGTGGATGAGAGGCCGAGCCGGTTCATGCCGCTATCGATATGCACGGCGCAGGGGAGCTTGTCGCCGGCGCGTGAGCAAAAGTCAGCCCATTCCTGGATCTCCTCGGCGCTGTTCAGGACCGGGCGCAAGTGAGACGCACGGAACGCCTCCGCCGAGCCGGGTAGCAGCCCACCGAAGACATAGATGACGGCGTCGGGCAGGAGGCTGCGCAGACTTTTCGCCTCGCCAAGGGTCGCCACGAAGAAAGTCCTGCAGCCGGCTTTCGACAGCGCCGGCGCGGCTTGCGCCATGCCGAGCCCATAGGCGTCGGCTTTGACCACGGCGCCGCATTCGGCCGGCGCGGCGAGGTCGCGCAATTGCCGATAGTTGGCGGCCAGCGCGTCGAAGTCGATGGTGAGGGTCGCGGTCTCGGCTGGGTCCGCCATAAGCTCTTTTGGGGTGTTGTCGCGCGAGCCCGTGCCCGTCACTCCATCCGCTCCGGCAGGCGTGCCGCTGCGGCGAGGTTGGAGAACCTTGTGAACTCCGGTGTGAACTGGAGCGTCACCGTGCCGGTCGGGCCGTGGCGCTGCTTGCCGATGATCACGTCGGCCTTGCCGCTGACCGCCTCCATGTCTGTCTGCCACTGCCTATGCTCATCGGTGTTCTCGCGAGGTTGGTTGCGTTCGAGATAATACTCCTCGCGGAACACGAACATTACCACGTTGGTGTTTTGCTCGATGGACCCTGATTCGCGCAAATCCGACAATTGCGGGCGCTTATCGTCTCTTTGCTCCACTTGGCGGGAGAGCTGAGACAGCGCCAGGACCGGCACTTGGAGCTCTTTGGCAAGGGCTTTGAGGCCGGTGGTGATCTCGGTGACCTCTTGCACACGGCCTTGCTGGGCCCGGCGTGAGGACCCTGACAGGAGCTGCAGATAGTCCACGATGATAAAGCCGAGTCCCCGCTGGCGTTTCAGGCGGCGCGCCCGGGCGGCGAGCTGGGCCACGGTGATGCCGCCGGTCTGATCGATGAATAAAGGCAGGTTCTGAAGCTCTTGGGAAACCTCGACGATGCGGTCGAACTCGTCGGGGTCGATGCGGCCACGGCGGATACGCTCTGAAGGAATATAGGACTGCTCGGCGATGATTCTCGTGGCGAGCTGTTCCGAGGACATTTCGAGCGAGAAGAACCCGACCACGGCGCCATCGGTCGCCTTCTGGGTATTGGGGTCGATCTTGTAAGCCTTGGCCACGTGATAGGCGATGTTGGTGGCGAGCGATGTTTTACCCATGGCCGGGCGCCCGGCGATGATCACAAGGTCGGAGGCTTGCAATCCACCCATTTTCTGATCGAGATCGGTGAAACCCGTGGCTAACCCTGAGAGCCCCCCGTCGCGCTGATAGGCATTCGCCGCCATGTCGATGGCGTCGGTGAGCGCGGATGAGAAGGGCTCGAAGCCCGAACCGTATTTGCCGGTCTCGGCGAGGTCGTAGAGCTGCTGCTCGGCCTCTTCGATCTGGGTCTCGGGCGGCGCATCGATGGGCGAATCATAGGCCGTGTTGACCATGATCTCGCCGATGTCGATGAGCTGACGGCGAACAGCGAGGTCGTAGACCGTGCGGCCATAGTCCTCGGCGTTGATGATGGTGGTGGCGTTGGCCGAAAGCCGTCCCAGATATTGCGGAACCGAAAGTTCGCCCACCGGCTCTTCATTCTGGAAGAATGTCTTGAGCGTAATCGGCGTGGCACGCTTGCCGCCAATGATCAGCTTAGCGGTCGCCTCGAAAATGCGGCCATGCAGTTGGTCGAAGAAGTGATCGCGCTTAAGGAAGCTGGATACCCGGTCCACCGCCTCGTTGTTGACGAGGATGGCGCCAAGCAGCGCCTGCTCCGCCTCCAGGTTATGCGGGGCGTCGCGGAAGACGGGAGTTTCCGGGGCGGACCCCGGGAGAATCGCTGCGTTGCTCATGTCTCACAGTACCGAATTGACGTGGGGCGGCTATGCTCGATCTGTGGACATCTGGGAGAGGGCAAACACAAACGCAACGCGTGCTGCTGGCGGGCGGGGGCGGCACGTCTCGCGTCCGTCAGAAAGTGGAGGGAGGCAGATAGATACCTGCCTCCCGCATTCCTTGAAACACTGTCTCGTTCTTAAGAGGCAACGTCCGTGTCGGCGTCCTTCTCGGCTTCCGGCTCGCCTTCGGCTGCGTCCGTGTTTTCCTCAGGTGTTGCACCCTCCTCGAACAGCGCTTCGCCGGCCTCACGCGCATGCTTAGCGGCAAGACGCGCCTCTTCGGCGTCCTCTTCTTCCTCGGTCTTGGCTTTGGTCACGTCCTCGCCACGGGCCTGACGCTCTGCCTCTTCGGCTGAGCGCGCAACATTGACGGTGACTTTCGGGGAGACTTCGCCGTGGAGTGCGACAACGATTTCATGGAGGCCGAGCATCTTGATCGGCCGGGCGAGCAACACCTGACGCCGGTCGATGGTGAAGCCGCCTTCGGTCACCGCGGTGGCGATGTCCCGGGTTGAGACCGAGCCGTAAAGCTGGCCGTTGTCGCCGGCCTGGCGGATCACGATAAAGCTCTCGCCATTGAGCTTGTCGGCCACGGCTTCGGCTTCGGTCTTGGCCTTAAGGTCCTGAGCTTCAAGCTGGGCCCGCTGGCCCTCGAAATGTTTGCGGTTGGTGTCGGTGGCGCGCAGCGCCTTGCCCTGGGGCAGTAGGAAGTTACGGGCGAAACCGTCTTTGACGGTGACGACGTCACCCATTTGTCCGAGGCGACCAATGCGCTCAAGAAGAATGACTTGCATGATTTTACACTCCTATCCTTGTCAGTTCGATTTGTTGTCGTGAGGGGGCTGGCCGCTCTGAGGCCCGCGTGCGCGCAAGCCAAACAAAGGCTCGCCGAGACCGAGAATGGCCACCAGGATCGCGACCCAGCCCAAAAGAAAAATTCCGAGATAGACCGCCGTCAGCAGAAGGCCGCGTAACGGAACCGTGCGGCTGAAAGTGTGAATGACAGCGAGGCCCTGCAGCACATAGGCAAGCAGCATTGCGCCGGCGAGGCCGGTTGCGAGAAGGCCGATCAGCCCCGGGATGAAGGACACCACGATGGCCCCGGCGAAGACCGCCACGAACATGGGAGGCAGTTCGAGGTCTTGCAGCTTCGGCCAAGGGCGTAGCGCCCGTCCCGACGCGTTGACGATGACGCCGGCGAGCCAAAGATTGAACAGCACGATGGTGAGCCAACTCATGGCGATCATGCCGGGCAAAGCCTTGGCAATCAGGACGGTCAGGTTTTTGATCGTCTCGGGCGTGAACAGCGTGCCGTCTGGATCTAATTCTTTCAGCGCCGGACTACTGAGAAAGTCGGCGATGGATTGGCGGTAGGCCTCCTGGTCGTAGCCGACGATGAGAATGACGAGGGCAGCCAGGGCGCCTGCGATCAGGGCGGTCCAACCCACGAGCCGGCCTGGCGGATACCAGTCGACGCTTGCGGCGCCTGTGCCGCCTTGCGGCTCGGCAGGCGCGCGCGACAAGAGAGTGAGATGGACCAGGAAGGCAATCGGGGCCGCGAAGACGACGGCGAAGAGCATCGCCACGATCGGGCCGAGGCTGAGGGCGATGACGAGGGTGCTGGCGAGAGAGGCTACATAGGCGGCCGAACGGCCCCAGCCTAGTCCAGCAAGGCAGAGTGGTAACGGCGCGAGATAAAATAGGATGATCGCCAGCGACGGCGAAACGGCAGCGGAGGCAAACAGCGCCGCTGAAACCAGGCCTGCGCCCGCGCCTATGATGAGATGTTTTGGCATTGGTGCGATGTCCCGCCTCCTGGAGCGGTTAGAGGTGGGCCGAAGCCCACCCCAACTTTCTGTCAAAGCCCAAACTTAAGTCTGGGCCGTGTCGCTTAGAGACCCGCTACTGAATGAGATAGGGCAGCAGGCCGAGAAACCGTGCGCGTTTGATGGCGCGGGCAAGATGGCGCTGCTTCTTCGCACAGACCGCGGTGATCCGGCTCGGCACCATTTTGCCGCGCTCGGACACATATCGCTGCAACAGCTTCACATCCTTGTAGTCGATCTTTGGCGCTTTATCGCCAGTGAACGGGCAGGTCTTGCGCCGGCGGTAGAAGGGGCGGCGGGCCTGAGTTGTGGACATGCTCATTAGGACTTCTCCTCGCCACCGGTCTTCTCTTCACTAGCGGCAGGCTTCTCTTCGGCTTCGGCCTTCTTCTCAGGCGCTGGCGTCGAGGGGCGAGCCTCACGGGGCGCATGATCGCGCCGGGGGCCACGGCGATCGCCGCGTCCATCGCGGTCGTCACGGTCGGACCGGCGCATCATTGCCGAGGGGCCTTCTTCATGCTCATCGACCTTGATGGTCAGGAATCGAATGATGTCGGTGGACAGACCCATCTGGCGCTCAAGCTCGGCCACGGCCTCGTGAGGCGCGTCGATATCCATAAGCGTATAATGGGCTTTACGGTTTTTCTTAATGCGATAGGCGAGGGTCTTGAGACCCCAATATTCGGTCTTGCCGACCTTGCCACCGTTTTCCTCAAGCAAGGAACGGAAGGTCTGCAAAAGGCCTTCGACCTGTTGGGCCGAAATGTCTTGGCATGCCAAGAACACGTGCTCATAGAGAGGCATGATGTGCCTTTCCTTCTTTCTTTGCTCCAGCGCGAAGCCTCACATGGGCGCTTTAGAAGGAAGGCCCAAGAGAAAGCCCTTGAGAGCGGAGACACGGGAGGGCGGCGCCTAAGCCTGCCGCATATCAATGCGGTCCTCCGTTCAGCCTCCGACCGGAGCGGTTGCTAGTGGGCGCTTTATAGAGTTTCACGTCAGCTTTGCAAGGCCATCCATAGGGCCTCGCAGAGGGGGTGAGGCCGGAAGACGCCGCCTTGCTTGACAGGCAAGATTGAAACGGTGTCTTTGGCCACCTTCTGTTAACGATGAAATCTGCCAAGCACCATGAGCATTGCCTTCATTTTCCCGGGCCAAGGAAGCCAAGCCGTCGGCATGGGCGCCGCGCTTGCCGAGGCCTATCCGGCAGCAAAAACCGTGTTTTCCGAGGTCGACGAGGCCCTTGGGCAGAACCTCTCAAAGCTGATGTGGGAGGGCCCTGACGAGGACCTAAGGCTTACGGAGAACGCCCAGCCGGCACTGATGGCCGTATCGCTGGCAGCCATGGGTGTGCTGAGCGAGACCAAGGGCGTGAAGCTGCAAGACACGGTCAGCTTCGTCGCGGGCCATTCGCTTGGCGAATATTCGGCGCTTGCCGCCACTGGCGCTCTGAGCCTGGCGGACACCGCGCGGCTCCTGAAAACACGCGGCCAGGCCATGCAACAGGCCGTGCCCGTGGGCGAGGGCGCCATGGCGGCGCTGCTTGGCGCCGATATCGATCAGGCGCGGGAGCTGGCAAAGGCGGCGAGCGAAGGCGATGTCTGCGAAGCCGCAAATGACAATGCACCGGGCCAAGTGGTGATCTCTGGCGCCAAGGCGGCGATTGACCGTGCGGTCGCTCTTGCCTCGGAATATGGCGCAAGGCGCGCGGTGCTTTTGCCGGTCAGTGCACCGTTCCATTGCGCATTGATGCAGCCGGCCGCGGACGCGATGCGTGAAGCGCTTGCGGGCGTCGAGATCAAGGCGCCCGTAGTTCCCGTGGTCGCTAATGTGCTGGCCGAGCCGATCACGGACCCAGAGGCTATTCGAACCCGGTTGGTGGAGCAGGTGACCGGCATGGTCAAATGGCGCGAGACCATGCTCTTCCTTGCGAGTAATGGTGTGAACACTGCCTATGAGGTTGGCGCCGGCCGCATCTTGACCGGCATTGCCAGGCGTTTCGATAGTATTGAGGCGCGAAGCGTTGGCACGCCAGACGAGCTTGAGGCCGCCGCGGCGGCGCTCGCAGGCTAGGGCGCCTGAGGAATAAGGAGAGCTTTCAAAAATGTTCGACCTCAAGGGAAAGACCGCGCTCATTACCGGCGCCACTGGCGGCATCGGCGGCGCTATCGCCAAGGCGTTGCACGCGCAAGGCGCGACGATTGGCATCTCGGGCACCAGGGCGGAGCGTCTGGAGGCTTTGGCCTCGGAGCTCGGCGACCGCGTGTTCGTGCTGCCATGCGATCTGCGCGACCGTCCGGCGGTGGTGCAGCTTGCAAAGACCGCGGAGGAGTTGCTCGGCCAGGTCGACATCGTCGTCAACAATGCCGGTATCACCCACGACAATCTCTTTATACGCATGAAGGACGAGGAGTGGGACGATGTCATCGCCGTCAATCTCTCCTCGGTGTTCATTCTGACGCGCGGCATTTTGCGCGGCATGATGCGCCGCCGTTACGGGCGCATCGTCAACATCGCTTCGATCTCTGGCGTGCTCGGCAATCCGGGGCAGGGAAACTATGCCGCGTCAAAGGCAGGGCTCGTTGGCATGACCAAATCTCTCGCCCGGGAAGTGGCCAGCCGGGGCATCACGGCGAACTGTATCTCGCCTGGTTTCATCGCAACGGCGATGACCGATGCCTTGACGCCGAAGCAAACCGAGGCTATTGCCGCCGCCATCCCGACGCAGACCTTCGGTAAGCCCGAGGATATTGCTGCGGCGGCGGTTTTTTTCGCAAGTGACGAGGCCGCCTATGTCACCGGCGAGACGATGCATGTGAACGGCGGTATGGTCATGGTTTAAATGCCTGACGAACAAGGGGTTGTGGCAACGGCTTGAGTAAACTTGGCAAGCCACTGTTCCCAGGAAGGGCGTCTGGCAAAGTCATATATACTGTGTTACCCAAGCGGCCGCTCTGTGGGGGGCTTGACAAAGTACAATCTCGCCGCGATCAACCCTACTAACTTGCCGCTCGGGAGTAGTTGGGCCATGAGCCACAGCTCGGGGTACGCGAGGCCTGAGGACTGAAAAATAAGGGACGGACATGAGCGATATCTCTGAGCGCGTAAAGAAGATCGTTGTGGAGCATCTTGGTGTGGAGGCCGACAAGGTCACGGACAATGCAAGCTTCATTGACGACCTTGGAGCCGACAGCCTCGACACCGTCGAGCTGGTGATGGCGTTTGAGGAAGAGTTTGGTTGCGAGATCCCCGACGATTCCGCGGAAACCATTCTCACCGTCGGCGATGCCATCAAGTTCCTGGAAAAGAACACATCCGCTTGACGCGACTTCGCGCAGGCGTATTGAACGCCCCTGACGTTGCGCCAAACGCAGCCCCTATTGGCTGACAACAACTTCTCGCAAAGGTCTGCGAAGCCGCAATGCGACGTGTCGTAATCACAGGTTTGGGTCTCGTTTCGCCGCTCGGTTGCGGCCACGAGCATGTGTGGAAGCGCCTGATTGCGGGCGAGAACGCGGCGCGTCGTATCGAAAGCTTCGAAGTCGACGATCTGGCTTGCCAGGTCGCCTGTCAGATCCCCCGCGGTGACGGCAGCGATGGGACATATAATCCCGGCGACTGGATGGAGCACAAAGAGCAGCGCAAGGTCGACGACTTCATTATCTATGGGGTTGGAGCGGCGACACAGGCGCTGGCTGACGCGGGATGGAAGCCGACGGCCTATGAGGATCAGATTCGCACGGGCGTATTGATCGGTTCGGGTATTGGTGGCCTGCAGGGTATTGAGAAGACCGCATTGCTATTCGCCGAGAAGGGGCCGCGGCGCGTGAGCCCGTTCTTCATCCCCGGCCGCCTTATCAATCTTGCGTCTGGCTATGTCTCGATCCAGCACGGGCTGAAAGGTCCGAATCACGCTGTGGTCACCGCCTGCTCGACAGGCGCGCATGCCATCGGCGATGCCGCGCGGCTTGTGGCTTTGGACGATGCGGATGTGATGGTCGCTGGCGGCGCCGAATCGCCGGTCTGCCGTCTGTCTCTCGCGGGCTTTGCTGCCTGCCGCGCGCTGATCACCGGTTTCAACGATGACGCTCAGCGTGCATCACGCCCTTACGACAGGGATCGCGACGGCTTTGTTATGGGCGAGGGGGCTGGCATGGTGGTGGTCGAGGAACTCGAGCACGCCAAGGCCAGAGGCGCGAATATCTACGCCGAGATCATTGGCTATGGGCTGTCCGGCGACGCCTTCCACATCACGGCGCCTGCCGAAGATGGCGATGGCGCCTTCCGCTGCATGACCGCCGCGGTGAAGCGGGCCGGTATCGAACCGGCTGACATCGATTACATCAATGCGCACGGCACCTCGACGCCTATGGGCGATGAGATCGAGCTCGGCGCGGTGGAGCGGCTGTTCGGCAATGCCGCCGACAATGTTTCTATGTCGTCCACGAAGTCAGCGACCGGGCATCTGCTTGGCGCCGTTGGCGCGATCGAGGCGATCTTCTCGGTGCTGGCGATCCGCGACAACGTGGCGCCGCCGACGCTCAATCTCGACAACCCGTCGGTCGCGACATCCATCGACCTGGTGCCTCATAAGGCCCGGCGCCGGGCCATCGATACGGTACTATCCAATTCCTTCGGATTCGGCGGGACCAATGCCTCGCTGGTCATGCGCCGCTACGCTGCTTGATCGCGCCGTTTCTGCTTGTCAGGCGAACCTCCCTTTCGCCATATTTCGACGCAAAGTGGATACCGTTTACCGCAGCGCGCGCTTATTGGCCATGACATCGATCCATGACATCGACCAAGGATATACCCCCCGCACCTAGGCCTAGCCACGCCGCCCCGATGGCCGGGCAGGCTGCCGCTCGTCCAGCGGCGCCCAATTTGCCGCCGCGGAGTCCGACGGAGGCGCTGCAGCCGGTGCGTCCGCCAAAGCCACCGGAGCGGGACGAGCCAGAGGACAACTCGCATCCGTTTTTGGGAATGCTGGATGGGTTCTTCAATTTTGTTTTGATCCTGGCCTGCATGGCAGCGGCGGTCTTCTATCTGGTGCGCATGGAGTTCGACCGGCCGGGACCGCTCACGGTGTCGATGGTTTTGGTCGTGCCCAGAGGTGAAGGGACATCGTCCATCGCCGAGCGATTGCAGCGCGACGGCATCATCGCCGACCGCCGTATCTTCATGACCAGCGTTTTCTATTTCATGCACTTGAAGGGGCAGGGGAGCCTGAAGGCTGGCGAGTATCAGTTCGATAAGCACGCCTCAATGCGGCAGGTGCTCGACACGTTGATCGAGGGCAAGTCCATTCAGTACAAGGTGACTTTCCCCGAGGGCTGGACCAGCCAACAGATCGTGGCGCGCTTGATCAGCAATCCCGAACTCAA
>DAOVDX010000132.1 GCA_030669345.1 Methyloceanibacter sp. | reverse complement strand
CAGAACAGGCATTGCGTCAGGGCTAACTCCTTCAGCAAGTCAAAGTTGACCTTGGCGAGCGGCTCAAACTCTTCCTTCGAATAGACGCCGTCGCCGTCCCCATACAGGCCCTGCACCGCCATAGCAGTATAGCGCTTGTCGAACGTCCAGGCGGGGCGGATGCCGGTGATCTTATGGCCCGGGGCAAAGACTATTTTCGAGCGCACCGCTGCCCAGACGGGCGGATGTGCGGCGGCGCTTGGCGCAAGGCCTGCTGCAACCGCACCCATCAGAAATGCGATCAGCTGAATTATGGGGGAACGGGTCCTATATAGGCGACCCAAGTCAAAGGGGAGAAGACGCGCTTGGCGAAGGCACTAATCCCTAGATAAAGCAAAACCGGGTTCAGCTTACAGAAAGCCGAACCCGGTTTAAATAGAGCTAAATCATCGCATCTGCGACAGACTGGAAGGTCGTCGTTAGGTTGGTACCAAGCGTGGTGACAACCAAGATAATGGCAACGCTGATGCCTGCGGCGATGAGGCCATACTCGATGGCCGTGGCGCCGGACTCGTCCGAGACGAAGCGTGCAATAGAAGTCCTCATTTTTAATTCTCCTTTATCAAGTCGACTTGAACAAAGGGCCCCGTACAGAATTCTTATTAACCAGCGGAACCCACGCGGAAGCTAACACCCACCCGTTAGATAGACGTTAAACAGCCGCAACGCTTACGAAGTACTCATGGTAAACAAATGTAAAATGAAAAAAGCCACGAATCGTGCAATTTCACCAATTATCGTTTCAAATTTATCTGTTGTTATTCTTATATTTACCGTGCATTTACCATGAGGCTACAACACGCCTTCAACCTAGGGCCCGCTCGTAAAGATCAGCAGCATCAGATCGAGCCTGCGGGTGCAGCAAGGACTGACCGCCTGCATGGCTGCTGCAACATCACACTCGCCCCGCTCCCGCTACCCCCCTTTGCCAGGTGATTCTGATTGCAGTTCTCCCAGTGTCTGTCCCGGCGACGCCAGCCATGCCACAGAAATCCTCATCCAGAGCGAGCCTCCTTGACTCACGCTCGGCTTAAAGCTAGAACAAAACAAGAACGATAGTGGCGTAAGCGTGGAGTAAGTCATGCGTAACAACACTCCAGGCAGCGATAATGGTAACTGCGTTTCGCTGGCTGGCGTTGAAGATAGAGCAGGTGGACCAACGGGTAAGGTCCTGATTGAGCAGTTGCGCACTTCGATTCGTGCGCTCGAACAGGTTCCCGTGTCTCTGGCCACACCCCCCGCACCGGGCGCGGCCCTTCCCCGTCCCGCCTGCTCTTTATCTCTGGTCTCCGAACCTCTCGCTTCCCCATCTCTTGTCTCCCAGGCTCTTGTCCCCAATGACAATGGAAACAGGGACCTTCCCCTAAATCGCCTCAAGCAAGGCGGCCTCCACGAACTCAAGCCACAAGCCTATCGCGACAGCCCTGCGGCTCTTGGCTTCGCCCTGTCCGTGATGGCCGAGGCGGTACAGACACGCACAAGCGCGCATCATCGCGGTCTCGTGCTGTGGTGCCTGACAAGACAGGCGGCACGGGAATGGGGACACCCTTATGGACCAGGTCTTTTGCGCGCCGGCCTCGATCCAGCGCGACTGCTCATTGTCGAGGCGCGAACGGCCGAGGACGCCGCCTGGGCCCTCGAAGAGGGGCTGAAAAGCGGTGCCCTCATCGCCAGCCTCGGCCAAGTCGACATCAAGACGCCGCTTGCGGCCCGCCGCCTCGGCCTTGCCGCCCAAGCCTCCCGCACCCCCTGCCTTCTCCTCTCCAGCCATGGAGGTACGGATCTTGAGGGTCCGGATTTTTCAGGCTCGCCTGGGACAGGCTTGCCTGGGACGCTGACCCGCTGGCGCATCGCCACGGAGTCAAGCAACCCCGCACCCTTCGATACAGCCGCACCCGGCGCGGCGGCTTGGCGCCTCACCCTCGAGCGTTGCCGGGGAAGCGCACCAGGACGGCGCTTTCGCATGGAGTTCAGTTATGAGTCGGATCGTCTCCATGTGGCTGCCCCATCTTGCGATCGAGCGGCTGAAGCGGGAGAGAACAGCAAGCGGCGCTACGCTTCAGCCGGATGACCGGCCTTTCGCCCTTGTCGGCAGTGACGCACGCGGGCTGAAGCTCACCGCCGTGAACGCGCGAAGTCTGCGCGATGGTCTCGCACCCGGCTTGAGGCTCGCCGATGCCCGTGCCATCTGCCCGCATCTTCTCACCGCCCCCGCCGCGCCCGACAAAGACGCCGCGGCCCTGCTTGCGCTCGTCCGCTGGTCGAGCCGCTATAGCCCAACCTTCAATGTCGACGGCGACGATGGGCTGTGGCTCGACATCACCGGCGTCTCCCATCTCTTCGGCGGCGAGCGCGCGCTCCTCGCCGACATCGCGACACGGCTCGCTCGCGCATGTCTCACTGCGCGGCTTGGGTCAGCCGAGACCTTCGGTGGGGCCCATGCGCTTGCCCGCTTCGCCCGGCCCTCCCCATGCATCGCCCTTCCGGGCAAGATCGAGGAGGCGCTGACAACGCTTCCCGTCGAGGCGCTGCGCCTTCAACCTGAGACTGCGGAGCTGTTGCGGCGGCTCGGGCTGAGGCGCATCGGCCAGCTCACCGATCTGCCGCGCGCGAGCCTTGAGCGCCGCTTCCATTCCAAGGAGGCAGCCCAAGCCGTCCTGCTGCGTCTTGATCAAATGCTCGGGCGCCGTGAAGAGAAGCGAGCCTCTCTGCTGCCGGCGCCCGACTTCGTGGCAAGGCTTCCCTTTGCCGAACCGCTCATCACCCATGATGGCGTCATCGCCGGTCTCGACCGTCTGGCGGTCGAGCTTTGCCAAACCTTAGCCCGGGCCGGATGCGGCGCG
Organism: Methyloceanibacter sp.; assembly: GCA_030669345.1. Taxonomy (GTDB): domain Bacteria; phylum Pseudomonadota; class Alphaproteobacteria; order Rhizobiales; family Methyloligellaceae; genus Methyloceanibacter. Next base: position 2,483 of record DAOVDX010000132.1, on the reverse strand, counting down.
CGGCGCGTAACCTTATGGGCGGCACGCACCGACGGCTCTTCCGCCGCCATCGAAGTTGGGTTTAGCGTGCCCTCGTGTGCGCCCTCGCATATCGTGCGCCTGTTGAAGGACAAGATTGAAACCATCGACATGGGTTTTGGCGTCGACCTCATGGCCCTGGCGGCGCTGATCACCGAGCCGCTTCGCCTCACGCAAACCAGCCTCACCGAGACAGACGGGGATGTCAGGCCCGAGGCCCTAATCGACGCCTTGGCCAATCGTTTGGGTAAAAGCGCCGTACGCCGTCTCTTTCCCAGAGCCAGTCACATTCCCGAATGGGGACAAAGCTTGCGGTCCGCCTTTGCCGGTCGCCCCGCCTGGACGAATGACGCGCCTGTCGTGCGTGCGCGCAAACCGCCACGGCCGCTGCTTCTTCTCAGTAGACCTGAGCCTCTGACGGTTCTTGCCGAAATCCCGGAAGGCCCACCGGCGCGCTTCACCTGGCGGCGCGTAAGCCGCCGCGTGGTGAAGGCGGAAGGGCCTGAGCGCATCGCGCCGGAATGGTGGCGAGCGCTTGCCATGCTCAACAAGCCAAGACCGCGCGATTATTACCGCATCGAAGACGAGGATGGCTGCCGCTACTGGGTCTTCCGCGAAGGCCTCTATCAGGACAGCACGGACGAAACCCCAGGCTGGTTCCTGCATGGGGTGTTCGGATGATGGCACTTCCGGCCCGCTATGCCGAGCTCGACGTCACCTCGAACTTTACTTTCCTGCGCGGCGGCTCGCACCCGGAAGAACTGGTGGCGACCGCGAAGGCGCTCGGCCATGAGGCTATCGCCGTCGCTGACACGAATACGCTTGCCGGTGTGGTGCGCGCTCATCTCGCCGCCAAGGAAGTGGACATCAAGTTTCTCGTCGGCACGCGGCTCGATCTGCAAGACGCCCCGAAGCTACTCGCTTACCCCACGACCCGCGCCGCCTATGGCCGTCTCTGCCGTCTCCTTACCCTCGGACAGCGCCGCGCCGAGAAAGGCCAATGCACGCTTTTCCTCGATGACGTCGCGGCCCATGCCGAGGGCCTGATCTTCATCGCGCTGCCGCCTGGTGATTTTCCCTCCCACTGCAAGGGGGAGGGTGGTGCTGCACAAAACGCAGCACCGGGTGGGGGTCATACGGCACAGACTGCCATTGGGTCGAACCCCCTCCCCGGCCCTCCCCCTTCTAGGGGGAGGGAAAAGGAACCGCTCAATTTCGAAGCGCAACTCTTACGCATCAAGGAGACGCTACCGGCACGAACACGCGTCTATCTCGCCGCGCGACACTCTTATCGCGGTGACGATCGGGCCCGCATCGAAAAGCTGGCGCAACTGGCTGCGCGCGTTGACATCCCTCTCGTTGCTACGGGCGCCGTGCTTTATCACGCGGCCCACCGCCGGCCTCTCCAAGACGTGCTCACGTGCGTGCGCGAGAAATGCACGATCAACGATGCGGGCTTCCATCTTCAAGCCAATGCCGAGCGGCATCTAAAGGCGCCCTGCGAAATGGCGCAGCTGTTCAAAGGCCAGGAGGCGGCGCTGAAACGGAGCATCGAGATCGCAGATGCCTGCAACTTCTCCCTCGACGAGCTAAAATATGAATATCCCGACGAGCCTGTGCCCGAGGGCAAGTCCCCGCAATCGCATCTGGAGGATTTAACTTGGGAAGGCGCTGAATGGCGTTTCCCAGGCGGGATTCCCGATCAAGTCCGCGACACGCTCCGCAAAGAGCTGACGCTGATCGCCGCACTCAACTACGCGCCTTACTTCCTCACCGTCCACGACATCGTTCGCTACGCGCGCGGCATCGGCATTCTCTGCCAGGGGCGCGGCTCGGCGGCCAACTCGCTGGTCGCCTACCTGCTCGACATCACACCCATTGACCCGCTGTCGGCCGGGCTGGTGTTCGAGCGCTTTCTGTCCCGCGAGCGGGCCACCGCGCCCGACATCGATCTGGACTTCGACGCCCACCGTCGCGAGGAGGTCATCCAGTATCTCTATCGGCAGTATGGCCACGATCACGTGGCTATGGCCTGTACTGTGGTCACCTTTGGGGCCAAACAGGCGGTGCGTGATGTGGGCATGGTGCTGGGCTTCCCCAGCGAGACACTGGACCGGGTCAGTGCCAGCGTTGAGGGGCACTCAGCCTCGGCCGGCCTGCGTGCCACCTTCGGCGGGCAGATCGACACGCCCCGTTGGCAGCAGTTTCTGTCACTGACGGCCGCGCTGGACGGCTTTCCCCGTCACTTGGGGATTCACAACGGCGGTATGGTGCTTTGTGCCCTCCCCCTGGCAGAACGAATCCCCATCGAGCCGGCCACGATGGAAGAACGGACGGTGGTGCAGTGGGACAAGGACGCGCTGGAGATGGCCGGCTGGGTCAAGTTGGACGTGCTGGGGCTGCGCATGCTATCGGCCATTGCCGATGCCTGCGATATCGTTGCTGCCCGTACCGGCCAGCGTCCC
>DAOVDX010000075.1 GCA_030669345.1 Methyloceanibacter sp. | reverse complement strand
GGCCTTCCAGTTACCCCCAAGCGACAACGGGTCAGTTCCCTGATTGGTCTGGCGATTCAGGCTGGCTCCTTCAGGAATAGAGACAATGCGGAACGCGCGCGCGTGACGCTTTCGGCCATTGCGTCAGTCGACGTGGCCGAGATTGATGTTGGCGGCCATGTCTATTTCCGCGTTCGCGTCGGGCCTTTCACGGACGAGAGCGATGCGGCGGCGGCGCTTCGCCGGGTGACGGCGGCAGGCTATCGCGGCGCTAAATTCGTCAGGTGAAACTGGGCGTTGCCCTTGTGCCGGTTGATTTTTGACGGCTACCGTTCGATATTGAGTGAGGATTGCTGCGGGCGCACCCGCGGCATTTGAAGCTCAGCTCTTTTCGAAATTGGTTGCCCATGTACGCTCCGCGTAGATTGATGAAGCTCGCCGTGCTCGGCACCGTCCTCACTCTGGGCGTCGCCTGCATAGGCGGAATCGCGCATTCAGCGAAGAAGAAGCCAAAGGGTTTCGAGACGAAAGCCTCCCACGTCATCCTCATGGATGTTGGCGCCGATCTCGTGATGTTCGAGAAGAACGCCGACGCGCAGATGGTGCCAGCGAGCATGAGCAAGCTCATGACGCTCGCCATTGTGTTTCGTGAACTGAAGGCCGGGCGGATCATGCTCGACGATGAGTTCATTGTCACCGAGCATGCGTGGCGGACCGGCGGTGCGCCATCAGGCAGTGCAGCCATGTTCGCGCCGCTTGGTGACCCAATCACTGTCAGTGATCTGATTCAAGGCGTCACCGTTCAGTCAGGCAACGACTCTTCCATCATCCTGGCCGAGGGTATTGCCGGGTCCGAGCCGGCCTTCGTCACGATGATGAACGAGCACGCGAAAGAGATCGGCCTGACGCAATCGACTTTTGCGAATTCCACCGGCCTCACGGCGGAAGGACATCTGATGTCCGCGCGAGATCTCGCGATTCTGGCCAAATATCTGATCGATAATTACCCGGAGTATTATCACTATTTCGGCCAGAAGGAGTTCCGGTACCGGGATAAGTTCACGTTCCGCAATCGCAACCCACTAGTCTGGGCCAATATCGGCGTGGACGGCATGAAGACCGGCTATCTCAAATCGTCTGGCTATGGGCTGGTGGCGAGCGCCAAGCGAGGCGATCAGCGTTTGATCCTAGTGGTCAACGGTCTGCAATCGAAGAGTGATCGACAGAAGGAGCCTCGCAAGCTCCTGGATTGGGGCTTCAAGAGTTTCAAGCCATTCAGGCTGTTCGATAAAGGGCAGAAGGTGAGTGACGCGCTCGTTTGGGGCGGCACAAAACATTATGTGCCGCTGGTCGGCGATGGCGAAATCAATCTCTTGCTGCCCACCACGGCAACCGGTGCCGTGTCGGCGAGCATTCTCTATAACGGGCCGATCAAGGCGCCCATTCGTAAGGGCGATCAGTTGGCGACCCTGCGCGTCAGCGCGAAGGAGTCGACGGCCACCAACGAAATTCCACTCTATGCCGGTGAGGACATAGACAGCAGCAACTTCGCCATGCGCGGGCTCGACTCATTGCTCGTCCTGGCGTTCGGCTGGCTGCTGTAGTCACTGAGATGCAGCGCGGCATCGAAATCGGCAGGTTCATCACATTCGAGGGCGGTGAGGGCTCGGGCAAGTCCACGCAAGCCGGTATTCTCGCCAATAGGCTCTCAAGGGCTGGGCGCGCTGTGTTCTCCACGAGGGAGCCCGGCGGGTCTCCGGCGGCGGAAGAAATTCGCGAAGCATTGCTCTCGGGCCAGGTCAAACAATACGGGCCGCTTGCGGAAGCGGTGATGTTCTCCGTGGCCCGGGCAGACCATGTCGACCACGCGATCAAGGACTCGCTGCAGGAGGGCAGGTGGGTGGTATGCGACCGCTTCATTGATTCAACGCGTGCTTATCAGGGCGCAACGGCCGGTGTGCCGCGCGGGGTTATCAACGCGCTTGAAGAATTGACGGTCGGTGCTCTGTCGCCGGATCTCACCTTCATTCTGGACATTCCCGCCGAGGAGGGCCTCGCTCGCGCGACAGAACGGGCTGACGGTGCGGAACTCGACCGCTTTGAGAGTCAGGAGCTTGTGATGCACGAGCGCGTGCGCCGGGCGTTTCTCGATATCGCCGAGGAAGAGCCGGGGCGCGTCGTCGTGATCGATGCAAGTCAACCGGAAGCCATGGTGGCCGAGGATGTGTGGGAAGCGGTGCTACACCGATTGAACCCATGAGTGTTGTGGCCCTATGAGCGCCGCGGCCGAGCGTGCCCGCGCATCTCTCGTCGAGCCCGACCGTCTCGCCTCGTTCTCTACCCCTCGTGACGTGGATCGCGTGTTCGGCCAGGACGAGGCAGCTGCGGAATTTGAGAGCGCGCTACGAAGCGGGCGTATGCATCACGCTTGGCTTCTGGTGGGTCCCGAAGGGGTCGGCAAGGCGACGCTCGCTTATCGTTTCGCCCGAACCGTGTTGGCGCAGGCCGAGGGACATGAGGCGCATGATGTCGATGCGGACAATCCCGTGTTCCGCAAGGTGGCCGGGCTTGCCCATCCCAATTTTCTTCTCATCAGGCGATCTTGGGTCGAGAAGACAAAACGCTATTCGCAGTGGATCGGCGTTGATGAAGTGAGGCGCCTGCGCGCCTTTCTCGGCAACACCGCGGGCGAAGGGGTTTGGCGGGTCGTGATCGTCGATCGTGCCGACGAGCTTAATCAGAACGCCGCCAACGCCCTGCTCAAGGCGCTGGAGGAGCCGCCGCCTCAGACGCTGTTCTTTCTCATCTCAAGCGCGGAAGGCCGTCTCCCTGTCACCATCCGTTCGCGGACCCGGACACTCAGAGTTGCCGGGTTGGGACCGGACGATTTGGAGCGTGCCGTGCGCGCGGCGCTCGATCGCGACGAGCAAGACGCTGACGACAAGACGATAAGGCTGGCGTTGAGCCTCAGCCAAGGCAGCGTGCGGCGGGCTCTCGAACTCGTCTCGGGTGAGGGCATCGGCCTTTACAAAGACATTCTCGCCACGTTCGCGGCCCTGCCGGATCTCGACGGTACGAAGCTGCACAAGCAAGTGGAGCGGTTGGTAGGCGTTGGCGATGCGGATCGGCTTGAGCTTTATCTGGCCCTGCTTCTCGGTGTGATGGAACGGCTGGTTCGTCATGGCGCCACAGAAGAGGGCGTTGGCGATGCGGAGACGAAAATCGCCAATCGTCTTGTTTCTAAGGGCAATTTGGCTGAGTGGGCGATGGCCTGGGAGACGCTTTCGGAAGCCCGCGCGGAGGCCTTCGCGCTTAATCTGGATCGCAGCCTCCTAGTGCTAAATAGCTGGTTCCGGCTCCAGCAATTTGTGGGAGAGCATCCTGTTTAGAGCATTTGTTGAGCACGCTTGCCCGGAGCGGCCGCCAAGGATATGTCTGCGCCATGGCTGAGAAGCGGCCCTATTACATCACCACTGCCATCTCTTATCCGAACGATGCGCCCCATATTGGCCACGCCTACGAGGCGGTGGCCACGGATGCGCTCGCGCGGTTTCGGCGTCTGCAGGGCATGGACGTCTTTTTCCTGACCGGCACCGACGAGCACGGCATCAAGATGCTCCAGACGGCGCGGGCCCAAGGCATCACCGCCGAGGAGCTTGCGGACCGCAACACGCCGAAATTCCGCGACATGGTGAAGGTGCTCAATTGCTCCAACGACGATTTTATCTCCACGCGCGAGCCGCGCCATGAGTGCTCAACGCAAGAGCTGTGGCGGCGCATGGCTGAGGCTGGCGACATCTATCTCGGCAAATATGCCGGCTGGTACTCCGTGCGCGACGAGGCCTTTTACGACGAGAGCGAACTGAAAGAGGGGGCCAAGGGCGTTAAATTGTCGCCTCAAGGCACGCCCGTAAAGTGGGTCGAAGAGGAAAGCTATTTCTTCAAATTGTCGGCGTTCCAGGACCGGCTGCTCGCCCATTACGATGCGCACCCGGATTTCATCGGACCCGACACGCGCGCCAACGAGGTGAAGAGCTTCGTGCGCGGGGGACTCCGGGACCTGTCGGTTTCGCGCGCCACGTTCGATTGGGGCGTGCCGGTGCCCGGCGATCCCAAACACATCATGTATGTGTGGGTGGATGCGCTGACCAATTATCTCACCGGCGTTGGTTTTCCCGACGAGGACTCAGACAGCTTCAAACGCTACTGGCCAGCCGACGTCCATATCATCGGCAAGGACATCATCCGCTTCCACGCGGTCTATTGGCCGGCCTTCCTGATGTCGGCGGGCGTGGCGCTGCCGAAGCGCGTGTTCGGTCATGGCTTCCTCTATAACCGGGGGGAGAAGATGTCGAAGTCGGTGGGCAATGTGGTCGATCCCTTCGTGCTTGTGAACAACTATGGCGTCGACCAGATCCGCTACTTCCTGCTGCGTGAAGTGCCCTTCGGTCAGGACGGCAATTACAGCCGTGAGGCCATCGTCCAGCGGATCAATGCCGACCTTGCCAACGATCTTGGAAATCTCGCTCAGCGTTCGCTGTCGATGATCGCCAAGAATTGCGGAGGCACGGTGCCAAAGCCTGGCGCGCTGACCGAGGCCGACGAGACGATCCTAGCCGCAGCCGACCAGATTCTGCCGCGTGTCGAGGAGGCCATCGACGCCTTCGCCATCCATCGTGCGCTGGAAATCATTTGGGCGCTGATCGCCGACGTAAATCGCTATTTCGCCGGCGAAGAGCCTTGGGCGCACAAGAAGACCAATGTCGAGCGCATGGGGACTATTCTCTACGTGACGGCGGAAGTGACCCGCCAGATCGCAATCCTGGTGCAGGCGGCGATGCCGGAAAGCGGCGCCAAGCTTCTTGACCAGCTTGGTGTGCCTGAGGATGCGCGCGACTTTGCCGCGCTCGGGCCGAAAGGCCGGCTCGCAGCCGGTACCGAATTGCCGGCGCCAAGCGGCATATTCCCACGTCACGTCGAGACGGAAGAAGGCGCGTGATGCTTGTAGACAGCCACTGCCATCTCGATTTCCCGGAGCTTGGGTCCGAGCTCCATGCGGTGCTTGCGCGCGCACACGAGTCAGGCGTGGAGCTGATGGTGACCATCTCCACCCGCGTTGCTCAATTCGACACTTTGCGGCAAATCGCCGAGCACAATGACAATGTGTTCTGTTCGGTCGGAACGCACCCGCATAATGCCGCCGAGGAACCCGACGTCACGGTCAAGGAACTCGTCAAACTTTCGCGCCATCCCAAAGTTGTGGCGATCGGCGAGGCTGGTCTCGATTACCATTATGACAACAGTCCGCGCGATGTGCAGAAGACCGTCTTCCGCACGCATATCGCCGCGGCACGTGAGACTGGTCTGCCGCTCGTCATCCACGCGCGCGAGGCCGACGATGACGTGGCGCACATCCTCGAGGAAGAAACCGAGAAGGGGGCGTTCCTCTTCGTGCTGCATTGTTTCACTAGCGGTGCGGAGCTTGCTCGCCGTGGCTTGGCGCTCGGCGGCTACATTTCCTTCTCCGGCGTACTCACATTCAAGAACGCCGAGGCGCTGCGCGAAATCGCGCTTGGCGTGCCTTCCGACCGCGTTCTGGTCGAGACCGATGCGCCTTATCTTGCGCCGGAGCCTCATCGGGGGCGAACCAACGAGCCGTCTTTCGTGGCCCACACGGCAGCGCGATTAGCGGACGTGCGGGGCGTGAGCGCGGCGGAAATCGCGGGGATCACGACGGACAATTTCTTCAGGCTATTCAACACGGTGCCACGGGCTGTTCCGGAAGCGCCTTCAAGCGCCGCATGAGCCTGAAAACCACCATCCTTGGCTGCGGCACGTCGGGTGGCGTGCCCCGCATCGGCAACGAGTGGGGCGCGTGCGATCCAAAGAACCCCAAGAACCGGCGGCGGCGTTGCGCGCTTCTCGTGGAGCGGGAAGGGCCGGACGGCACCACGCGTGTTCTGGTGGATACACCGCCTGACATCCGCGAGCAGTTGATCGACGTGGGCATCGGGGAACTTGACGCCGTTTTCTACACCCACGCCCACGCCGACCACTGCCATGGCATCGATGACTTACGTATGGTTGCCTATAACGGGCGCCATCGCGTCCCGGTCTATTTCGACGCGGCGACGGCTGAATCGTTGCGCGGACGTTTCGCCTATTGCTTTGAGCCGCCCGCCGGCAGCGAGTATCCAGCCGTGCTCGACGGCCATGTGATCGCTCCGGGCGAGATGGTGCGCATTAAAGGCGATGGCGGTGTGATCGAGGCGCTGCCATTTCTCCAACGCCACGGTATGGGCGAGACACTTGGCTTTCGTTTTGGATCAATCGCCTATTCACCTGATGTGAGCGATTTTCCGGAAGAATCCGTGGCCCATCTCGCCGGTCTCGATGTGTGGATACTGGATGCGCTCCGATATACCGGGCATCCGAGCCATCTCTCAGTGGAGCAGGCTCTTGCCTGGATCGAGCGGCTTGCGCCAAAGCGCGCCGTGCTCACCCATATGCATGTGGATCTCGATTACGAGACACTGGCCGGTCAATTGCCAAAAGGCATCGAGCCCGCTTTTGACGGCATGGAGCTGACCACGCCGTAGGCTGTGTCACATGCCGACGATTTGGCCCGTCTCCATGTACTCCGGCATCGCGAGCCGCACGATCACTTCCGCCACGTCTTCGGGCGTTTGCAAATTCGCCTGGTCTTCGCCGGGATAGGCCTCGGCGCGCATTCCCGTGGCCGTGGCGCCGGGATCGACGATGTTGACCTTAATGGCGCTGTCCGCCGTTTCGTTGGCGTAGGTCTTGGCCAATGCCTCAAGCGCCGCCTTGGATACGGAGTAGGGCGCCCAATAGGCGCGGCCTGAATTCGCCACGCTAGACGACGTGACGAAGACGACGCGGCCCGCGTCTGCGCGGCGCAGCAATGGGTCGAGCGTGCGGATCAGACGCCAATTGGCGGTGACATTAACGTCCAGCACGCGATCCCATGTTTCGGACGAAATATGCGTCAACGGCCGCAATCCCCCGAGGATGGCGGCATTGCCCACCAGAATGTCTAGCCTGCCGAAGCGCTCATAGAGCGCCGGCCCCAGCGCGTCGATCTTTCCGCCGTCAGTGAGGTCGAGCGGGATAAGGGAGGCCTTGCCGCCCGCCGTCCTGATCTCGTCGTCCACGCTTTCAAGAGATTTCTGCGTGCGCGCGAGCATCAGCACATGGGCGCCTTCACGCGCGAGCTTCAGCGCCGTGGCACGCCCGATGCCGCGCGAGGCACCGGTGACAAGCGCGATGCGGTCTTTGAAGTGCTGGCCGTTCAACCGACTTCAGCGAGGAAGGAAAGCTGCTTCTGCACGGGCGGGCCCTCACGGTCACGGAGCCTGGTCGGATATTCGCCAGTGAAGCAATGGTCGGTGAATTGAGGATTGTCGTCGTCGCGGCCATCGAGACCCATGGATTTGTAGACGCCATCGACGGACAGGAAGGCGAGTGAATCGGCCCCGATATAGGCGCGCATTTCCTCAAGCGTGCGATGGGCGGCGAGCAGCTTGTCCTGGTCCGGCGTGTCGATGCCGTAGAAATCGGGGTGGGTGATTGGCGGGCTGGAGATGCGCATATGCACTTCCTTAGCCCCGGCCTCGCGCATCATCTTCACGATCTTAATGGAGGTGGTGCCGCGCACGACACTGTCGTCGATGAGCACGATGCTCTTGCCCTTGACCTGAAGCTCGTTGGCGCTGTGTTTCAGCTTCACGCCGAGCTGCCTGATCTGTTGTTCGGGCTCGATGAAGGTGCGCCCCACATAGTGATTTCGAATGATGCCGAATTCGAACGGCAGACCGGCTTCTTGGGCAAAGCCGATGGCCGCGGGCACGCCGGAATCCGGAATAGGAACGACCATGTCGGCGTTGGCCGGGGCCTCGCGGGCTAGTTGCCGTCCCATCTCCTTGCGCACCGCGTAAACCGAGCGGCCGCCGACGATGGAATCGGGACGGGCGAAATAGATATATTCGAAGATGCAGAGCTGCGCGGGGTGTTTGGGAACGAAACGGTGGCTCTCCAACCCATCGCGGGTGGCAACCACGACCTCGCCATTCTCGACCTCGCGAACGAATTCAGCACCGATGATGTCCAGCGCGCAGGTCTCCGAGGAGAGCACCCAGGCCTCACCCAGCCGGCCAAGGACGAGGGGGCGGATGCCGAGGGGATCGCGCGCACCGACGAGTTTCTTATTGGTCATGCCGACCAGGGCGGAGGCGCCTTCGACCTGAAGGAGCGCCTCGATATATTTCTCGACGAAGTGGTGTTTTTCGCTGCGGGCAACCAGATGAAGGATGACTTCGGTGTCCGTGGTCGACTGACAGATGGCGCCCTTCTTGATGAGGTCCTCGCGCAATGTCAGCGCGTTGGTGAGATTGCCGTTGTGGCCAAGGGCGAAGCCGCCGGACGCCAGGTCGACGAAGAGCGGTTGAACATTGCGCATCACCGCATCGCCGCAGGTGGAATAGCGAACATGACCAATGGCCATATCGCCCTTCAGGCGGTCGATCACGGGGCGGGACGTGAAGTGGTCGCCGACGAGGCCGTGCCGGCGTTCGGTGTGGAAATGCTCGCCATCGAAGCTGATGATGCCCGCGGCTTCCTGGCCACGATGCTGAAGGGCGTGGAGGCCAAGCGCAGTCAGAGCAGCGGCGTCGGGATGATTGAAAATCCCGAAAACCCCACACTCTTCGTGCAGCCGGTCTTCTTCAAGCCGGCTCAAGACGGGATTGCTAACCTCAGCCTGATCAGTCACGGGCACGGGCCTCCTCTCCTTAAATAGGCGCCCTGGCGAGGGCTTCAATGCCACGCAACTCGTACTGCAACACTTTAACGCAACACGCGCCTTAAGACGGTTGGTCCGGCTGCGCTGGCGCGCCCTCTGGCTGCCCCTCGGGTGCGTTGTCGTCTTTCCCAGGGAGGAACTGTTCTGGGTTCATCGGAAGCAGGGACTCGATGGCCAATTGCGTGCGTTGGAGCATCGGGAAGGAGCGTGCCTGGCTCACCCACTCTGGCTGGTCGCGGGCCAGGGCGGTGAACAGAATGAAGACAATTGCGACGAGGAGAAAGCCGCGGGCCAGGCCGAAGATGAAGCCCAAGGACCGGTCGAGTGCGCCAACCCGGCTATCCAGCACCTTGTCGGAGATGCGGAAGGTGATCATGCTCACGATGATCAAGGTGATTATGAAAACGGCGGCGGCGAAGATGATCTGAGCGACACTGGGATTGT
>DAOVDX010000014.1 GCA_030669345.1 Methyloceanibacter sp. | reverse complement strand
GACGCCTGACCCGCGATGCGGCTAACCGCCGCTAGTCGTTCTGATAATCTAATTTCGGTATAGTCCGTCTCAGGCGGGCTGCGAGGTGCGTTAGGAGCTACTATTCCCGGGCCCTATAAGATTCTACGGGAGCTGACCCTGGCGGGGACCGTGGTTTTCGTCAATCGGCGCCCACCTACTTTGTGTAGGGAAACCGGAATCTTCGCTCCGACGGCCATCGCGGCTCTGCCACTAGCGACCCGCGCCGCTATTCTGTATTGACCCCGAATGATGAATTTCCGGCAGCGGATCAGCGGCAAGCGATGCGTATTCTTTTCTTAGGCGACGTGGTGGGCCGATCGGGGCGCGTGGGCGTGCTCGAGGCCTTGCCGAAATTGCGCGAGCGTTACCGCGCGGATTTTGTCGTGGTGAATGGCGAGAACTCGGCGGGCGGCTTCGGCATCTCCGAGGTAATCCTCATTGAGCTGCTTGATGCCGGCGCCGATGTGGTCACCACGGGCAATCACATTTGGGATCAGCGCGAGGCGTTGGTGTTCATCGAGCGCTATGACCGCTTGCTGCGCCCCATCAACTATCCACCCGGCACGCCCGGCAAAGGTGCGGGACTGTTCAAGGCGGCGAATGGCGGCGACGTTCTGGTGATCAACGCGCAAGGCCGCGTGTTCATGCCCGATCTTGACGATCCGTTTCTCGCGATTGATCAGGAGCTTTCCGTCTGCGGGCTGAAAACGGGCGCAGATGCCATCCTGATCGACTTCCACGCCGAGGCGACGTCGGAGAAGCAGGCCCTCGGGCATTTCGTCGATGGGCGCGCCAGTGTGGTGATCGGCACCCATACCCATGTGCCGACCGCTGACGAACAGGTTCTGAGCGGCGGTACGGCCTATGTCAGTGACGCGGGCATGTGTGGCGACTTTGATTCCGTGGTTGGCATGGACAAGGAGGAGCCGGTCAGCCGCTTCCTCACCAAGATCAACTCACGGCGCTTCGCGCCCTCGCGCGGCGAGGCGACGGTCTGTGGCATCGCCATCGACGTTGACGATGCCACGGGGCTTGCCCGCGCCATCGCGCCGGTTAGGCTTGGCGGACGGCTGTCACAGACAGAGCCGGCATTTTGGCTGGACGAGAATTAAGCCGAGCGCAGGCTGAGCTCCGGTTCGTTGCCGTTCGAGGCTTGCAGTTTGGACGCTGTTCCCCGCGCAAAGAGACGCTTCAAGCATAGGATCGCTTCGTCGAGATCGGCGAGAGCCTGATCGGCGTCATAGCTCTCGTCGTGGAGTGCGCCGCGGGCGCTTGCGATGTGATCGGCGGCCTCGGTGCAGAGCTACGGCAGGCTCGATGCTGGCGTCGTATTGTCCTGTACCGCGCCGACGGCGGCTTTCTGGTTCGGCTTCATGGCGCCCGTTCCCCTCTATTGTGAAGCGTCCAACTCCGGCGCTCCAAGCTTTTGGTTGTCAGGCGGTTAGAGTTAAGGCTTCGCTAAGCCGGGCGCGAGGGTGCGCCGTCATCACCCTTCTGGCCTTGATTGCAAGGCCACGAACCAATAGGGATCAGGCCATGGCAGGCCATTCGAAATTCAAGAACATCCAATTCCGCAAGGGCGCGCAGGATAAGAAGCGCGCCAAGCTGTTCTCCAAGCTGGGGCGGGAAATCACCGCGTCTGCGAAATTGGGGCTGCCCGATCCGGCAATGAATGCGCGGCTCCGGACGGCGGTGGCCGCGGCGCGCGTCCAGAACATGCCCAAGGACAATATCGAACGGGCCATCAAGAAGAGCCAAGACGCGGACGGCGCCAATTACGACGAGGTCCGGTACGAGGGTTTCGCCGCCGGTGGCGTGGGGGTCATCGTCGAGGCGTTGACGGATAACCGCAACCGCACGGCCAGCGAAGTGCGCTCCATCTTCGCCAAATTCGGTGGCAATCTGGGTGAGACCGGCGCGGTGTCATTCAATTTCGACCGGCTCGGCTCTATTGAATTCGACGCAGACAAGGCCACCGCCGACGAGATGCTGGAAGCAGCCATCGAGGCGGGCGGCGACGACGTTGAGTCGACCGATGAGGGGCACACCGTCTTCTGTAATCCGGATGAGCTGCACCAGGTGGCCAAGGCCTTCGAGGCGCAGTTCGGGGAGCCGCGCGCGTTGCAGATTTTATGGCGCCCGAAGATCGAGGTGCCGATCGACGAAGAGGTTGGTGAAAAGCTTCTGCGTATGATCGATGCGCTCGAGGAGTCAGAAGACGTGCAGCAGGTCTACGCCAATTTCGATGTGGCCGACGATGTGCTGGCAAAGCTGACCGCTGCCTGAGCCAGGGGCTCTCTCATGACATCGCCGCGACCGACAGAAAGTGGCAAATACAAGCATCTGCGCGAGCAGTCGGCGCTGCCGGGTAAAGGTGGCCTGACGCGGATCGGCGGCGCGCTGCGCAACACGATCGCGGGCTTTCGCGAGGGCTTGAGCACCGAGGCGGCTATCAAGCAAGAGGCGGTGCTTCTGATTCTAGCGCTGCCTGTGGCGTATTTCATCGCGACGAATGTGTGGGTCTGGGTCGCGCTGGTGGGAAGTTTGATTCTCCTGCTGGGCGTCGAGCTCCTCAACACGGCCATCGAACGGCTGTGCGATCATGTGCACCCTGAAAGGCACGAAGCCATCAAGGTGACCAAGGACCTCGCCTCGGCCGGAGTGTTCTGCGCCATCGCACTCGCCGCGCTGATTTGGATCGCCGCGCTCATCACGCGTTTTTGGGTGTGGCGCGTTTGGCGCTGATCTGATCGGAGCCTTCAGCATCAAGTGCTATCGTGGTTTGAATACGATCAACGAAATGAAAGCCTTGGGTTTTTGTGCATTGGTACTTCTGAAGCGTCGCAAGGCCGTGCGAGCGGTGACGATGGCTAAAGTAGCGTCAGACGCACGGACTCGAAAAAGGGGGTCGTAATCCGCCGAGTGTCGCTTTTCCTGTAGATCACTTAGGGCAGTAGCGACGGCAATCATGTCGGTCCCGAACCCCCCAGGTGGTTCAAAAGCTGAGTACCTGGCGGGTAGATTTTGCTTTTGCACGTCGTCGGAAAGGTCTCGGGGCGCCCGATGGCCTACGCTGCGATAAACAAGCCCGTATCGAGCAGTTTGTTGATTTGTTTTTCCAGCAAAGTCGTCTGCGGTTGCAGTCGCAATAGCGTGGAAGAGGGCGTAGTAAGCGGTCGAAATCGCGCGCCTGAGATCGGCCTGCTTTGGTGCCCCTGGTCCAGGTGTCGCAATAAGCTGATCGGCTTGCTCTAGAAGATGGTCGGGGTTAAGAGCCGGCATCCTGCGCCAGTTCCGCTTCCGTCGCATATTCGATGATCGTAGTGCGATCGTCCCGCATCGTGCTCAGTAGCTCTTGGACTCTGACTAACGCATCGAGAGGCGCTCCTTCTGAAATTCTCTTGATCGCATCCGGAGCGATTACGGCTGTGATCTTCAGAGCATTTCGCCCAAGAGAATCGCTAGCGGGTGCGTATTCGACGCGAACGATGTTGTCAGTACCTAACTCCGAGGTCAGGGCTCGTTTCAACAACAACTCAAAAGCGTTCTTTGGCGACAGGGGGGACCGGTAGAAACCTGCCTTCAACTTTACTTTCGACGCTTCCTTTTTTGATCTCAACAACCACATGTTTGAAGCCAGCAAACGTGAGATCACGACCCTTGTCTCCGAAATGAGGAATTACCTCTAGATCGGACAAGAAGTTGTTTGGCTCCAACTCAAACAGGGTGATTGCCTCCGTTGCCGGTATGTCGGCCCACGGCTCTCCGGAGGTCGGATGCCGACCGTCGTATACTGGCCAAATATTGGCCATGAAACCTCCCTTTGGATTGCTGAGAAGCGCCAGCGTAGCATGAGAGATAGTATCCTGCGAAGGAGCCGAAAGTCCGTACCAAATTGGGGTGAGTGTACTATGAGTACGACTACGAATTGGCAGCTCCGGGACCAGGAGCAAATTATCAAGGGCAACGAAGCGCTGCTCGGGCAAAACCATCTCTTGGTCGCCACCACGCGCGTGCGCAACGAGGCGCTGATCCTGCCCGACACGCTCGACTATCTCGCGGGCCATGTGGACGCGATCGTCGCCTATGACGATGCGAGCGACGATGAGACGGTCGACATTTTGCGCCGCCATCCGAAGGTCGCGCTGATCGTCGCCAACCAGTCATGGGAGCAGGACATCGCCGCGCGCAAAGCGGCCGAGGCGCGGCATCGCGGATTATTGCTCGACATGGCGCGCGCCGAGCTACCACATGACTGGATGTTTTGCTTCGACCCCGACGAGCGCGTGACCGACGATCTGCGCGGGCTTGTGCAAGGGCTCGGCGTGGATGCGTGCGACGCCGTGCGCGTGCCGTTGTTCGACGCCTATATGACGCCGGAGGATCAGAAGGCTTACACGCCTGATCGTCCGCTGCTCGATTTCCGCCGGTTCTACGGGCCAGAGCAGCGGGACATTCTGATGCTGTGGCGCAATCGCTCGGATATCGGCTTTGTCGATGGTGGCGGACGCACGCCGCGCGGCATGACTTCCGTCAAGACCGAGCTTCACTGTCAGCATTACGGCAAGTCGCTATCGGTCTCCCATTGGGAGGAGACGTGCGACTACTATATCCGCCATTTTCCCTATGAAACTTACGGGAAGAAATGGACCGAGCGCAAAGGTCAAGCGATCCACACGATGTCGGATTTTCAGCGGCCGCTGCGTGAGTGGGGGGAGACGCTGTTCGCCAACGCAGTGCCCATGTGATCTGCGGCGTTTGTGATCTGCGCTGAAACGAAAAAAGGCGGGAGTGTTAGCTCCCGCCTTTCGTTTGTCTAACCGTGACGCCTAGAGAGTGTCTTTACCGTCATCGTCGTCGTCATCATCCGAAGTGTCCGCCTTGTCGGCCGGGGCGGTCGTCGGCGCGGGCTTGCCGTGTTTGCCATGCTTGCCGTGACGCCCACCATGGTGCCGCGCCATCTTTGCGCGGAAGCGGGCCTCGATCACTTTGACCTTGTCGAGCTGCTCTGGCGTCAGCGTCGTGCGGAGCGTGGCAACCGCTCTCTTCAGCTCCTCCGCGCTTTTGGCGCGGTCGATGGCTGCGTCGGCGACGTGATCAGCCAGGGAGAAGGGCTCGGTCTTGTCCCCAGATGGCATCGCGCTTCGGCCCAGAGGACCCATGGGTGGCCTCATGGTGGCTTGCAATGAATCGGTGAAATCGCGCCACGCGTCGAGCTGATTGGCACGAATGCCGATTTCCGTTTCCATGACGGCGAGCTTCTCGGCGAGGCGATCAGGGCCGTGCCTGCCGTGCCGGCTATGCTTGCCGTGTTTGCCGCCGTGGCCGCCGCGCTTGCACATGCGCTTGCCGCCGTGGTGGCCACTTTTTGCGCCGTCGGGCGAAGCTAGGGCGCTTTGGCCCCACCGTCCGCTGTCTCCAGCGGTCAGGCTCACCGTCGCGAGGCCTGCAACGGCAAGCACGCCAGCAGCGATAGTCGAGGCAATCTTTCGAGGGAATTTCATCTACAGCATCCTCAGTTGTTGGTGTCTTCCAAAACCTAAGGCTCGTTCGTTGCGATTGTTGGTCTCGGCATGTCCGAACATTGCTGACTAAGGGAGTTTTGTGTCGAAACATTGCTAGACGCGGCCCGATGCGTTTCCGTTACAAAATTGCGCTCGTTGCCAGAGCCAGGCGAGGCTAGAAGGAAGGCGACATCATGACCTCAACCGCGCCACGCATACTTGTCGTCGACGACGACCCGGAAATCCGCAAGCTCTTGGCGCGCTATGTCGAGAGCCAGGGGTTCCGCGTGCTGTTGGCCGCGAGTTGCCGGGAGCTGCGCGACCAACTGGCGGCCCATCACGTCGATCTGGTTGTCCTCGATGTGATGCTGCCAGACGGTTCCGGTCTCGATATGTGCCGCGACCTCAGAGCAGAGCGTTCCAACGTGCCCATCATTTTGCTCACGGCGTTGAAGGAAGATGTGGACCGCATCATCGGTCTCGAAATCGGCGCCGACGACTATCTCGGCAAACCGTTCAATCCGCGCGAACTGATTGCCCGGGTGCGGGCCGTGCTCCGGCGGCGCGGTGAAGCGCCACCACCGCCGAGCGATGCCAAGGCTTACCGCTTCGAAGGATTTGTAGCGGACCCCCAGACAAGACAGGTCGTGGGGCCGGACGGTGGCGACATTGAACTGACGGGCGGGGAGTTCGATCTGCTCAAGACCTTTCTCGATCGGCCGGGCCGGGTCCTGTCGCGCGATCAATTGCTCGATCTTACGCGCGGCCGCGATGGCGACGGATTCGACCGCTCTATCGACGTGCTTGTTAGCCGGCTTCGTCGCAAGCTTGGCGACGGCGGCGCCACCAAGCTTCTCAAGACCGTGCGCAATGGCGGGTATCAGCTTGCCGTCAAGGTCGATATTGAGGATGGCCCAGCGTGAATACGCTTCGTGTGAAGTTTGTCGCGCTGCTGGTCTTGGCGATCGTGACCGTCGTCGTGGCGCTGACGATCGTGCTGTTTTACGTGCTCGGGCCCCCACCGCGTTCGGGGCGGGCGCTGGAGGCAGCGGCGCAGCAGGTGGAGATGATGCTGCGACTGTCAGACGAAGGCCTGTCCGCGTTTTCCTTCACGCCAGAGCCATCGTCTCACCATGTCTATAAACGCAGGACCAAGGCGCTGCGGGCGAAGCTCGCCAAGCGCGGGCTCGATCTTCCCATCGTGGTGTCGCGTGAGCGGCGGCATGGGCCGCTGATCGTGTCGGTGCCGGTGAAAAATCGGGGCTGGCTGACCATGCCAATCTCCGGTCTGCCACCCCAAGGCGTGCCCTGGAAGGGGCTTGTCCGTTGGCTGCTGCTCATCACGGTGGGGGCGACAGCGGTGGCGGTGTTTGCCGCCAATCGTATGATCCGGCCATTGGTATTTTTGGAGAACGCCGTCGCCTCCGTTGGGCCTGACGGGCTCATGCTGGAACTGCCCGAGCGTGGACCAGCAGAAGTGAGGGCCACGGCGAAGGCGCTCAATTCGCTTTCCACCCGTCTTAAGCGCGCGATGGAAAGCCGGATGCGCTTGGTGGCTGCCGCCGGTCACGATATGCGCATGCCGATCACGCGCATGCGCCTGCGGACTGAGTTCGTTGAGGACGATGACGAGCGCGCCAAATGGCTCAATGATCTCGAAGAGCTTGAGCGGATCGCCGACAGCGCCATCATGTTGGTGCGCGAGGAGACAGGAAACGACGCGCCTGAATTGGTGCGGCTCGATGAGCTGGTTGGCACCATCTGCGCTGATCTCAGTGAGCAGAAGCTCGACGTCACATGCACCGATGTGCAGCCCGTCACTGTGCGGGTGAGCCGTTTCAAGCTCAATCGCGCGCTGCGTAATCTCATTGTCAATGCCGCAACCCATGGGGTCCGGGCGCGCGTCAGTGTCGAGGGTGTGGATGGAAAAATGGCGCGCATCACCATCGAGGACGACGGGCCCGGCATTCCACCGGAGATGATCGACCAGGTGTTCGAGCCCTTCTTCCGCGCCGACCCAGCACGCCGTCAGAATATTCCTGGCGCCGGTCTTGGCCTAACCATCGCGTATGAGATCGTACAGCGTGCCGGCGGCAGCATCGATATCGCCAACAAAGAAGGCGGCGGTTTGGTGCAAATTGTCGAGTTGCCGGAGGCCGCCGAGGCGAAGCCAGCCCAAGATCACGTAGGCTAGAAACTGATATTGGAGGGAAAAGGTATGTGGCACCGCAAAGCGGTCGTTCTCTGCGCGACCTTAGCTTCGCTCGCTGCAGCTAGCGGCGCGGGTATCGCCCAAGCGGCTAATGCTTGCGCGGACGCGGACACCAACCTTGCCATGAAGGATTGCCTCGGCAAGGCGTATCTAAAGGCCGACAAGGAGCTCAACGTCGTCTGGAAGCAGGTGCTGCAAAGCGTGGGTGACGCGGACTATCTGACGCCTGAGCAGCGTGGCGCCTGGAAGAAGGAGCTGCGCGAGGCACAGCGTGCCTGGGTCCAGTTCAAGGAGCACGATTGCAACGGTGCTGTTGGCTACGAATGGTGGGGCGGCTCGGGCGCCAGCGGCGCCATTTCCAGCTGTCTGCTGAGCAAGACCGAGGCGCGGACCAAGGACCTTAAGCAGCGCTATCTGGACCGTTAGCCTCCCCTCACGTCGCCCTGATTTATCGGGCGCTTGTGTTACGATTCGCCCATGAGGGCTGCGATTCGCATTGTCGGCATTGACCCGGGTTTACGGCAGACCGGCTGGGGCGTCATCGATACCGATGGGGTCAAGCTGAGCTATGTGGCCTGCGGTACGGTCGCCTCGGATGCAGACAAAAGTCTCGGGCATCGCTTGCGGCAATTATTCGACGGTCTGTCGGAAGTTCTGGCGGAGCTTGCGCCCGTGGAAGCCGCCGTCGAGCAGACTTTCGTCAATCGCGACGGCTCGGCCACGTTGAAGCTCGGCCAAGCCCGGGGCATCGCCATGCTCGTGCCGGCGCTCGCCGGGCTGACCATCGCCGAATACGCACCGACCGCCGTGAAGAAGACCGTGGTGGGCGCAGGCCGTGGCGACAAAGATCAGGTCCGCGCCATGGTCAAATGTTTGCTGCCGCGCGCCGCGCCGGACAGCGCCGATGCAGCCGACGCGCTGGCCATCGCCATCACCCATGCCCATACGCGAGCCTGGACCAAATTCGAGGCCTCCATCATGCAGGCGGCGGCGCGATGATCGGCAAGCTCACGGGCAAGGTCGATATCATCAGCCTCAACACGGCGATCATCGATGTGGGTGGCGTCGGCTATGAGGTGACGCTCGGCGCGCGTACCATCTCAAGTCTGCCGCCGGTGGGTGAGGTCGTAAGCCTCGCCATCGACACCCACATGAAAGAAGACAGCGTTCGGCTTTACGGCTTCGCCGACGAACATGAGCGCGCCTGGTTCCGGGCGTTGCAAACAGTGCAGGGGGTTGGCGCCAAGGTAGCGCTCGCCGTGCTCGGCACACTTTCCACCGCCGATCTCGCCAATGCCGTGGCGCTGCAAGACAAGGCGGCCGTTGGCCGCGCGCCGGGCGTTGGCCCTAAGGTCGCCGGCCGCATCGTTGCCGAGCTGAAAGACAAAATGCCGGCTTTGGCGCCTGCCTTCGCGGCGGACGGTGGGGCGGCGCCTGCGGCCGCATTGCCTGAGGGGCTTGCGGCGCGCGATGCCGTTTCGGCGCTCACAAATCTTGGTTATCCCCATGGGGACGCGGCCAATGCCGTCACTGCCGCTATCGCTAAGGCGGGCCGCGAGGCGCGCGCCGAGGAGCTCATTCGCCTGGGCTTGAAGGATCTCGCCCAATGAGTGAGAGCGTGCTGGCGACGACAAAGCGTGACGACGATCAGCCAGAGGCCGCGCTGAGGCCGCAAACGCTCGCCGAATTTATCGGCCAGGCCAAGGTTCGCTCGAACCTCAAAGTTTTCATTGATGCTGCCCGCGCCCGGCGTGAGGCGTTGGATCATGTGCTGTTCGCCGGTCCGCCCGGCCTTGGCAAAACGACGCTCGCTCAGATCGTGGCGCGGGAACTCGGCGTCAGCTTCCGGGCGACCTCAGGCCCGGTCATCGCCAAGGCTGGCGACCTAGCTGCGCTGCTTACCAATCTGGAGGACCGCGATGTCCTCTTTATTGATGAGATCCATAGGCTCACGCCGGCGGTGGAGGAAATCCTCTACCCCGCCATGGAGGACTTCCAGCTCGACCTGATCATCGGTGAGGGACCTGCGGCCCGCTCGGTGCGGATTGACCTCGCCCGCTTCACGCTGGTGGGCGCCACCACGCGCACCGGCCTGCTGACTACGCCGCTCAGAGAACGCTTCGGCATTGCCATCCGGCTTCATTTCTACGAGGTGGAGGAGTTGGAGGAGATCGTGCGGCGTGGTGCGCGGCTGCTCGGACTGCCGCTCACCAATGAAGGCGCGCATGAGATTGCTCGCCGGGCACGGGGCACGCCCCGCGTGGCGGCAAGGCTGCTTCGCCGCGTGCGCGACTTTGCTTCTGTGGACGGAGCGGACGCGGTGGATGCCAAGCTCGCCGACAATGCGCTGTCAAAGCTCGAAGTCGACGTGCGCGGGCTCGACGCGCTCGACCATCGCTATTTGCAACTGATCGCCGTCAACTATGGCGGCGGGCCGGTGGGGATCGAGACCATCGCCGCCGGACTCTCAGAACCGCGCGACGCCATCGAGGAAATCGTCGAGCCTTATCTCTTGCAGCAGGGCTTTATCGCCCGCACGCCGCGCGGCCGCGTGTTGACCGCGCAGGCCTTCACCCATCTTGGTGTGGCGCCACCGGCCATGCAGCCAGGACAGTTTCCTCTGTTCAACGGTGGCGACGAATAGTGGGTGATTGGCCGGACCTTGCTGGGCGTATCGAGGGCGAGACCCATGTCTTGCCGGTGCGCGTCTATTTCGAGGACACCGATTTCACCGGCCTCGTCTATCACGCGAACTTCTTGAAATTCTGCGAGCGCGGCCGGTCCGATTTCATCCGCCTGCTCGGCATCAATCACACGAGCCTCGCCAATCCGAAATCCGGCGATCCTGCGGTCTTTGTCGTGCGCCGCATTGAGATCGACTATCTGAAGCCAGCGGGCATCGACGATGTGCTCGAAGTGGTGACGCGTTGCGCCGAAATCGGCGGGGCGACTCTGGTTCTTTCCCACGAAGTGCGCCGCGACGAAATGGTGCTCGCCCGCGCCAAGGTGAGCGTCGTACTCGTATCGGAAGCGGGTAAGCCGCAGCGATTGGGTCAAATGGTTCGCGGGGCGCTCGAACGATTCGTCAAATGAGTGTGTTGGACGTAGTTGAGACCGGTATGCCAAGAGGCGTTAAATGAATCCGTCGGATATCCCTGTCGATCTCTCGATCTTCGAGCTGTTCATGAATGCCGATATCGTCGTCAAGCTCGTGCTTGTCGGGCTTGTCGCTATCTCGGTGTGGAGTTGGGCCATCGTCTTCGAGAAGTTCGTCCTGTTCGCTAAGGCGCGAAAGGAGGCGGACAAGTTCGAACAGGTGTTCTGGTCGGGCCAGTCGCTCGACGAACTCTATCAAGCGCTGGCGCAGCGGCGGAACACTGGCATGGCGGCGCTGTTCGTAGCGGCCATGCGCGAGTGGAAGCGATCGACCGAGGGTGAGAGCGGCGATCGTGCTTCCCGGCCAATGGCAGGGCTTCAGCTCAGGGTCGTGAAGGTCATGGAGGTGACCATTTCCCGTGAGGTCGAGCGCCTCGAACGGCGGCTCACATTTCTTGCGACGGTTGGCTCGACGGCGCCCTTTGTCGGCCTGTTCGGGACCGTCTGGGGCATCATGGCGAGCTTCCAAGCTATCGGGACCAGCAACAGCACCAGTCTCGCGGCGATTGCGCCGGGCATTGCCGAGGCTTTGCTCGCTACGGCGCTTGGTCTGATCGCCGCCATCCCGGCGGTTATTTTTTACAATAAGTTCAGCAGCGACGCGGCGCGGCACGCGGGCCGTCTCGAAGGCTTTGCCGACGAGTTTTCGGCCATCTTGTCCCGGCAAATCGACAAGACGGGGTGAGTATGGGGCCAGGACTTCAGCCAGGCGGTCCGTTCTCCACCCGCCGCGCCAGGCGGCGAACCAGCCAGCCGATCAGCGAGATCAACTTGACGCCCTTGGTCGGTGTGATGGCGGTGCTCCTTATGATTTTCATGGTGGCGGCGCCTCGTTTGACCGTGGGCATCGATATCGATGTCAATGAAGTGTCGCCTCAGGTGGAGCCGGCCGCGAGCGGGGCAGGGGCATCCGGGAAGGCGCCGCTCAACATCACCGTCGATGCGGACGGCAAAATTTTCCTTCAGAACGCTGAGATTGGCTTTGAAGAAGTTGTATCGAAGTTAATTACACTTCGTGAGGCCGGTGACGCGACCCAGGTTCTGGTCCGTGGCGATAACAGCGCATCCTTTGGCGCTGTCACAAAAGTCTTGGTTCGCATCAAAGAGGCCGGCCTGCCGGTAATCGTCGTCACCGACCCGCTGGAGCAGCCCTAACGCGTGATTGTTGGCTTGGGTGGCTTGATTCGCACCCGTTCGCCATCGTCCACCTTCATCAAGTGACCATTTTTTAGGCGATTTTCCAAGGAGTTGGCGGGATCCGCGCGAGTTCTGTGTCTAAATTGCCACAGTCACTTACCCTTTCTTAATCCGGAGGCCCCAACGTCGTTAACCACACCTTGATCGGCGTCTCCGACGGGGATAACTTGAGCGGGCTGGAGGATGAGATTCGGCGTGGTATTTTGGCATCAATGACCAGGAAAACGGTCGTCGGACGCAAGTCTGATCTTGATCTGAATTCGTCGCGCCGGTACATGCAAAGACGGCTATTGCCGTGTTAACCAAAGGAGAGAAGACCATGCAGGGTTTGAAGGGCGTTATCGCCGCTGTGATGCTCGTAGCTGCCGCCGTGTCTCTGGGAGGCTGTTTTGGCCACCACGAGCAGGTCACTGTTATGGAGCCGCTGAAGCTCGGCTAATACACTGGTTTCGTAGGCTGTTCGCGTTTCATTGTGCGGACGCTTGCAGAAACCAACGAGATTATGGATGCCGGAGCGCCGTAGCTAACGCGGTGGCGCTCCTGGCATCCTTTTCTTTATTTTGGGGCCCGATTCCTGGTGTTTTTGGGTCCGATAAGCTCTCTAAAGCTTGAGCCCGCCCCTTTGGGGCTCCCCATCTCAAATTCAAAGCGCCGTACCCCATACCCAAGCCTGGTTGCGGCTCGTTTTTTGGGCCAAACACGGCTAGGTTTGGCGTCCAGCGCATTTCGCTTAGGAAGCAGGTCTGTGTGACGCGCGAAGGCCATCGTCGGCCGTGCTGACAAGGTCTAGAAATCGTGATTCCAACGAATTCCGCCAAGCCCATCTCCCGCGAAGAGGTCCAAAGCCTGCTCTCACCGCTGGCAGGCTTTCCCCGTGTCGCTCTTGCCGTCTCCGGCGGTCCCGACAGCCTGGCGCTGATGCATCTAGCCGCGAGGTGGCGCGCCGAGCGGGGTGAGGGGCCTGAACTCTCCGTTCTTACGGTGGATCATGATTTGCGCCCGGGCTCCCGGGACGAGGCGGTGATGGTAGGCCGCGCCGCGGAGGCGCTTGGCTTGCCTCACACGATTCTCACCTGGGTGGGGCACGGGGCCAAGGATTCGAGCCTCCAGGCCAGGGCTCGGGCCGCGCGCTATGATCTGATGGCCGCTCATGCCCACGCTCATGACATCCTGGCGCTCGTTACCGCGCACCATTTAGACGATCAGGCCGAGACTTTTCTGATGCGGCTGAAGCGCGGCAGCGGGCTGGATGGGCTCTCGGCCATTCCAGAGCAAGGCTCCTGGGGCGGGATCACCCTGCTCAGGCCGTTGCTCGACCTGCCGAAGACGCGACTGGTGGCAACGCTTGAAGAGGAAGGGCTCCCCTTCGTCATCGACCCGAGCAATGCGGATATGCGGTTTGAACGTGCCCGCATGCGTGAAAGCACCGGCGCGCTTGCTAAGCTTGGCCTGACCCCTGAGGCCGTGGCGCTTTCGGCGCGGCGGCTCAGGCGCGCGCGGGCGGCGCTCGATGCGGCGACCCAAGACTTTCTCGCCAGCGATGCTGAGATCCGCGAGGCCGGTTATGCCGTGGTTGACCCTTACGCGCTGGCCGCCGCGCCGGAGGAGATCGCACTCCGGGCGCTATCGCGTTTAATTGCTGCGGTTGGTGGCGGGGAGGACCCGGTTCGGCTCGCCAAGCTTGAGGTCTTGCTCACCGCGCTAAAAGAGAATGCGGACAAGGCACACACGCTGGCGCGCTGCCGCTTAGAGCCACGCGAGGGGCGTCTCTTTATCTTCCGCGAGTTGAGGAAAGCCGGCCTGCCGGTGCTGACGCTCCAGCCCGGCGAGCGGACGCTGTGGGACAATCGCTTTAGGGTTGAGCTTGGGCTTGCCGCCCCGACAGCTGTCACCGTGCGGGCGCTTGGCGAAGAGGGTTTGCATCGGCTCAAAGAGCTTGAGGCTCTGCCGCCCTCTTTACCCCGGTCTGCGGCCCGGACGCTGCCGGCCTGCTGGCAGGGTGAAATGTTGCTTGGCCTCCCGGAGCTTGGCGCGGCCCAATCCTTTGGTGAGGGCCAATCCTTGGCCGACGCGCCACGCTCACGCCATGAACGCGGCCTTGACTGCCGGGCGACCTTCCTTCGGGAGGTGGTTTAAGGGGGGAGAGGCGGGACGCGGCAGGGCCCCTAAGCAATTGAGGAAGCATGCACCTCTTTGCGTTAGCTTTACTTGGCAAAAAGCCTGCAGGTTCCTATGTTAACGGGGCTTACTAGCCTCTCCGCGTCAGAAACTGGCGGCGAGGCCTGTCAGCACCGCCCGCCCCGAATTTTTAAGTCGTTAGGTCAGGTCAGTTGATGAATTCGAACTTCCGTAACTTTGTTATCTGGGTGTTTATCGGCCTTCTCCTGGTCGCGCTGTTCAACCTGTTCCAGACGCCTGGCTCCCAGGTCCGGGGCAACGAGATGAGCTTCTCGAAGATGCTCACCGAGGTTGACGCTGGCAACGTCCAGGACGTGACTATCGCCGGTAATCAGATATCCGGGCATCTCACCGATGGCCGGACGTTCCAGACCTATGCCCCAAACGACCCCAATCTGGTCGGTAAGCTGACCAAAAAGGGTGTGACAATCACCGCCAAGCCGTCAGAGGAGGACGTCCCCTCACTGTTCGGTGTGCTGATCTCCTGGTTCCCCATGTTGCTCCTGATCGCCGTGTGGATCTTCTTCATGCGTCAGATGCAGTCGGGTGGTGGCCGCGCCATGGGCTTCGGAAAGTCCAAGGCGAAGCTGCTCACCGAGCAGCATGGGCGCGTGACCTTCGATGATGTCGCCGGCGTCAATGAGGCCAAGGACGACCTGCAAGAGATTGTCGAGTTCCTTCGCGACCCGCAGAAGTTCCAAAAGCTTGGCGGACGCATTCCGCGCGGCGCGCTTCTGGTCGGCCCTCCGGGCACCGGCAAGACGTTGCTCGCCCGGGCCATCGCCGGCGAAGCCAATGTTCCCTTTTTCACGATCTCGGGCTCCGACTTTGTTGAGATGTTCGTCGGTGTCGGCGCATCGCGTGTGTGCGACATGTTCGAGCAGGCGAAGAAGAATGCGCCTTGCATCATCTTCATCGATGAGATCGACGCCGTTGGCCGCCATCGTGGCGCCGGGCTCGGCGGCGGCAATGACGAGCGTGAGCAGACCTTGAATCAGCTTCTCGTCGAGATGGACGGGTTTGAGGAGAATGAGGGCGTCATCCTCATCGCCGCGACCAACCGCCCCGACGTGCTCGACCCTGCCTTGCTACGGCCTGGCCGTTTCGACCGCCAAGTGGTGGTGCCACGTCCGGACATCGTTGGCCGCGAAAAGATCCTCAAGGTTCATGTGCGGAAGGTGCCGCTCGCACCGGACGTCGATTTGCACCTCATCGCGCGCGGCACACCGGGTTTTTCTGGCGCCGACTTGGCCAATATCGTCAACGAGGCGGCGTTGCTCGCGGCGCGCCGCTCGAAGCGCGTCGTCACCCATGCCGAGTTCGAGGACGCCAAGGATAAAGTGATGATGGGCGCCGAGCGCCGCTCCATGGTGATGACCGATGAGGAGAAGTCGCTGACGGCTTATCACGAAGGCGGACACGCGCTCGTGGCGATGCATCGGCCGGAGTCCGATCCTGTTCACAAGGCGACCATCATTCCGCGTGGCCAGGCGCTCGGCATGGTCATGCGCCTGCCGGAGCGCGACATCCTTTCTCATACCCGCGCCCGGCTGAAGGCGGACATCGCCGTCGCTATGGGTGGACGCGTGGCGGAAGAGATCGTGTTCGGCTACGATAAGGTCACCTCGGGTGCGTCGTCGGACATCAAGATGGCGACGCAGCTCGCGCGCGCCATGGTCACGCAGTTCGGCATGAGCGATAAGCTCGGCCCGCTGGCTTATGGCGATAACGAGGAAGAAGTGTTCCTTGGCCATTCCGTCACGCGGCGGCAGAATCTTTCCGACGAGACACAAACCATTGTCGACGAGGAGATCCACCGCTTTGTCGACGAGGGCTTAGAGTCGGCACGGAAGATTATCTCCGAGAATCTCGATGATCTTCATACGCTCGCCAAGGGGTTGCTCGAATACGAGACCCTGACCGACAAGGAGATCAAGGACCTGTTGAACGGCAAGCCGCCGGTACGCGAAGACGACACCGACGATACAGTGCGTCCGGGGCCGGCATCGGCCGTGCCCACGGCCGGTAAAAAGCCGCCGGAGCCGGACACCGGTAGCGGGGGCATGGAACCCCAACCCCAGACGTAAAGACTGGGGCCGACTACCGAACGAAGATTTGCTCATGCCCGGCCTCGTGTCGGGCATGATGCTTTGTGTAAAGGCTCAACGCTGGATGGCTGACGGAAAGCTCTATCTTAGGCCCATCGGGTTGCTCTACGGGCCGCCGGCGGATGCCGCCGTCGAGGACGGCTTGGCTCTGCATTTGGCGGGTGGCCCTATTGCCTTTACGACAGCGGTGCTGATTGAGGGCGACGCTAGCAATTCGCGGCGGCAGCTGACCGCGGCGGCCACGCTGAAGGACGTGCGTGACGCCGATCTCGCCACGGTGCTTGCGCGCGTGACGTCGCCACGGCCGCCTTTCGCCGGCTTAGAGCTGTCGCGCCCGGCGCTCATGGGCATCGTCAACGTTACGCCGGATTCGTTCTCCGATGGCGGTCTCTACGACACGACCGAAGGCGCGATCACCCATGCGGCCGGGCTTGCGACAGAAGGCGCGGCGATCGTCGACATTGGCGGTGAGTCCACGCGGCCCGGCTCCGACACGGTTGAGCACAACGATGAGCTTGCCCGCGTGGTGCCGGTACTCGAAGGCCTTGCTGGTTCTCCTGCGGTCATCTCCATCGACACGCGCAAAAGTGCTGTGGCCAAGGCGGCTGCCGAAGCCGGCGCCAAAATTCTGAATGACGTGTCGGCGCTCTCTTATGACCCAGAATGTATGGCTGTCGCGGCGGAAGCAGGGCTCGACGTCGTGCTGATGCATGCCCAGGGCGAGCCCAAGACCATGCAGGACGACCCCGCCTATGACGACGTGGCGCTCGAGGTGTTCGATTATCTCGAAGAGCGCATTGAGGCCTGCGTGGCGACTGGTATATCGCGGGCGCGCATCGCCGCGGACCCTGGACTTGGCTTTGGCAAAACGCTCGCCCACAATTTGACGGTGCTCGCGAATATCAGCCTGTTCCACGGTCTTGGCGTGCCGCTTCTCGTCGGCGCTTCACGCAAACGCTTCATTGGCGGGCTTGGCCAGGCGCGTGACCCACGGTCTCGCGAGCCGGGCAGCCACGCGGCGGCTATTGCCTCGGCGGCGCAAGGGGCGCAGATCTTGCGGGTGCATGACGTCGCGGGGACCCGCCAAGCGCTCGATGTCTGGCGGGCCAGCATGTTCGGCACTGAAAAATAAGGAAAATTTTATGGTCCTGGACCACTATGTGTAATCTTTGCTTACACTTTTTGAACCCATCCAGGCCATCAAGAGTAGCATAATCTGGTGCCGGGCCAGACAGACCCTATGTGGGACTGGCGCCGGTTCGTAGCGTAGACGGGGGAATATCCGAGATGGTTCGCAAGTTTTTTGGCACGGACGGAATCCGTGGCTGCGCCAACTCGTATCCGATGACGTCGGAAGTGGCGTTGAAGGTCGGCATGGCCGCCGGCAAGGTTTTCACCAATGGCTCCTACCGTCATCGCGTGGTGATCGGTAAGGACACCCGTCTTTCCGGCTACATGATCGAGTCCGCACTCGTGTCGGGCTTCACCGCCGTGGGTATGGACGTGTTCCAGCTCGGCCCGCTGCCGACGCCGGCCGTTGCCATGTTGACCCGGTCGCTGCGCGCCGACCTCGGTGTGATGATTTCGGCATCGCATAACCCTTTCCTCGATAACGGCATCAAGCTGTTCGGTCCCGACGGTTACAAGCTGTCCGACGAGCAGGAGGCCGAGATCGAAGGGCTGATGGAGGGCGACTTGAGCGCGCTCCTGGCCATGCCCGAGAAGATCGGCCGCGCCAAGCGCATCGACAGCGCGCGCGAACGCTATATCGAGTTTGCCAAGCGCACTCTGCCCAAAAATGTTCGCTTCGACGGCATTCGGGCGGTGATCGATTGCGCCAATGGCGCAGGCTACAAGGTGGCGCCGGAGGCGCTGTGGGAGCTCGGGACCGACGTCATCAAGATCGGTGTCGAGCCCAATGGCTTGAACATCAATAAAGATTGCGGCTCGACCGCGGTGCAAAGGCTGATCCGCAAGGTCGGCGAGGTGCGTGCCGATATCGGTATTGCCCTCGATGGCGATGCGGATCGCGTGGTCATCGTGGACGAGAAGGGCTCCATCATCGACGGCGACCAGCTGATGGCGGTTATCGGCGAGTTTTGGCTGAGGCGCGGGCGTCTCGCCGGTGGCGGCGTGGTGGCGACGGTGATGTCTAATCTCGGCCTGGAGCGCTATCTGGAAGATTTGGGCCTTGGGCTTGCGCGGACGCCAGTCGGCGATCGCTACGTGGTCGAGTATATGCGCCAGCATGGTTACAATGTTGGCGGCGAGCAGTCCGACCATATCGTGCTGTCGGATTTCTCCACCACGGGCGATGGCCTCGTGACCGCGCTGCAAATCCTGGCCGTGGTGGCGCAGAGCGGCAAGCCCGTGAGCGAGATTTGCAATCGCTTTGAGCCGTTGCCGCAAATCCTAGAGAATGTCCGCTACAAGCACGGCAAGCCGCTCGACAATGTGAGCGTCCAGCGGGCGATCACCGACGGTAAGTCGAGGCTCGGCACCGCAGGCCGGCTGGTCATCCGTCCGTCCGGCACGGAGCCGGTCATTCGGGTCATGGCCGAGGGCGACGATGCCGGGCTGGTCAAGAATGTCGTTTCTGACATCGTCCACGCTTTATCCGACGCCGCTGCGGCCTAAGCTTCCCACCACTCACAGCCCATCATAGAAGCCTTTTCAGCCCGTCCTATGGGGGGTACGCGCGCCGAATTATCCTTTTTGCCGCGAGGACAATAGCTGTCCCGGTCTGGCACGTTCCTTAGGGCTCGATTAACCATATCCGCTGACAATCCCTGGTGAGACGGACAGCGCGCCCAAGCCTCATAAGGTTGGACCGCTGTGCCGATGTCAGAAGGGATATTCAGATGGCACATATTCGCTCATCTATTTTAGGACTTGCTTTGATTATGGGCCCGACGGCAGGCGCTTTTGCCGCCGATCTCGGCATTCCAATGCCGCCGCCGCTTCCGATGGCAGCGCCTTGCATCGGCTGCACGGGGCCGATCTATTTGAAGGGCTTTGTTGGCGCCGCCAACCCGACGGTTGGTGGGATCCATTCCGAGCTCTACGAGTTCAACGATTTTGACGTGTTCCACAAGGACATCAAAAGTTCGACGCTGTTCGGTGTGGGCATCGGCTACGAGTTCAACAGCTGGCTGCGCTTCGACATCACTGGTGAATATCGCGGCAGCTCCCTGTTCATCGCTCAGGATCGGTACCCTGGCGGCAACGGCACTTTCAGTCGCGCCAGCAATGACGCCGACGGCACCTTCCTGCCCGGGACGAACGAATATACCGCCGACATCGAGAGCTGGGTCGGCCTCGCCAACGCCTATATCGATCTCGGCACCTATTTTTGCATCACGCCCTATATTGGCGGTGGTGTCGGTTTCGCTTCGGTGTCCGTGCTTGGCCTCAAGGATGTGAACGTTCCGAACTCAAGCGTGTTCTACGGAGCGGACAACACCGAGACCAATTTTGCCTGGGCGGCGCATGGCGGTCTTGCCTATGAGGTCAATCCTTCCGTCACCATCGACCTGTCCTATCGCTACACCGATCTCGGCGATGCGCGGAGCGGCCGGGTGACGGCGTTTGACGGTTCCAGTTCCTATCGGAGCTTGGAGATCGAAGACATCAATTCGCACGACTTAATGCTCGGCATGCGCTGGAAGCTTGGACGCCAACCCGTCGCGCCGATGCCAATCGCGTTTAGGTAGCCCCCCACCACGCTAGACTGCTAGCCTTTGCCGCTCGTCATTTCGACGGGCGGTTTTTCTTTGTGAAGCCGTTGGTTTTTTTAGGAGAATGTTTTGACCCTGCCGCCAAAGCCGGCGAAACGCCCCGCCAATCCGCGCTTCTCTTCGGGCCCGTGCACCAAGCATCCCGGCTGGTCGCTCGATGGCCTTAAGGCGGCGCTGCTTGGCCGCAATCACCGTCAGCCGGAAACCAAAGCGCGGATCGAGGTGGCGCTGCTGAAGACCCGCGCGCTGCTCAAGCTGCCTGACAACTATCGCGTGGCGCTGGTGCCCGCCTCGGACACGGGCGCGATGGAGATGGCGTTGTGGTCGCTGCTCGGTCCTAAAGGTGTGGACGTGCTGGCTTGGGAAGCGTTCAGCCGTGATTGGGTCACGGACATTGTCGAGCAACTCAAGCTCACCGACATTCGCCCACTGCTGGCGGCCTATGGCAACCTACCAGACCTCTCCGAAGTGAAGTTCGACCGTGACGTGGTGTTCGCCTGGAACGGAACCACGTCGGGCGTGCGCGTGCCGAACGGCGATTGGATCGCGGCCGATCGCGAGGGACTGACCATTTGCGATGCGACCTCCGCAGTGTTCGCGCAAGATATCGATTGGCCAAAGCTCGATGTGGCGACCTTCTCTTGGCAGAAGGCGCTCGGCGGCGAGGCGCAACATGGCATGCTGATCCTGTCGCCGCGGGCCATCGAACGGCTTGAAAGTTATACGCCGCCTTGGCCGCTGCCGAAGCTATTCCGCTTGACCCACAACGGCAGGCTGATGACCGATTTGTTCGAGGGCGGGACCATCAACACGCCATCCATGCTGTGCCTGGAGGACTACATGGATGCGCTCGCCTTTGTCGAAAGCGTGGGCG
>DAOVDX010000077.1 GCA_030669345.1 Methyloceanibacter sp. | reverse complement strand
AAGCTTTGATTGTGCTTGGGGCGACCGATCAGCTTGCCACATGGCGGTGTAGCCAGACTCATCGAGGATCAGCTCGGCAAGCTCGGTATGGCGCATGGTATCGATCAGCGAGCGCCAACGGTCGAAGGCCGAGATCAGGTCGAGAAGCGCCTTGCGCGCCCTCGGCTTCAACTCTTCCGTCTCGACGATCAGTCGCGCCGCCTGGAACAGCGGTACGCCTTGCGCGCGCGCCAGTTGATGCAGCGATTTGAAACTCGCCTCGCCGAGGCCGCGCCGCGGCGTGTTGGCGATACGCTCGAATTTGAGGTCGTTGGCTGCATTGAGCGTCACCTCGAAATAGGCCGTGGCGTCCTTGATTTCCTGACGCTCATAGAAACGCGGGCCACCGATCACGCGGTAATCGAGCCCGAGCGTGATGAAGCGGTCTTCAAAAGCACGCATCTGGAAACTGGCCCGCACCAAAACAGCAATCTCGTTCAGGCTTTGGTCCTGCCGTTGAAGCTGCTCGATATCTTCGCCGATAATGCGGGCTTCTTCCTCGTCGTCCCAGCAGCCTTCGACCTCGACCTTCTCGCCATCATCATCATCGGTATGCAGCGTCTTGCCGAGGCGGCCTTCATTATGAGCGATGAGCCCGGACGCCGCGCCGAGGATATGGCCGGTGGAGCGATAATTGCGTTCGAGCCGGATGACCTTGGCGCCCGGAAAGTCCTTCTCAAAGCGCAGGATGTTGTCCACCTCGGCGCCGCGCCAGCCATAGATCGATTGGTCGTCGTCACCGACACAGCAGATATTGCTGCTGCCTTGGGCCAACAGCCGCAGCCATAGATATTGGGCGACATTGCTGTCTTGGTACTCGTCCACCAGCATGTAGCGGAAGCGCTGCTGATATTTTTCGAGCACGTCGGGGTGCTCCTGGAACAACCGCAAATTCTCAAGCAAGAGATCGCCGAAATCGGCGGCGTTCAGTTCTTTGAGGCGCCGCTGATAAAACGCGTAGAGATCGCGCGCCTTGCCATCTGCAAAAGAAAAGCTCTCGCCATCGGGCACGCGCTTTGGCACCAGTCCGCGATTCTTCCACCCGTCGATCATCGCGGCGAGCATGCGTGCGGGCCAGCGCTTCTCGTCGATATTCTCGGCCGCGAGTAGCTGCTTGATGAGCCGAATCTGGTCGTCGGTATCGAGCACCGTGAAGGACGGCTTTAAGTCCACTAGCTCGGCATGGCGGCGGATGATCTTGACGCCGATGGCGTGGAAGGTGCCGAGCCACGGCATGCCCTCGACCGCGCCGCCGATGAGGTTGCTCACCCGCGTCTTCATTTCCCGAGCCGCTCTGTTGGTGAAGGTGACGGCGAGGATCTGCGAAGGGTGGGCGCGGCCTTGGCTGAGGATGTGGCCGATGCGGGTTGTGAGCACGCGGGTCTTGCCGGTCCCGGCGC
The DNA here is from genome assembly GCA_030669345.1 of Methyloceanibacter sp. Lineage (GTDB taxonomy): Bacteria > Pseudomonadota > Alphaproteobacteria > Rhizobiales > Methyloligellaceae > Methyloceanibacter. The sequence continues at coordinate 7,721 of DAOVDX010000077.1, read as the reverse complement.
CAGCCAGCACCAATAGCGGTCCTTCGAGGCTCTCCACCGCGTCCCGCTGTTCGGTGTTCAGCGCATCGAGATACGCGACCGGACGCCGGCGCATGGCGCGCTGGGACACGGAAAGCGTCTCAGCGGGCTGCGCTTCCGGCCCGTCCGGCGGGGAGGGCGCCTCGGCTGCTGTTCCGCGAATCTTTGGCATGAAGCTGAACTATAGCACCCAGCGCGCTTGCGGAAGGAAGGGCCCGTGTGCCGGCGAATCAGGCTGGCCGTATGCACGCACGGCACTACTTGCGCGTGTAAGGGGTTGTGGCTTGGTTGCTTTCGCCAATTTATTAGGCAGGTTTGCGTGGCGAAAAAGTCGTAGTGGACAAAAATTGCACGACAAATCCGCTACGACTCTTGCGGTTGTTGCGCAGCACTGCCAAAAGGAAATCCACGACCATGGGTCTTGGGAGATAGGACAATGCTTCGACTTTTGAGGGTAAGTGCCGCGGCGCTCGCCGTTGCCGGGTTTGTGTTTGTTGGTATGCAGCCAGCGCAGGCCGCTTGCCAGCTGATCAGAGCCACCAACAGCGCCAGCTCGAAGGCGCTGGCGGCAAAGGCGGCGCATCAGAATGCCATCGACAGCGCCAATGCGCTCAAGCGCCAATATGGCTGGAAATACGTGACGCTCCGCGCCAGGCGCGTGAAGCCGGACCCGTTCTGGAAATCCGTACGCCCGGTGGTCACGCCCGACATGCTGCTTAAGCCTAACGTGGTGAACTCGAAGACCTATTCCCAGTGTTGGAAGGGTGTCGTGGTGCCCTATGTGTGCACTGCTGGCGCGGTTGCCTGCGGCAACTAGCACTCCTGACTTTCACGATCGTTTTGTTGTCGCCGGTTCTCTTGGCTGAAGCCAAGGGGCGCTCAAGGGAGCCGGGCGATGGCTGCGAGCACTTGTGTTCGCGCCTCACGGCCGCCACATGCCTCGGTAGTCTGGGCCATAATGGTTGATTCAAACCTGTCCAGCACAGCGAGCAATGGTGGCTGCGTGGTAATTCCGCAATATAGCTTGGGCGAGCGTGTGGCCGACGGCACACTCCATGTCATTGGTGTGGGCGCCAGCCTCGCGGCCTTGGCCGCGCTTTTGGTCATCGGTATCCAGACAACCGACACGTCGTTGATGGTGCTGGGGCTTGCGATCTATGGCGTTGCGCTGGTGGCGACGTTCGGCTTCTCGGCTGGCTATCATCTCGCGGTTCGCCCCAAGGTGAAGGAAGTTCTTCGCCGGTTGGACCATGCCGCGATCTTCCTGATGATTGCTGCCACCTACACACCCTTCGTCCTATTCAAAATGAACAATGCCTGGGGGCTTGGCCTGCTGGCCGTGGTGTGGACCATGGCGGCGATGGGCATCGCCCTTAAGCTCTTCGCGCCACGCTATCTCGACGGGTTGTCGACGGCGCTCTATCTGGTCCAGGGCTGGGCGGTGCTGGCCGCCTGGGCGCCGCTCCAGTCGGCCTTGCCGGCGAGTGTGCTGACGCTGCTCATGGTTGGCGGCGTTCTCTATACCGTCGGCATCGTCTTTCATCTATGGAGCCGGCTGCCTTACCAGAACGCCATCTGGCATGGCTTCGTGTTGTCGGCGGCAAGCTGCCATTACGCGGCGGTCATTGGCGTCGCGGCGGTCTAACCCTATAGACTGCAAGCTATGTCTACGGTCATGGCAGAGACGGGAACGCAGCCATCGGAGGAAGCCAAAAAGGCTCTCTTCGCCGCTCTTTCCGCGCGCTTCGGCGACCGCTTCTCGCAGAACCAGACGCTGCGGGAGCAACACGCCAACACGCTCACCTGGGTCAAGGTCCAAGCGCCCGACGCCATCATATTTGCCGAGACTACCGAAGAGGTTTCCGAAGTGGTGACGCTTTGTGCTGAAGCGCGCGTGCCCGTCATCCCATTTGGCACAGGCACGTCGCTTGAAGGTCATCTCAATGCGCCCTTCGGCGGCGTGTCGCTAGATCTCTCGCGCATGAACAAAGTTCTGGCGGTACACGAGGCGGATCTCGATTGCGTGGTGGAGCCCGGTGTCACCCGCAAAGCCCTTAACGAGCATCTCCGAGACACAGGTTTATTCTTTCCCGTCGACCCTGGCGCGGATGCAAGCCTTGGTGGCATGGCCGCGACGCGTGCATCGGGCACCAATGCCGTGCGGTACGGCACCATGGGTGACCTCGTGCTTGGCCTCACCGCCGTGCTGGCCGATGGCAGTATCGTTACGACCGGGGGCAGAGCCCGCAAGTCGGCGGCGGGTTACGACCTGACGCATCTCCTGATTGGCTCCGAAGGTACGCTCGGCATCATCACCTCCCTCACGCTCCGGCTTTACGGCACGCCTGAGACCATCCTCTCCGGCGTGTGTGCCTTCGAAACAATCGAAGGCGCCTGCAATGCCACCATCACGGCGCTCCAGATGGGGCTGCCGCTGGCCCGTATCGAGCTTGCCGACGAGGTGCAGATACGCGCCTGCAATGCCTATTCCCATCTTGACCTGCCCGAACGGCCGACCCTGTTCTTAGAGTTCCACGGCAGCAAGGCCGGCACCCGCGAGCAGGTCGAGAGCTTCGCGGCTATCGCCCGGGATGAGGGGGGTGGGGAGCTCCAATGGGCAGAGCGGCCCGAGGATCGCAATAAGCTCTGGCAAGCCCGCCACGATGCCTATTGGGCGGCCCGTGGCCTGAAGCCCGGAACCGAGCTCATTGCCACCGATGTTTGTGTGCCGATCTCCGCGCTGGCGGCCTGCGTTGCCGAGACAAGGCAGGATATTGAGAGATTAGGGCTGCTGGCCCCGATTGTGGGCCATGTGGGGGACGGAAATTTCCATGTGCTGCCCCTGATCGACCCGGCTGATACCGAAGAACGCGGCCGGGTTCAGGAATTTCTCAATCGCCTGGTCGAGCGGGCCCTTGCCGCGGAGGGCACCTGCACGGGAGAACATGGCATCGGACAGGGAAAAATTAACTATCTGGCAGCCGAACATGGGCTAGGTGTTAATGTCATGATTGCCATAAAAAAGGCGCTCGATCCGCTGAATATCCTCAATCCCGGCAAGATATTTGCGATACCATAACGACGCGTCGCGGGCGCCGGGGCCGGCTCGCATCCTTATCGCGTTGTCTTTTGATAATGCGCCCAGACCCGACCCTTAGGCTGAGATATCGGTGAACTCGCTTCTGCTCACACTGACGGCGTTGTTCATTCTGGTGCTGAGCGCGCTTTTTGCTGCGCCGCTCTTCATCGATTGGAACGACTATCGTCCTGCGTTTGAGACGCAAGCCGCGAAGCTGCTCGGCCGCGAGGTGAAGATCGATGGCGACGTGCATCTCGTGCTGTTGCCGGCGCCTGAGCTGAAATTCGACAATGTGAAGGTGGCGAACGAGAACGGGAGCCTCGACGAGCCGTTCCTCGAGGCGAAGTCCTTAGAGGCGCGGCTCAGTATCGGGTCGCTGTTCACCGGCACCGTGGAGGCGCACCAGCTTACGATTGTCGAGCCTGTCTTGCGGCTCGCGATCAACGACGACGGCACCGGGAATTGGGGTGGTGTCGGTCGGCCGGGCGCGGCCATGCCGTTCGCGCCAAAGACGGTGTTGCTCGACTCGGTCCACGTGATTGGCGGAACCGTCGAGATTATCAAGGATGGCGTTCCGAAATTCGTCTTTGCCAATATCGATGGCGAGGCGAGCGCCCCGTCCTTGTCGGGCCCTTACAAAGTTTCAGCTGACTACGACTTCGAAGACCGTCGCCAGACGCTTCGCTTGTCTACGGGCCAGATGGATGCCGCCGGGAAATTCCGCCTCAAGGCATCGGTCGGCGATCCCCTCCATAACGCGAGCTACCAACTCGATGGTGGCGTGGTCGGGCTCGGCACCAGGCCCGCCTATGACGGCACCATTCGCATGCGCTTGACCGACATGGACGCTGTTGCGGCGGTCGCGCCGGCCATGGAGGAGGGCAAGGATCAGGTTACGGATGATGCGGCCCCGACGCCGCAGTCAAAGCCACGGCCCGCGTCGAGCAGCCCTCGGAGCACGGCATCTTTCCTCGAACTGAAGGGCAGGCTTCGCGCGACGCCAGACCGTGCCGAGCTGCCTGAATTCGAATTGACGGTACACGCCCATGGTCGTCCGCAAATCTTCACCGGCGACCTCGCGCTCGACTTCGGTAAGCCGTTCAAGGCCAAAGGCCGCCTCAACGCGCGGTGGATCGATCTCGATGAATTGTTCGGCGTGTCGGGCGAGGGCAAGAAGCCGTCGCCCGCTGCTGTCTTGTACATGTTCGCCGAGTGGATGCTTGAGGAGGCGGCAACAATCGGGGAAGGCGCGCTGACTCTCAATATCGAACAAGCGGGCCTGGGCGGCGATCTTATCGGTGACCTCGACCTGTCGCTCGTCGCGCGGGACGGCGGCGTCACCATCGAGCGTTTGAAGGCCGTGCTTCCAGGCGACAATGCCATCACTGTTTCAGGCAGTCTGAAGCATGGCGACATTGGACCGCTCTTCGCCGGTCCGATCGAGCTTGAGGGCTCGGGCCTGCGGGCGTTGACCCGTTGGGCCGCCGGCGACCGCGATCTGACCGGACAAAGCTCTGTTGGAGACTTTTCGTTTTCGGCTTTCACCACCGTCGGTGACGGCGAACTGAAACTGGCCGACGCTAAGGGCGAGGTGAGCGACACCGAGTTCCGCGGACGTCTCCATTATCAAGCCGGCACGCGGAACCTAATCGAAGTGAACCTCGACAGCGATCGTCTCGATTTGCGGGAAATGCTGGGCGATGGCCCGATCTGGCGCGCATGGTTCTCGGCCAACGGGGAGGCTGCGTCCGCGTCCGGCAGCGGCGGAACGAGCCTCCTCACGCAGCTTCGCGATGATGACGTGCGCGCGACCTTGAAGGTCGGCGAACTTCTTCTGCCGAACATTCCGCCCGGCAAGCTCGATGCGCGGCTCAGTCTGTTCGACGGCACGCTGGCGATCGAGCAGCTCGATTTCGCCGCTCCGGGCGCCATTACGTTGAATAGCAATGGCAGCATTGCCGATGTCGCCGATGCGCCCTCGGGACGCGTCGATCTAAATCTTCAGGCGCAGACGACTGACAGCCTGCGCGTGTTAGCCGATCTGTTTGGGTTCCCCGATGACGTCGCCAAGTCAAAGCATCTTTCGGCGCTGACGCCCTTCGACATTCGCGCCGGTCTCATTGCCGGTCCTGATGGCGATGTCACCAAGGCCTCGCTCGATTTGAATGGTCAGATCGGCGGTTCCGATATCAAACTCACCGCGCGCGCCAAAGGTGAGCCCGGAAAGCCCGCCGAGGCGGAGATTGATGTGGATGGCAGCGTTACGGGTGATCGGCCTCAGGCGCTGCTGGTGCTGTTATTCCCGGACCTGCCGCAAGACCGTCTCGCCGAGGTCGCCGGTTCACAGGGAAGCTTGTCGGTGAAGCTCAGCGGCATTCCGGCCACGAAGCTCACGGGCCGCGCGGCGCTTGAAACGGCGGCCATGCAGCTGACGTTTGAGGGTGAGGGCGCTCTGAAGGAGTTCGGCCTCGCCTTGGACGGTCAGGCTTCCATCGTTACGCAGGATGCCAGCCTGGCGCTGCCATTGATCGGTCTCGATGCGCCGCCAAGCGCCGCTGGCGTGCCCCTCAGCCTCAGCGCCAATGTGGTCAAAGAGGGCGGCACCCTCGATTTCGACGCGGTCAACGCCGAGATTGGCGGCGACGCCATCGACGGCACAGCCCATTTCAAGATTGGCGACGATAAGACCCGCTTCAGCATCACGGCGAAGGCCGACCGCGTATCTCTGCCCGCAGTTCTTGGTCCGCTCGTTGCCTGGGAACGTACGGAGTCGACTGAGGAGATGCTGGGCTCGGTTGGCGAGGACGCCGCCGAGGTCTGGCCGGCTCGCGGGTTTGCGCTTGGGATCATCGAGAATGTCGAAGGCGACGTGACTCTGAAGACCAAGACGCTGGCGCTCGGGGAGCCCTTCCAAGTTTCCGACGCAACGCTCACGGCGCGCGTGGACAGTAATGGGCTGGCCGTGACCAATATTGAGGGCGGCCTGTTCAGCGGGGACTTCGCTGCCTCAGGCGTTCTGTCGCCGCGCGGCGGCGGCGCAAGTCTGACAGTCGAAGCCGACCTCAAGGGTGGGAGGCTCGAATACCTTTCGAAGGCCGTTACTGGTCAGATCCTTGCCACGGGGCCTTTCGATCTTGGTTTTGCCGTGGAAGGGGAGGGTTTGAGCCCGCCCGGCGTGGTTGCCGGCTTGAGCGGCACAGGGTCGATATCGCTTGGTGGCGGTACGCTGCTCGCGTTGAATGCTGGGCCCTTGCGGCGCATGGCGGCCAAGGCAGCCGGGGCTAATACCAAGGCCACTAAGGCGGAGATCGACGCGGATACCAGGAAGCTCCGCGAAATGTTGACCAAGGGCACCTACAAATATGCTCCGGCAGAGATCGCCTTCGAGGTCAAGAACGGCAGTCTGCGGCTTGCGTCTACAAGCCTCGTTAGCACCGGTGCCGAGACTGGCGTGAACGCCTATTTGGAACTGGCGAGCCTCAAGCTCGATAGCGAATGGCTGATGCGGCTGACCGACGCGGGCAACAAGGATGTGCCTCCGGTGACCGTGGTATTTGCCGGCACACTCGATAGAGCGGACGAGGTTTCGCCCGCTGTCGATACGGCGGCCATCGAGAGCTATCTCACCATCCGGCGTATGCAAGAGGACGTTGAGCGTCTCGAAACTCTCGATGTGAGTGGCAAGACTGCTCCTCCGCTGGACGCCAGGGCCGCCGAAGCCGAGGAGGCTGCTGAAGAGAAGCGTGCTGCGGAGGAGAAGACTGCCGCCGAGAAAGCCGTCGCGGAAGCCGAAGCCGCGGCGATAAAGGCCGCCGCCGAGAGGGCTGCCCGGCAGAAGGCTGAAGCTGTGGCGGCAGCAAAGGCTGCGGCTGAGGCTAAGCTTGCGGCTAAAGCCAAAGCCGCTGCTGACGCCAAGATCGCCGCCGAAAAGAAAGCCGTGGCGGAAGCCAAAGCGGCTGCGCAAGCCAAGGCCGCGGCCAAGGCCAAAGCCGAGACGGAGAAGGCCGCCGCCAAGGAGAAGGCGGCTTCGGAAGCAAGAGCCATCGCCGAGGCGAAGGCGGAAGCCGAAGCCAAGGCGGCTGCGCAAGCCAAGGCCATTGCGGATCAGGCGGCGAAGGAGCGCGCGGCAGCCGAAGCGAAAGCCGCGGCCGAGCGGGCCGCCAGAAAGAAGATCGAAGCGGACGTGAAACTTGCCGCCGAGAAGGCTGCAAAGGAAAGGGCTGCCGCCGAAGCCAGAGCAGCCGCCGCTGCAAAAGCGACTGCGGCGGCTGAGGCCGCGGCGCGAAAGGCTGCTAAAGCGCGGGCCGCCGCCGAAGCCAGAGCCAAGGCCGAACGGGCTGCCACGGCAAGGATTGAGGCGAAAGCCGCGGCAGAGAGAGCGGCCGCGAAGAGGGCTGCAGCTGCAAGGGCCGCTGCAGCCGTAAGGGCGCCGGAAATCAAACCCACCAGGCCCATCGTCCCGAGCACTTCTGTTCCCCGTGAGGGCGAAATCTTGTTGCCGGCGACCGGACCCGACGGCTTAGCCAGCGATCCGATCGGAGATATCTTAGCGGCCGATCCAGCCACGGGAGAATTCGACCCCACGGCGGAGGAGCTCGACGCCGAAGCCGCTGAAGTCGTGGAG
>DAOVDX010000193.1 GCA_030669345.1 Methyloceanibacter sp. | reverse complement strand
TAACTTCCCTCCGCCTTGAGCCGTCCATGGCTCTGGACGACCTCAGGCTTGCCTTACCCTAGCGAGCCTTCCGACTGTTTCCCGGTACCTTCAGATCTCTCCACCAGCACCTTCCACAAACGGCCAACTCACAATTCTGAGGATAGCGCAACGCACCGGGCGCGCATCTGAAACGAGGCGATTATCCCCGCTATCCACCGGGACGTGCAAAACCGCGTTCTGCAGAGAGCCAAAGGAACTGCCTAAAGACGCGGTGACGTCCCGAAAAAAGCGTGCGTGTTTTCAAGCCGGCGTGGCGTTTCTCTGGCGCCCCCGTGCCGGCGTGGTATGATTTTCAAAGAGGGGACTTTGCGCGTCATGCGGACCGTTGTGCATAAGGCGTTTGCAGCCAAGGTGGTCGCACTTAAGGCGGTTGCAGCTAAGTCGTGGCTTAATGTGGCCAGCGTCTTTGGCGCTCGCAATATCCGCGTCGCCTCGCTTGCCGGTCTAGCTATATTCGGGGGCGTGGCATTGTCCGCCGCGCATCTCTTTGCGACCGAAGATATCCATAGTTCGGGCGTGAACGACAAGACGCAGACCAAGGTCCAAGCTGGCCAGCAGCCCAAAGCCAGTCAGCAAACAAAACCCGGCGGCGAGACCGTCATTGCCAAGCTCGACCAGGTAGAAGTTGGCTCCGCGTCACGCCATTTGGCGACGATGCTCGCGCCGGTGCTTCCCAAAAAGCCAATGCAAGATGAGGAGCCGAACCTCGCTGGCTTGAGCGAGATTCCCCCGGAGCTGATTTGGAACCTGTCGACCAACGATAAGAAAGAGGCGAAGCCGAAAGCTTTCGCGGAGTTTTCAAAGGGGCGCGAACAACTTCCCTGGGATGCGGTCGAGCCCATTCCGTTTGCGCCGCTGAAGGCAACGCCCGTGGCGGCCCGCACAGACGGGACGAAGCCAACGGCACTGCAACCGGTGCGACTCCCAAACAGCGGTGATGTCGGGGGCTGGCTGAAGGCCAAGGTCACCGAGATCAAAGGCACCTCTCGTAGCCGCCCGCTCTATCATTTCGAGCTTTGGCTGGAGCCGCCCGCCGCGATGAAGCAGCGCTTGGTCGGCGTCGCTTACGATTTCAGCACGCCGGCGATCCGGCCCCAGTCGCAAGCCTCAAGCGACCGGACGAGTGGCTTTCGTATAAGTGCGGGCGGGTTGGCTTGTGCCGACGAGATCAAGATGACGTTGCGCTTTGACGACGGCAGCGTGCACAAGGTCGCCGTAGACGGCTGCAAGCTCCTAAGCTGATCTAAATTCACTGCCCAAGATTCACTGTCCAAGACTTATTGTTTAAGACCTGCCACCTCGGCGATCAGTTCGCGGAAGCGTGGGCGCCGCTGTTCCACATAGGGCAGGGGGCGGCACACATCGATCGTGGCGATGCCGATACGTGTGGTGAGCGCCCCGTTGAACAGGCCCTCACCAAGCCGCGCCGAGAGCTTGGCGGTGAGCCCGTGGCCAATCACCTGCTGAAGCACGTCATCACCGAGCGCGATGCCGCCAGTCAGCACGATATGTGTCACCACCATGCGTGCGAGCTTGAGCAGGGACAATATCCCGGGCCGCGCGCCATAGAGCGTCGCGAGCTTGCGCAGCATGCGTAAGTTTTGCGTGGCGACAAACAGCATGTCGATCACGGCATTCGGGCTGACGGCCGTCACCACCGACACGCGCTTGGCTGATGCGGCGACGATGCTGCGGGCGACGGGATCGAGCGGTGCGATGAGCGTGCGCTCATCAAGCCGCAACAGCTCTTCCGCATTCATGATGTCGTGTTCGTGCTCGGCGAGCCGTTCCAGCCCCCAAGCGAGGTCTTCGCGGCCTGCATAAAAGCTCTTGAGGCGGCGCGTGACATCGATGGCCAGCGTCTTGTCGTTTTGCCGCGCGGCGCTGTCGGCTTCGTGGCGGATTTTCCCCAAGCGCCCGAGACGAACGAGACCCGCCGCTTCGCGAATGATGATCATGAGCAGCGCGAAGAGCACGAGGCCGAGCAGGATGACCGCCGCCCAACCAATCCAGTCGTCCCGCGCGGTGAGCGACAGCACCCAGTCATAGAGCCATAGCGAAGCGATGAGGCTGACCAGTCCGCCGAGCGCGCCGAGAAAGATGCTGCCCCATTTTAAGCCGCGCTTGAGATCGGGCACCGCCCGGACCTGTGGTGCCGGCAGCGGCGGCTCCTCGGAGCGTACCGGCTCGGGCGGTACGAAGACCTCGACCTCTTCGACCCGGAACGCGGTGGGCTTCCGGCGCGTGTTGTTGCTCATTTGAGGCGGTCTCCGATCAAGGCCTGGATGGCGCGGTCGAGCCGGATATTGGGAAAGGGCGCGAAGCCCCCGGACGGGAGCGCCACGGGGTCTGGCGGACGGAAGCGCACGAAACGCATGTCACCGTCCTCGGTGTGCCAGCCTTTCAGGGCCTTCTTTGGGTCGGCGGGGAGGTCTCCCGGAAAAATGGCAAAGGCCTCGTTGCCATCGAATGTGCGCTGCCCGATGGTTTCACCGTCAAGGGGATAGCCAACGATGC
>DAOVDX010000137.1 GCA_030669345.1 Methyloceanibacter sp. | reverse complement strand
GGGATAACAGGCTGATGATGCCCAAGAGTCCATATCGACGGCATCGTTTGGCACCTCGATGTCGGCTCATCACATCCTGGGGCTGGAGCAGGTCCCAAGGGTTCGGCTGTTCGCCGATTAAAGTGGTACGTGAGCTGGGTTTAGAACGTCGTGAGACAGTTCGGTCCCTATCTGCCGTGGGTGTAGGAGAATTGAGAGGAGCTGTCCCTAGTACGAGAGGACCGGGATGGACGCACCTCTGGTGGACCTGTTGTCGCGCCAGCGGCACAGCAGGGTAGCTAAGTGCGGACGGGATAACCGCTGAAAGCATCTAAGCAGGAAGCCTACCTCGAAACTAGTTCTCCCTTGAGAGCCGTGGAAGACCACCACGTTGATAGGCTGGGTGTGGAAGCGCAGCAATGCGTGAAGCTAACCAGTACTAATAGCTCGATTGACTTGATTGCTTTCATTGTCAGTGCCCATCTTTATTTGCCCTACCGCGCTTTGCGCTACTTGAGGGCATTTGGATGGTGCATGTTGAGACCAGATTTGAAACTGCCCTTTGCTGGCCTGGTGATTTTGGCGGAGCGTGTACACCCGATCCCATCCCGAACTCGGCCGTGAAAAGCTCCAGCGCCGATGGTACTAAGTCTTAAGGCTTGGGAGAGTAGGTCGTCGCCAGGCTTGCTAAGGGTAGTTTCAAAACCAACGTTGCGCTCCGGCCTTGTGTCGAACGAGCGCTTCCATGTCGCGCTACCGGCCTTTGGCCTTGAGCGCGGCGGGCTCCAGAGCCCTCATCGAGATTGCGCGCTTGCTAGCGCGTTCCCCTTTTTCACGAGTTGGCATCGCCAGAAATGGCCGCCACGACGCAAGAACCGCCGCCGGATTTTTCCGCGGCGGTTTTTTCGTTTGTGGATTCCCTATCGCCCTCTGCGCTACTTGAGGGCCTGACGGCCGCGCGGATTTTTCGCGGCTCAAAGCATTGCCGGGCGGGGAGCACGCGGCCATAGTCCGGCCAATCCAACACGGAAACACGGGAGACGGAAACAGCATGTCTGATCGCATTGTTATGAGAGTGGGCGAGAGCCTTGTCGCCGGCGGACCGCCCGGCACCGCCGCGGAGCCGGAAGTGGCCATCGGCGAGATGGACGGACCGTTCGGCACCGCCTTCGCCAATCTTCTTGGTGACCAGGTCAAGGGACACTCGCGCGTGCTGGCGCTGCTCAACACTGACGTCATGGTGCGTCCGCCGACCATCTGCGTCAGCAAGGTCACCGTCAACAACACGGCCTACACGAACATCCTCATGGGCACGGTGCAGTACGCCACCGCCATGGGCGTGCTCGATGCGGTCCGCTCGGGTGACATCCCCAAGGACAAGGCCAACGACCTCGGCATCATCGTCTCGATCTGGCTCAACCCGGGCATCGTCGACGTCAAGGATCTCGATCACCAGGTGCTGTTTGACATTCATCGCAAGGCGACGACGCAAGCCATCCATAAGGCGATGAACTACGAGCCGTCGATCGACTGGTTGCTCGAGAACCAGGACAAGATCGTACACAAATATTTCGAGAAGGGCCTCAAAGGCGAGGGCTGATCGGAGTCTTTAGTTTGCGCTACCGGCCTTTGGCCTACATGAGCGCTGCGGCCGCACTTCGCGCTATTTCAGCGCGGAGTGTCTGTGCAGGCGCTCTGCCTCAGTTTTGGGCACTTGAGCGTTGGCGCCGAAGTCGTAAGATGTGACCCGTCTTTGAGGGGTTCGGACGCTCACCTGCTGGCTATCAGCCAAAATGGTGGAGAAGGGCACTGCGCGTCCGCGTTTGTGCCATGGAATCATGCGCTTGTTGGAAGCGTAGCCTGAGTGAACAAGCATTGCCGTCCGCCTCGCGGCCGGCAGAAACCCGGAAGTTTGCTGACGCATGGCCTTTGACCCGCTTCTCCGCCGCTCTTCCAAGTCTTCACGGCCCAAGTCTTGGCGATTTAAGTTCCCAGTCGCCGTCAGCGCCATAGCGCTTCTAAGCGTCGCCGCTGGTGTTGCGCTGTTGGCGCATTCGAGCGTTTCGCGTGCCAACCCATTCAACTCCTATAGCGTGTTCACCGATAGCGGTCCGGTCTCTCAAGAAGACAAGGACCGTCGCCGGGCGAAGCGCGACGCACTCCGTGACCGCTTCATCTCGCAATATCGCATGGACGTGCCATTCGTAAGCGAGGCCGCCGTCGCCGGGCTGCAACGGGCTATTGTGCAGTATGAGCAGATCGTTGCCACGGGCGGCTGGCCGAGAGTTCGCGGAGATACGACGCTGCGTCCCGGTGACGCCAGTTCCGAGATTGCCACCATTCGCAAGCACCTCATCATCGAGGGCGATCTGCCACCGGGCTCGCGCATGGGTTCGAGATTTGACGATGAGTTCCGCGACGGGCTTGCCCGGTTCCAAATTCGCAATGGCTTGCGGGTTTCCGGCTTCGTCGATAGGCGCACGCTCAAGGCCCTTAATGTCACAGCGGTCGAGCGCTTGAGTCAGCTGAAGACGAACGTGCCGCGTATCAAGAAGCACATGAGGATCAACAGGGCGTCGCGCTATGTCCTGGTCAACGTGCCGGCCTATACGGCACAGGCGGTTGAAAAGAGCCGGCTGGTATTCGATAGCCCAGTTATCGTCGGCAAGCCGTCACGAGCGTCGCCGCAATTGACGGCCAGGATCATCGAGGTGAATTTCTTTCCGACCTGGAGCGTGCCCGCCAGCATCGCGCGTAAGGACCTCATCCCCGCCATACGTAAGAACCCCTCCTATTTTGCCAAGCAGAAGTTCCACGTTATGCGGAGCTGGGGTTCGGCGCCGATTGATCCAGCGACGGTCGATTGGAATTCGCCTAAAGCGGTCAGCTATAAGTTCCGTCAGGCCCCGGGCCCGCAGAATGCGCTTGGTCTGGTCCGCATCAATATGCCGAATAGGCACTCCGTCTATATACACGACACGCCGCTGAAGCGCCTGTTCAATCAGAGTCTGCGTGCCTTCAGCTCGGGCTGTATCCGTGTCGAGAAAATATACGAGTTGTCCGCATGGCTGCTTGGGCCTCAAGGTTGGAGTCAGGCCAAAGTTGAGGCGCAGATTGCGAGCGGCAAGAGGAAGAACGTGAAGCTTCGGCACTCCGTGCCCGTGCACTTCGTCTATCTCACGGCCTTCGCCAATAGCACCGGCGTAGCTCAATTTCGCCCTGACATATATGGCAAAGATTCCCGTGACGGAGGGCTCGACGACCAACGCGATGCGGTCGTCGTATCAGAGAGCCGGGCCGTCACGCCCTAGGCCGGCGTTGGGTTTGCTAAATTTATTGCAACTCGTCAGGCCCTGCCGGACGGCGACCGAGCGCCGCACGTGACACCAGGGCGCAAGACAATTGGCGCGGCGCACCCTAAATATGGGGTCGTATTCGCGGCAAAGGCCAATCGATGAGAATCTCCCCCGAGGAGGCAATAGTCCGGATGTCCAGGTTGCACCTGGCCGAAATCGGCATAGCCCTCACGTTGACTGTGGCAGCCTTGCTGTTCGCCGCCTTGACCGTGTGGGCTGCGGAGGCCAGCGGGGTGGCAGTCGCAGATGTCTGGGTGCGCCCGACCATTGGGCAGGGTAGGGCCACGGCCGCTTACATGACTATCGTAAATAAGGGTGACGAGGACGATGTCCTTGTGGCCGTGCGCTCGGCAGAGGCCAAGTCTGTTGAGCTGCATCAGACTACAATGAAAGCAGACGGCATCATGCAGATGCGCGAGGCCAAGGGTGGCTTTCCCATCGCGGTCGACGCAACGCTCAAGCTCGCGCCCGGTGGCATGCATCTTATGATCATGGGGCTCGACGAGGCGCTTGCCGACGGAGGCCAGTTCAAGCTGATCCTCGAATTCGCCAATACCGGCCCTATCGAAATTATCGTTCCGGTCCGCGCAAATGCTCCCGCCGGCTCGGGTGCCGGCGACTCTCATCACTAGATTAGAGTCGATGACGAGCCGGATTGCCTTGCGCGCCTAACGTGGTTTTCATCCTTGGCCAGGCCACCGGGCTCGTGATTTACTCCCGCAACATGTATTTCATCTGGCTTGGAAAACGGGTGCCAAGGGTGGCCAATGTCGCGTAGACACTGACCCGCTCGGCTGGCATTCAAGAGCCCTGGCGCGGCGGGAACCACGATTTTGAGCCTTAAACATCTCACGATAGTCGAGCAATTGGTGTTGGCATTTTCGCTGCTCGCAGTCGGGATTCTGTTGATCGATCCCTTCTTGCTGGAGCAGGCGCGCGCTTTGTCGCCAGGCGCGCGCGAGTTCTTCCGGTCGGTTACTCATATTGGCCGGTCGAATTGGATACTGATCCCCACGGGCGCTGCCATCGCGCTCGCCATCGTGCTTCGGCGCAATCATGTGGGCTTCCGGAATTCGGCGGCCTATGGGCTGATCGCCAGCACGATCGGTTTTGTGTTTGTCAGCGTCGGCGGGGCAGGGCTGATCGCCTCATTGTTCAAGAATATATTGGGGCGCGCGCGGCCCAAACTGTTCGACACGGTGGGCCAGTTCGAGTTCCAGCTCTTTTCCTTCCAGCCGGACTACGCGTCCATCCCCTCTGGCCACGCCACCACCATCTTCGCCTTCGCCACGGTCTTCGCCATTCTGTGGCCGCGCGGGCGGGTGCTGCTCTATACGGTGGCGGTATGGGTCGCGCTCAGCCGGGTTTTCATCGGCATCCACTACTTCACCGATGTGGTGCTTGGCGCGGGCCTCGGCACCATTTTCCCTTATTTCGTGCGCGAACGGTTCGCGGCGCGGCGATGGCTGTTCGAGAGAACGCCTGACGGCGGCTATCGAATTCGCGGGTCCAGGACCGCAGCCTGGCTTGGTTGGCCCGAGCCCGTGCGGACAGTTCTCCACGGGCCGGCGCCTGTCGGAAGCGCTGAGAAAAATTCTGGGGAAATCCGGGACGATTGACCCCGGTCTGGCGCGGCTTACGCTTTACAAACTCAAGGAAAATCCCCATATAGGGGCAAGCGCTCGGGGCGATTTCGATCCCACGACGACGCGCTTCACTTCTTCTTCGAACCTGCTATAGGTTCCCCCCTTCGCGGTCGGCCCTTTGTTAAAAAGGCAGTTCGCCGCGCGAGGCCAAGGCCACCAAACTAGGCCAATGAATTGACGCGGGGTGGAGCAGCCCGGTAGCTCGTCAGGCTCATAACCTGAAGGTCGTAGGTTCAAATCCTACCCCCGCAACCAA
>DAOVDX010000059.1 GCA_030669345.1 Methyloceanibacter sp. | reverse complement strand
CACTGCCCCGTTCTCGCCAAGCACGGCGACGCGGCGTCCCGTTTGCGGATAGCCCAGCGTGCCGGGCGGTGCCGGATGGTTCGATGCGCCGGAGACGAAGGTCGAGCATTCCGACATGCCGAATGCTTCATGGACCGGGGTGCCGGTCGCGCGCTCCCAAGTATCGTTTGTGGCGTCGGGCAGCTTCTCGCCGGCCGAGAGGCCGTGGCGCAAATGCTTTAGCGGCGGCAGGTCGGCTTTGAGGAGTTGGCGGTAAATCCCCGGCGCGGCGGCAAAGATCGTCGCATCGTGCTGCTGCATGAGAAGCCCGAGCTGGTCCGGCTTCACGCCACTCCCTGGGATCAGCGCCGTGGCGCCGCGCGTCCAGGGGTCCAAGAGCCCCGTGCCGAGCGTGTAGGTCCAGTTGAACGCGCCGGCATGCAGGAGGCGGTCGCTCTCGATGAGCCCATACCAACCTTCGAACATCATCTGGCGCGCCCAGATCGCGCGATGGGCATGGGTGACCGCACGCGGCACGCCAGACGTGCCCGAGGTGTAGACGATGTAGCCGGGGCGGTCCGGGTCTCCCAGGACGTACGCCGCAGGCGGCAGGTCCGCCATGGCGCGCATGGCGTTCGCCGGCAGAACCGGGCAGGGCGCGCTCCCGGAGCGTGGGCTCGCGGGAAGCGCAAGGCCTTCCTCCGCCACGATCAGGCGCGGCGAGATGTCCTTAGCGATGGCGGTCACCTCGGGCTCGGTCAGAGGTGACGAGGTCGGCACCGGGATGATGCCGGCGGCGATGGCGGCGAGATAGCAAATCGGGAATTCGATCGTGTTGCCGAGCCGCATGAGCAACCGGTCGCCGGGAACCAAGCCCTCGGCCAGAAATCCGCTCGCGGTCCCCAAGACTGCCGCTTCGAGCCGCGCATAGCTCCAATGCTCGGCGCCGTCCGGCGTGATGATGGCGAGCGCGGTCTTCTCGCCCAGCTCTTCCGCGCGCGAAAGCACATAGGCCGCCAGATTGAAGGGCGCCGGGCAGGGTGGCGGTGCGCCTTGGTCGAAGATCGCGTCCATGCAGCGCCTGCTACGCCGTCGGACCTTGTGTTGCAAGCGGCGCAGCGACACCGCTTGGTTGACGGCTTGTCACCCGTCAGCTTTGTTCCCTGATGGGAAACGCAACGGGGGCTCAACATGAATTTTCAGAAGTTCTATTTTTCGGCCGAAGGCCGGGTGAGCCGGAAGCAATGGTGGCTTCGGCTGATCGTTCCAGTCATCGCGATTAGCATCGTGCTGGGGATCATCGACGCGGCCATCGGCACGGTGGACCCGACTTCGGGAGCAGGCCTGTTGAGCGGGGTTTGGATGCTGATCATCCTGATCCCGACGATCCTCATTTACATCAAGCGCTTTCACGACCGGAACAAGTCCGGCTGGTGGGTGCTGATCTGCTTTGTTCCGATCATCGGCGCGGTGTGGCTGCTCATTGAGCTTGGCTTTCTGAAAGGGACACCGGGGCCAAACCGGTTCGGGCCGCAGGTTGTCGAGTGGGAGTGACGCATAGGATTTCGCTAAGGCCATGACCTTACTCATCGTCGGCATTGTTGTGTTTCTCGGGCTCCATCTGCTGCCCGCGTTTCCGCAGGTGCGCGAGAACCTGATCGGGCGTCTCGGCAAGAACGCCTACCGAGCTTTGTTCTCGGTCCTGTCGCTGGCGAGCTTCGTTCTGCTGATATGGGGTTTCGCCGTCGCGCCGGTCGTTCAGATTTGGTCGCCGCCGCCTTGGATCCGCTGGGTGGCGATCATCCTGATGCTGCCGGCCTTCATCTTCTTGGTGGCGGCCTATGTGCCCGGACGGATCAAGGCACGGGTAAAAAATCCCTTTCTCATCGCCATCAAGATTTGGGCGCTGGCCCATTTGATTGCCAATGGGGACCTGGCCTCGATCATCCTATTCGGCGCGTTCTTGGCCTATGCGGTTGTTGACCGGATCGCGCTCAAGGGCCGGGAGCCCACAGCCCTGGTCGAGACGCCAGGGGAGGGCTCGACCCCGAATGACATGATCGCGGTGGTGTTTGGCGTGCTGGCCTACGTGGTGTTCCTCGTCTGGCTCCACCCGCTCCTGATTGGTCGAGCGGTTGTGCTGTCCTAAAGTACGCCCTGCAACCGTTTTTGCAGTGCACAAAAGCTCATATTTCTGTCATAAGAAGCTCAGAATTCTTGACCGTGAGGCTTAGATCGTGTCGCAGAGCTTTGATGCAAAACGGGTGACTGCACCGGATATCGCCAAGCGCAAGGGCGGCGCGCCGGTCATGGCGTTGACCGCCTATCACGCGCATACGGCGCGGATCGTCGATCCGCATGTGGACATCATGCTGGTGGGCGATTCTCTTGGCATGGTGATGCACGGCTACGAGACGACCGTGCCGGTGCCCCTCGATCTCATGATCATGCATGCCCAGGCCGTGGTGCGCGGCTCGAGCAAAGCGCTTGTCGTGGTCGATATGCCCTTTGGGTCTTACGAAGAGAGTCCTCAGATCGCCTTCCGCAATGCTGCGCGGGTGTTGAAAGAGACCGGCTGCGGCGCCATCAAGCTCGAAGGCGGCGTGCATATGGCGGACACCATCCGCTATCTTACCAGCCGCGGTGTTCCGGTGATGAGCCATATTGGGCTGACGCCCCAGGCAGTGAATGTCATCGGCAGCTTCCAGCCTCAAGGGCGGCATCGTTCGGAGTGGGCGGCGTTCGAGGCGGACGCCAAGGCTGTCGCCGACGCGGGGGCTTTTGCCGTCGTGATCGAGGCGCTGGCTGAGCTGCTCGCCGCGCGCATCACCAAGCAGATTTCCATCCCGACCATCGGCATTGGCGCCTCGGCGGAATGCGACGGGCAGATCCTCGTGCTTGAGGACATGCTGGGGCTGTCGCCCCGCGTGCCGAAATTCGTGAAGGAATACGCTCAGCTCGGCGGGGCCATCGAAGCCGCCGTTAAGGCCTATTCGTCCGAAGTCCGCACCCGTGCCTTCCCGTCTGACGCCAACACCTATCCGATGTTCGAAGACGACGACGAAGCCACGAAAAAGTCAAAAATGACAGGCAGTTAGCCCCTGAGGGCTGATGCGTGTTCCCAAACTTGCTGCAGTGTAGCAGGGCTTCAGCCTTGCGTGAGCAAGTGGCCTTCACTATACGGCGGGGAGGAAGGGGCCAACGGTTAGGGCCCTTGTCGAACCGTCCCTGTGTCAACTTCAATAAGAGCCCGCAAGCCCAATGAGCGACAATAGTTTCTTTCGCGAGGTGGACGAAGCCGTCCGCCATGACAGGTTCAAGGCGCTCTGGGACAAATACGGGGTCTACATCCTCGTCGGGGCCACGCTCATTATTGCCAGTGTCGCCAGCTACAAGGGCTGGGTCTATTGGCGGGACCGCCAGGCGCAAGAAGCCGGTGCTGAGTTCACTCAAGCCCTGACGCTTGAGACCGGCAAGGACGAGGCGAAGGCCCGCGAAACATTCTCATCATTGGCCGAGAGTGGCCCGAGCGGCTACCGGGTGCTCGCGCGCTTTCAGCTCGCGGCGAACGAGGCCAAGGCCGGCGAGACCGACAAGGCTGTCGCCACCTATGACACGCTTGTCACCGACGGCAAGGTCGATCCAATTCTTCAAGGCCTCGCCACGGTGCGGGCCGCGGGCTTGAGGACTGACAGCGCGGATTATGCGGAGATGGAGCGCCGGCTGAAGGGGCTTATCGATACCAACAGCCCTTGGCGGTTCTCGGCGCGCGAACTGCTCGGCCTTTCGGCCTATTCGCATGACGACTTGCCTGCGGCGCAAACACAGTTCACCGCGCTCGCGAGCGACCAGGGAACGCCACCGAATTTGCGGGAACGCGCCAACGTGTTGCTTGCGCTCATCGCTGGAACTTTGGCGGCATCGGGCGCCACGGCGAAATAGCTGACTAAGAAATCGAAGGGTGGCTCGTGATCCGGGGTCGTGAACGGAGAATAGGCAGTCGCCTTCTCGGCGCGACGCTCGCTGCGGCAATTGCCATGAGTTTTGGCGGATGTGGTGGTCCGCTTTCCAGCATCAAGAATCCGTTCGCCAAAGAAGAAGAAATTCTGCCAGGTGAGCGCATTGCCGTCATCACCGATCCCGGTCAGCTCAACGCCGACCAAGTCTCCTCAACACCAGTTTCGCTCCCGCCGGCGAGAGCCAACCAGTCCTGGACGCAGCCAGGCGGCGTGCCATCCAACAATCTCGGCCACCTGGCGCTCAGCGGCACCCTAAGGCAGGCTTGGAGCGTCGACGCCGGTACGGGCTCCTCATCGAGCGGCCGCTTGAGCGCGGTGCCGCTCGTTTCCGGCGGCAAAGTGTTCACGTTGGATGCGGCAGGCAACGTCTCGGCATTTTCCGGCGGCAGTGGCGCCAGGATCTGGAAGATAAGCCTGACGCCCGAGGACGAGAGCAGCAAAGAAGGTTTCGGGGGCGGTCTGGCGATCGAAGGCAACCGGCTCTATGCGACCACAGGCTACGGCACCGTCGTTGCGCTCGATGCGGCTAGCGGCACGGTTCAATGGAACCGGTCTATGGGTGAGCCAATTCGCAATTCGCCGACGGCGGCGGGCGGTAAAGTCTATTTCGTTTCGACCAACAACACATTGTACGCTCTAAACGGCGCCACCGGCGAACAGTTGTGGAAGGCACGCGGTCTGCCACAGGCCGCGACGCTGCTCAGCAATGCGAGCCCGGCGGTCGCGAGCGGCCTTGTCGTGGCGCCATTTCCCGCTGGTGATGTCGCCGCGTTCCAAGCCGGCAGTGGCAAGGCGGCGTGGCGCGACTCGCTCAGCCGGACATCGGATACTTCGGCTTCTGGCATTCTCGGCGATCCGGCGCGGCCCGTGATCGATCGCGGTGTCGTCTATGCCGTCAGCCATGGCGGCAGGATGATCGCCACATCGGCGTCGTCGGGCGCTCGCGTGTGGACGCGCAATCTCGCCAGTACGCAGATGCCTTGGGTCGCCGGCGAGAACATCTTCGTCGTCGATGTGACCGGCAAGCTTGTGGCGCTCAGCCGCCGCGACGGGAAAGTGCGCTGGATAAGTGAGTTGCCGGTAAGCGTGCGCTGGAGCGGACCGGTGCTGGCGGGCAGCCGCGTGTGGGTTGTTTCCGGGGAGGGGCTGTTGGTGGGCGCTGATGCGCGGACTGGAGCCCTGGGAATTCAAATCGACCTCGATACGGACGTGTTCGTCACGCCCGTTGTGGCTGGCGGCCGGATGTATATCCTAGCCGACGATGCCGACCTGATTGCTCTGAACTAATCACGGGTGAGAGCGCGGATAGGACATTCGTCCAATTTCCGCGCGGAATGAATTCATGTCCTTCACTGTTGCCATCGTCGGACGGCCAAATGTCGGCAAGTCCACATTGTTTAATCGGCTCGCGGGCAGGCGGCTGGCGCTTGTCGACGATCAGCCGGGGCTGACGCGAGATCGGCGGGAAGCCGAGACCGAGATTGGTAAATGCCCCATCACGTTGGTCGATACCGCTGGCCTTGAATCCGGTAGCGAAGGGCTCACGAGCCGCATGCGTGAGCAGACCGAGGCGGCCGTTGAACAGGCCGATCTCATCCTCTTTCTCATTGATGCGCGGGCGGGGGTGATTGGTGCTGACACAATGTTTGCCGAACTCGTGCGCAACTCGGGCAAGCCAGTCGTCCTGGCCGCAAACAAGTCCGAAGGGCGCGCGGCGGAAGCTGGCTTCTACGAAGCTTTCGAATTGGGGCTCGGCGAGCCTTTGGTGATCTCCGCTGAACATGGCATTGGCATTGGCGAGATATCAGACGCCATCGAACAGGCTTTCGAGGAAAAAGCGAGCGAAGCGGAAGGCGAGGACAACGCCGAGGAGGACGAGGGGCCGCATGCCCTGCGCATCGCCATTGTCGGCCGTCCGAATGTCGGCAAGTCGACGCTGGTCAATGCGCTTCTCGGTGAGGAACGCATGATCACCGGGCCTGAGGCGGGGATCACCCGGGACGCCATCGCTTCGGAAGTGGAGTGGGCCGGGAGGCCGTTGCGTGTGTTCGACACTGCGGGGCTCAGACGAAAGATGCGCGTCGAGGGCAAAGCGGAGGAGCTTTCCGTCGGTGACACGCTGAAGGCCATTCGTTTTGCCGAAGTGGTGATCCTGCTGCTCGATGCGGAGCAACCCTTCGAGAAGCAAGACCTGCAAATTGCGTCTCTGATCGCGCAAGAGGGCCGGGCGCTCGTCATCGCGGTCAACAAATGGGATCTCGTGGTCGAGCGGGACAAACGCCGTAACGAGTTACGCGAGCGCTGTCAGCGGCTGTTGCCGCAAGTCAAAGGCGTGGCCATGTTGCCGGTCTCCGCCGTGAGCGGTAGGGGGCTCGACAAAGTCATGAACGCGGTGCTCGCGGCCGACGAGCTGTGGAACCGCCGGATACCGACGCGCGCGTTGAACCAATGGCTCGAAGCCGCGACCGACGCGCATCCGCCACCGGCCGCCTCGGGACGGCGCATCAGACTCCGCTACATGACCCAAGCCAATGCCAGGCCGCCCACTTTCGTCGTGTTCTGCTCGCAGCCCAAAGCGTTACCGACTTCGTATTCGCGCTATCTCGTGAATGGTCTGCGCGAAAGCTTCGATTTGCCCGGCGTGCCCATTCGGCTGAACATGCGTAAGGGCAAGAACCCATACGCTAAGGACTGAGTAAGCGGGCTTTGGGAGTCACAGGCGCTATGAGCGGCGAGACGGAAGTCTATTTCTACCATCTAGAGAACCGCACCCTGGAGCAGGTGCTGCCGACGCTGCTTGAGCGCTCGTTGGAGCGCGGCTGGCGCGCGGTGGTGCAGGCGTCGAGCAAGGAACGCGTCGAGGCGCTCAACACGGCGCTGTGGACCTATCGCGAAGACAGCTTTCTACCCCACGGGGATTTGAGCGACGGGACGGCCGCGGGGCAGCCTATTTTTCTCACTGACGAAGAAGACAATCCCAATGACGCGGCGGTTCGTTTTTTGGTCGACGGGGCGACTCTCGACGATGCTTCGCCTTACACGCGTGTCGTCCATGTGTTTGATGGTCGTGACGAAGACGCCGTCACGCGGGCCCGCAGCGCTTGGGCCGACGCAAAAGACAAAGGCTATGGGGTGAGTTATTGGCAGCAGGACGGCGACGGGCGCTGGCAGAAGAAAGCCTAAAAGCCACGTGGTCAAGATTTCGATGCGCCTAGATCTCGATGCCGGCCAGCCGGAGCGTATAGAGCATGGCGAAATAGGCGGCGATCGTGAGCGCGATGGAAGCGACGAGGCTCGCATAGAAGTCCATGCCGCTGCGCAGCAGCAGGGGCAGACTCAAAAACAGCAC
This sequence comes from Methyloceanibacter sp., assembly GCA_030669345.1. Classification (GTDB taxonomy): domain Bacteria; phylum Pseudomonadota; class Alphaproteobacteria; order Rhizobiales; family Methyloligellaceae; genus Methyloceanibacter. The sequence goes on along the minus strand of DAOVDX010000059.1, from coordinate 3,514 downwards.
GAGCGAGGGGAGCACTAGCCAAAAAATGCCGTTCGCTAGGCGCGCGACTTTTTCCGTATCGCCCGTGTCCACATAGAGCCAGACCATGGCGAGCACCGAGGTGAGGGGGATGGAGGCGAGGATGGCCCCAAAAAACACGCTCCGTTTCGCGGTCTCCGAGACTACGACCACGAGTACGCTCGTCAGTAGGACCTTTAGCGTGGCATAGAGCATCGGCTTCACCCTCCTAGCGCTGCGGTGAACGCGCTTCAACATCCTTAAAACGACTTTTAGCTGTCTACCTTGATCGCCTTGTGGCTGTCACGCCTGGCAGCTATAAGCCCCGGAAAGATTCTAAAGACTAGAGGGACTTAGGTATGGCTAGCGAACGCACGCTCTCAATCATCAAGCCCGATGCGACGGAGCGCAACATCACCGGGCTGATTATCGCCCGGCTCGAGGGGGCGGGCTTGCGGGTGATCGCCCAGAAGCGTGTGTGGTGGAAGAAGAAGGACGCCCAGAAGTTCTACGAGACGCATAAGGGCCAGCCCTTCTACAAAGGCCTCATCGCCTTCATGACCTCGGGCCCGATCGTCATCCAGGTGCTGGAGGGCGAGGATGCCATCGCCAAGAACCGCGCGACGATGGGCAAGACCAACCCCGTCGATGCCGCGCCCGGAACCATCCGCAAGGATTTCGCCGTCAACATGCAGCGCAACTCTGTACACGGTTCCGATAGCTCCGAAAGCGCCAAGCGCGAGATTGGGCTGTGCTTTAAGAAAAGCGAGATCGTTGGCTAGAGCCGCCTACCGGCTCGCCGCTGTGCTGCTCGCCATGATGGGCAGCGCTAGACTGAAATCCCACAACCATCAGGTATTTTCGCGGGCGCGAGGGACTCGAGATAGCCTCTCTTGACTGCATGCACGCAAAAGTAGATAATGATCAAATCGGCAACTTTTAGTAGAGTATGTGTCATCGACGTTCGGAACATTCAGCGCTCCTGACAAAAGCAGTCGCGCGGGCGCGACACGCGCAAAAGAGAGGCTTTGCCCCGCTAGCTCAAAGTTTGCGGATGCGGAAGGGCAGGCCGCCTTTGGGGCAGAGCGTCACCGTGGCGTGGATTTTCGCCGGCACCGGCCCGGTATATTCCGGGGTGAAGCGGCGCAGTAACTGCACCAAGGCCAAGGTGTTCTCGATCTGCGATAGCGCGCCGCCGATGCAGGCCCGCTTACCGGCCGCGAATGGCAGGTAGGAATATTTCACCCGCTTCTTCGCCCGCTCGGGTGCGAAGCGGTCCGGATCGAACTTCTCCGGGTCGTCCCAATATTTCGCGCTGTGATGGGCGATATAGGAAAGGATGATCACCTTGTCGCCAGCCTTGATCTTGTGGCCTTCGATTTCGTCGTCGCCGGCAGCGATGCGGATCAGCGCCCAGATCGGCGGGAACAGCCGCATGGTCTCTTGGATGACCTGGCGCGTGTAGGAAAGCTGCTGCACCTGATCTTATCTGGGATCGTCGTCGCCGCACACCTCGTGCGCCTCGGCGCGGATACGCTCCATCACCTCGGGATTTTGCGACAAAAGATAGAGCGACCAGGCGAGCGTCAGCGCCGTGGTCTCGGTGCCGGCCCATAGATATTGTTTCAGCTCGTCGATGACCTGCTGGCGATCAAACTCCGGGAAGTCGGGATCGGCCTCCGCCTCGAGGATCATGTTGAGCAGTGTCTTTTCACGATGGTCGACGATGTCGGCGCCAATCACGGTCTCTGGGATCGAGCCCCAGATCTCCATCGCCTTGGCGGTCTCTTCTTCCGTGATCTCGGAGAGCTCGCCACGCACGTTCTTCAAGCGAACCGATTTGTGGTTCATCACGTCGGTGTAGGTTTTGACCTGCTTGAACACGAAATGCGGGTTGAACGGCATTTCGCGGTCGAATAGTGCCTTGCACACCATCTCGGCGGCGAGCGTCCAGGTCTCTTCCACCATCTCGACGGTCTCGCCAGATTCGGCGTACTCCGCCCAGCGCGCCATCTTGGTCTTGATGGCCGACATCAAATAGGGGAAGTAGTCCTCGAACATATTGGGGTGGAAAGCAGCCTGCTGCGGCCTGCGAATCTTCTGCCACAGCGCGCCGTCGATCGTGATCATGCTGCGGCCAAACACGGGGCGCAGACCATCGAAATACTTGGTGTAGTTGTCGGCGTTGGTCACGAGCACGCGCTCTGCATGCGCCGGTTCGGACAGAAGGATGATGCGCTGGGTCTTCAGATTGATCGGGATGACGCCGGAATATTTTTCGCTGAGCGCCATGAGAACCTGCATAGGGTTCTCTTGATTCAATAGCGGCGTGAGCTTGAACCAGATGCTCTGCTCTTCGCCGAGTCCATGTGACGATGAATAGGCGACCGACATGTCCGCCATTTACGCCTTCCCCCTAAGCTACTGGTCGTTGGCCGTGGTGCCGAGATTAGCCCCGCCAGGCCCGGGAATTAGTCTTTCGCATCGTTCAAAACTGGGAAATTCCAGTCTCGAAGTTCCGCTGCGCAGACTGCCTCGAATAAGAGCCAGTTCCTAGCACCAGGCTCTCAGTATTGTCCATGGTTGGCGGCGTCGCACTTGCGCTGCATCAACCTTTTGTCTTTCAAGCCACGATCTTACGGTCGTTCCCGCTTTCGATCAAAGTGTGTCGGGCAGCGGGGGTGAAAACAAGACAGTTTGGCCCGCTTCCGGCGTCATTCCGACCACATGCTCGCCCTCCACCCGCACCTCGCCGGCGGCCACGAGCTTCAGCGCATGGGGATAGAGCTTGTACTCGGCCTCAAGGACGCGGGCGGCAAGGCTGTCCTCGGTATCATCTGGGCTCACGGTCACGGCCGCCTGGACCACGATGGGTCCATCATCCATGGCCGCACGAACGAAATGAACGGTGCAGCCGGTAATCTTGGCGCCGGTGTCTAACACCCGTTTGTGGGTGTGCAGGCCCTTGAAGGCGGGCAGGAGCGAGGGGTGGATGTTGATATGGCGGTTTAGCCAGTGCGTGACGAAGCCCTCCGTGAGGATGCGCATGAAGCCCGCGTTGCACAGTAGCTCCACGCTTGCCTCGTTTAACGCGGTTTCCATTTCGGCCTCGAAGTCCTCGCGTGAGCCAAAGTTCTTGTGGTCGATGACACAAGTTCGAATGTCGGCTTCCGCCGCCCGGTCGAGACCTTTCGCGCCCAGCACATTCGAAATCATCAGCACCAGCTCGGCCGGATAGTCCGGAGCTTGGCTTGCGTCGATCAGCGCTTGCAGATTGCTGCCCCTCCCTGAGATGAGGACGCCGACGCGCTTCTTCGCGGTCATGATGCCGACCAGGGTTTGCCTTCGAGGCGCACGGGCTCGCCGCCATCGCGCGCTTCAAGCCTGCCGATGATCATCGCGTCGTCGCCGAGGCTTTTGAGGACGGCTTGCGCATCGCTCTCCGATGCGACCACCACCATGCCGACACCGCAGTTGAACGTACGGAGCATCTCGTGGTCATCGAGACGCGCTTCTA
>DAOVDX010000049.1 GCA_030669345.1 Methyloceanibacter sp. | reverse complement strand
TTGAGCAGCTCGATCACGGGAGCCTCCTATGTCGTCTTTCTAGTTAGATTTGCTCACGCATTTCTTGTCGGCGGGATCCCACCTGCAGCCGAGCGAGCTCACGCTACAAATTGAGTCGCTTCCATGGGAATTGCAGGCATCTTCCGCCGGGCGCGGGCCCTCGGAACACCCCTGGCCGTTGACGTCGAACCAGCATGTGGGTTCCGACACACACATGGCCGAGTCTCGGATCGCGGAGCAGCGGACCTTCTCGGCGGCGGCTGGGCCGCTAGCAAAAGTCATCGCAATGAGCGCGAACAAGCATGCAGAAATCATCGATCGCATCGGTAATCCTCTTGGTTAAATCTCGGCCTCTCTTCTAGCCGAACCACAAGGGGGCTGAACAGCCTTGCCATGGTCGTTGGTTAGTCCGCCGTCGCCTTTCGCGCCGGGATGGCGAACCGGGGCCAACAGGGTAAGCGGCGTTGCGCCCTGCCGGAAGGCTCCATCTGTGGTTCCGTACGCGCCTGATGCCTGGACGGCTGGCAGGGAAGGGGCTAAGCGAGGCTGATGATCAGTGTCGATGTGGCGCTAAAGCTCGGCGAATTCGATCTCGATGTCGCCTTCGAGAATGAGGCCGGTATCACCGCCTTGTTTGGCCGCTCGGGCGCCGGCAAGTCCATGACCATCAATTTGATTGCGGGGCTCACCCGCCCGGACCGTGGCAAGATCGTGCTCGATGGCCGGACATTGGTCGATACGGACACGCGTATATTTTTGGCCCCGCACCGCCGGCGCATCGGGCTGGTGTTCCAAGAGCCACGCCTGTTTCCACATCTCACCGTCAAGCAGAACCTTGTCTTCGGACGTTGGTTCGTTGCGAAGTCCGCAAACCGCGTGGCCTTCGATCCGGTGGTCGAGACGCTTGGCATTGGCCATCTCCTTAAGCGTAAGCCGGCGCTGCTATCAGGCGGCGAGAAGCAGCGTGTGGCCATCGGCCGGGCGCTGCTCGCGTCGCCCGAGCTGCTCTTGATGGATGAGCCGCTCGCATCGCTCGATACCGAGCGCAAGTTTGAAATCCTGCCGCTGATCGAATCTCTGCGCGACGCGTTCGGCATTCCCATTGTCTATGTGTCCCATGCCGTGGAGGAGGTCGCGCGCCTTGCCTCGCATGTGGTGGTCCTGGATGGCGGCCGCGTCGTCGCCTCCGGTCCAGTCGAAAATGTCTTAGGGGCCGCTCTGAAAGATGCCGGGCTCAGCCGCTTCGCCCGCTCCTCGGTGATCACGGGCACGCTCACCGCCGTCGATACGGAATACGGTCTGACGGAGATTTCTCATCCCGCGGGCAAGGTCTGGCTTGCCGGTCGCGCAGGGTCGTTGGGCGGGGATGTGCGTGTTGTCGTTAAGTCGACCGACATCACGCTGGCGAAGGAGCCGGCCCACGACCTCAGCATCCGCAACGCACTGTCCGGAACGGTGGCCGGTATCGAGGCCGATGACGGCCCGTTCGCTGGTGTTTCCATCGCTCTCGATGGACAGGGACACCTCTTCGCTCTGACGACCCGAAAGGCGATCGACGACCTTAAGATCGCTTCAGGCGACCGGGTTTTCGCGCTGATTAAGACGGTTGCTCTGGATGAGCGCGCGGTCGCGCCGATCGAGGCTTAGAGGCTCCCCTTCTTCGCGCCAGCTTGACGTGTGTCAACGTCGCTTTCCGCCCTTCGTGCTAGCCACAACAATGCGCATTTTTAAGCGCCAACAAATATGGGGAGGGGAGAATATGAGGAGCGCAAGGCTTGATGGAAGGCCCGACCTCGCTGATTTTCATCGCAAAACCTTGATGGACGACATGATGCCCGTCGTTGGCGTTGGTGTGCTTGATGTGATCGATGTGGACGGCGGCAACTCTTATGTCAAAGCCCGGGCGAATTGCCGCCAATGCACCTGCACGCTTGTCTGCCGCGATTGGCTGGCGGAGCATAGCCAAGGCGAGCCACAGGATTTCTGCCCGAACGGCAATCTTTTCCGGGTCATCAAGGGTGGCGACTGCTGATCTTTAGAGGGGCCGCCAAGGCTGCTGTTGTGACGGTGCCATAGTCTGCCGCTTCCCATGTCCCGCCGCGCCCAGTGGGACAGGAGGGTTGATTGTGACAGTAAGATGCTGGTTTTCTCGCACGCGCCGCAATCCTGTGCGGCGGGCGGGCGCCGAAGAAATTTGCCGCCACATTCGAGCCGTTCGCGTTGGGAGTTGTGACATTGGTCGCACGCAAGCCGGAGCACGAAGCCAAAGAGATTGAGCTCAAGCTCGCATTCGACCCCGCCGACGCGCCCCGGATTTTGGACCATCCCATGCTCGCGGCTGACGATGTTGTGCCCAAGAGGCGTGAGCTATTCACCGTCTATTACGACACTGGCGACGATGTCTTGCGCCATGCGGGCGTTTTCTTGCGCGTGCGTGCGACAGACGACGGCTATGTGCAGACCATCAAGACTGGCGGCAAGGCCGAGTTCTTCGAGCGCAATGAATGGGAGCATCCCATCCCAAGTCACGAGCCCGATCTTGCCCATGCGGAAGGGACTGCGCTGGCGCCTCTGCTTAGCCCCGAAGTTCGCGAAGGCTTAAATCCGCGCTTTCAAACCAGGTTCTGGCGCAAGGCCTACCAAATTCAACGCGATACCACGGAGATCGAGCTTGCCATCGACCAGGGCGAGGTTACCGCTGGCGTGCGTGCGGCGCCGATCTGCGAGCTGGAGCTTGAGTTGAAGTCTGGCGACGCGCGAGCGCTGTTTCACCTGGCCCGCGAACTCGCCGAGACCGTGCCGCTGACCCTCGCTGTGAAGAGTAAGGCGGAGCGTGGGTTCGAGCTTCTCGACGGCGGCGACCATGGTGTGGAGAAGGCGGGCGTTGTTCAGGTCGCGCCGGACAAGATCAACGCGGAAGCCTTTCGCACGATTGCCCGGAACTGTCTCCGGCAGATCGTCGCCAATACGCCCGCCGTTCGCGATGGGTCTCCCGAAGCGCTGCATCAGATGCGGATCGGTCTTCGGCGCCTGCGTGCCGCCATCGCGCTGTTTGTCAAAATGCTGGCGGGTGAAGACCGCGAGTCCATCAAGGGCGCATTGCGATGGATCACCCAGGAGCTTGGGCCGGTGTGCGATCTCGATGTCTTTGTGGCCGACATGCTTGACCCGCTGCGTGCGGCGCATCCCGACAACGCCGATGTCGCCGAGGCCCATCGTGATTTCATGGTGCGGCGTGAAGCAGCCTATGTCCGGGCTAAGAACGCCGTCGGTTCGGATCATTTCCGCGGCGCGCTGCTCGACGTCACGGCCTGGATCGAGACGGGCGCCTGGGCGGAGCAGGACGAGGTGCGGCGAGGGGCCCATCCCCTCACGACCGTCGCGGGCCATGCCGCCAGGCAACTCTCCCGCCTACGTCGAAGGGTCAAGAAGAGCGGGGCAAATCTGCGCGAGCTTACCGTGGACGAACGGCACGAGCTTCGCATCCGCGCCAAGCGCTTGCGTTATGCCACCGAGTTCTTCGCCACGACCTTTCCCGGCAAGAAGAGTGCAAAGCGCCGCGTGGAATCACTCTTGGCGCTTCGTGACCTCCAGGACTCTCTCGGCGTGCTGCACGATATCGCTACACGCCAAGCGTTGCGCGCCGCGGCGGAAGGGGACGCGTTTGCCCACCTTCCCGGTCCAGATATAGCCGAAGAGAAAAAGCAGCTCAAAGAGGCGAGGCGCGCCTACGCCCGCTTTGTCGAGGTCAAGGCGTTCTGGAAAGCCTGAAGCCGCTTATTGCTCGACGATATGATGCTTGCCGACTGGCCTGACAGTGCTCGCCTGCGGGCCGGCAACGCCTTCCTTCTCGTCGATCGCCAGGCTCACTTCGCTTCCCACGGCGAGCTTGTCGAATGCATCGCTGAGCACGGAGTTGCGGTGGAAGTAAATTTCCTGGCCATCGGTGATGGAAATAAAGCCGTAGTCGTCGAACAGCCGCGCGACCTTGCCATGGGGGGGTGCCTCATGGGTTTTGACGTCGCCGCGTTGGCGCCGCGTATGATCCTCAAGACGCCGTACCGTTGCGTTGAAGGCATCGCGGACGGCCAGATAGACATCTTCGTGAGCATGGTCGAGTGGCTTGGCATGATCGACCACCACGTCCTTGCCTCCCGGCAGCTTGACGTCGATATGCACGCTGTAAAGCTTGCCCTTATGGTGATGACGGTGCGGCGCTTCCACGACGACGGTGCAGCTGATGATGCGATCGTGGAAGCGTTCGAGCTTCGCTGCTTTCTCGCGGATGCGAGCCTCCACCGCCGGCGACGGGTCCATATTACGGAAACTAATGTCCAAGGGGATCTGCATGAGCACCTCTTTCTTCCCGGCTAAAAACGATCTGGGTACATTGTGCGATAGAATGCGGAGAAATGGCGACACCTTCTTTGAGTTGGGTCAACGAGGGTAAACCGGGGGCCAAATCGAACCCTCGCGTCTGGGCCTGTCCGGTCTCAAATTCTAACGCCGAAACAGGATCGCTAGGAAAAAACCGATGCCGAGCGCGATGGCGAGTGTGGTGAGGGGGTCGCGCCTGACGGCTTCCTCCACGGCGCCGAGGGCCTCGTCGGCCTGATCTTGCAGATTTTCCGCCTGATGGCTGCCAGCGCGCCCGACCGAACTCGCAAGGTCGTCGAGTTCTTTCCGCAAGTTCGCGAGGTGCTTAGCGATCTTTTCGATATCCTCGCTTAGCGCGTGCCGGTTCGGCATTTCAGCGTCGTTCGGGGCCATGTTTTCCTCCTGGCGGGCTGACTCTAGGCCTACATTGCGGCGTCGATAGAGCTAACACTATAGAGCGAACAACAATGCCATACTGGGCGCCGATGGAAATCCGGTGGGCCGGGGCATTTCCGTTCATGGTTGCTGGAGGCTAAACCTCGTCATGCACGGTCCTGTTGCCGAGCACGCAAAAGGGAGCAGCATCGAGCGCGTTCGGAACGTGCTGCTCGATCCGGCGACCTCCGTCGCCCATTACGCCGCCGCGGTGGGTGCCGTGGGGCTGTTGGTTCTGCTTGCTTGGGGGTTGTACCCCTGGATCGAAGGGCGCGCGTCCTTCCTCATCTTCATTCCCGGCGTCCTGGTCGCGGCGGGGTTCGGCGGCCTTGGCCCCGGACTTCTGGCGACCGCGCTCAGCGTGGTTCTCGGTGTATTCCTGACCAGCCACGGAGGCGTATTGCCCGCCGGGACTGTCTTGGAGGCGGCCGTCTTCACGATCGTTGGTGTCGGTATTTCCTGGTTCGGTGAGCTCCTCCGGCTGACCAGGATCCGCAGCCAGAAGCATGCGAACGATTTGCGGGCGCGGGAGGCCCATCTTCGTTCGATCCTCGATACCGTTCCCGACGCCACCGTGGTCATCGATGAGACGGGTATGATCCGGTCTTTCAGCGCCGCCGCCGAGCGTCTGTTTGGGTACGCGCATGACGAAGTGGTCGGCCGCAATATCGGCTTGCTCATGCCTTCGCCGTTTCGCGAAGAGCATGACGGCTACATCACGCGTTATCTCACGACGGGTGAGAAGCGCATCATTGGCATCGACCGGGTTGTCACTGGCCAGCGCAAGAACGGGGAAAAATTTCCCATGAAGCTCGAAGTTGGTGAGATGCGGTCGGGCGACCACCGTTTCTTTACCGGATTCATTCGTGATCTCACCGAGCGGCAGCGGACGGAGAAGCAATTGCAGGAGCTTCAGACGGAGCTGGCACGCTTGTCGCGGCTTACTGCGATGGGTGAGATGGCCTCGACCTTGGCGCATGAAATCAATCAGCCGCTATCGGCGATCACCAATTATCTCCAAGGCTGCAACCGCCTGCTTGAGCCGATCGACCATCCGAACGCGACGATGGTGCGCGACGCCATGGCCGAGACCACCAAGCAGACATTGCGCGCCGGGCAGATCATTCGTCAGCTTCGCGACTTCGTGACCCATGGCGAGACCGAGAAGCACTCGGAGAACGTCAACACGCTCGTGGAGGAGGCGAGCGCGCTCGCTTTGGTCGGCGTCAAGGATGAGGGGGTCAAGACCATGTTCCGTTGCGACCACGATCTCCAACCGGTCATGGTCGAGAAGGTGCAGATCCAACAGGTCCTTCTCAATCTGATGCGTAACGCGATTGAGGCTATGGAGGGCTGTGAGCGCAAGGAGCTGGTGGTGGCGACCGCTATGGCGGATGCCAGCCCGGACGGGAAGGGCAAGGACATGGTCGAGGTCAGGGTCGCCGACACCGGCACCGGTATCTCTGACGTGATCGCGGAGCGCCTGTTCCAACCCTTCGTAACCACAAAACCCGCCGGCATGGGTGTCGGGCTGTCGATTTCCAAACGCATCATCGAGGCGCATGGGGGACGCATCTGGGCCGAGCCGAATCCTGGCGGCGGCACAGTCTTCCGCTTCACGTTGAAAATGGCCGAGAACGAAGGCGAAGCCTGATGGCCGCCAATCCAGTTGTTCACATCGTCGATGATGACGAGGCCGTCCGCCGGTCGCTAGCCTTCATGCTGGGCTCGGCGGGCCTTGCCGTGCGGGTCTATGAGTCGGCTCGCGCCTTCCTCGATTGCCTCGACGATGTGCAGTGCGGATGTCTGGTCACCGATATACGCATGCCCGAGATGACGGGGATCGAGCTGTTATCCGAGATCAGGGGGCGCACGCCCTATCTGCCGGCCATCGTCATCACCGGGCATGGCGACGTTAAGCTTGCGGTCGAGGCGATGAAGGCGGGCGCCATCGACTTCATCGAGAAGCCATTCGATGAAGGGGCTATCCTCGATGCCGTCAAAGCCGCTCTCGAACAGGGCGGAGAAGAGACAGACGAGGATTTGCAGGCGGTCACCGAGCGGATCGCGAGCTTTTCGGTGCGCGAACGGCAGGTGCTCGAGGGTCTGATTGCCGGTCAGGCGAACAAGGTCATAGCCAACGTGCACGGCATTAGCCCGCGCACGGTCGAGGTCTACCGCGCCAACCTCATGGCCAAGATGCAAGCGAGAAGCCTGTCGGAGTTGATTCGGATGGCGATCCTCGCGCAAGTCCCGGCCTCACCCGGCCGTACGATGAGATAAACGGGGTCGCGGAGCCCACCTGCGCGCATTTGACCTACCTCAAGGCACCCCGCCGTATCGGTTCTATCATCGTTACAAGGATGGGTTGAGATGTTGGCTGGCGTTATGCGTTTTGGGGAGGCGAAATTGGCTCAGGCCGAGACCATTCTGATTGCCGTCAACGACGGAGTGCTCGCGGATTCTTTGCGTTTCTCCCTCGAACTCGAGGGCTTTTCGACGTGGTTTTGCGATGAATCTTCCCTGTTTCCAGCCATGAGCGCGCCGCAGGCGAAAGGCGGCTGCCTCGTGCTCGACCAAGATGTGTTCGCGCGAATGGTCGAAGATGAGGACGACGGTGTCCTTGCCGGTAAGGGCATGCCGGTTGTCTTGATGGTGTCCCTCAGCACCAAACGCGTGCTCGCCCGCGCCGAAGCGGCCGGGGTCACGAAGGTGGTGGAAAAGCCGCTGCTCGGCGGTGTTCTGTGCGATGCGATCCGTCAAGCCATTGACGGAGAGGGGCATTCCGCTCTCGCCAGACTTCCGTAATGGCTGACCGAATTGGACTACGTAGAATCCCTTAGGGAGCCGTCACGATTTTTGCGCCCCTCCGGCAAGGCGTATCTATGGCGTTAGGCAGACAGATTCTACTGGGAGGATCATTCATGCTGACGCCAATACCCGTTACCGAGCTTTCACGGATGAAGCACCAGCCGCCTCTCGCGGCACGTTCAGAACAACTCGCGCCACGTATGCAGACAAGCGAGCCTGAGGCGTTTCTTCCGGCCAGCGTACCGATGAACTTCGGACGCAACGCAGAAATCTACGCCGAGGATGAGACGGCAGGCTATGTCTACAAGCTCATCTCAGGCGTTGTTCGAATCTCAAAACTGCTGCCTGATGGCCGCCGCCAAATCAGCGCGTTCCATCTGCCGGGCGACATGTTCGGTTTCGAAGTTGGTGATCTCCACCATGCCTCAGCCGAGGCGGTTGGGTCCGTCAAAGTCGTCGCCTTCAAATGGCACAGCCTGCTGAGCGCGACGGCCTCCAACGACTTCGTGCATGAGTTGCTCAATCGCACGATGATTGGTCTGCGCCAGACCCAGGATCACCTTCTCCTGCTCGGACGCAAGACTGCGCTGGAACGGCTTGCTGCGTTTCTGCTGGAATTGGCCGAGCGGTCTGGCCAGGACAGTCAAGACAGCGTGCTCGACCTCGCTATGCCTCGGCACGACATCGCCGATTATCTCGGGCTGACGCTTGAGACTGTCTCGCGCATGTTCGCCGAGTTGAAAGAGAACGGCACCATCCGGCTCGAATCCGCGCGGCGCGTGCATATGATCAACATGGACAAGCTGAAGGCCATGGCCGCCTGAGTTTTCCATGGGCCGAGCTGCCGGATGTCTCGCCGCTACCGCGCGGGGCCCATTGAATGCGCTTGGTTTTATGGGAGGCAGGAATTCTCCATGACCGCACGGACAGCCTTCATTCTGGCGTTCCTCTCGATGATTGCTGCGGGCGTGAGCCTAGCTGGCCCCGTGACCAGCGCGCCCGACGCCGAGCGCGGCAACGGCCTCGCGCAGAGGCTCTGTTCCAACTGCCACCTCGTGACCAGCGAACAAACTCACGCCAATGCCGACATTCCGAGCTTTCGTGAGATCGCCAACAAGCAAGGACAGACTGAAGGCTCGATCATGGCCAGGATCGTGATCCCCAAGCACGCCATGCCGGTGATTCCTGTCAGCAAGAGCGAGCTTCATGATCTCGCCGCGTATATAATGACGCTAAGAGACACCGAACAACGGATGAGGCCATGAAGAGGAAAGCCAAGCTTTGGTATGCCGTCGCCGACGGCGGCAGGGCGCGTTTCGTCGAGCGAGACGAGGATGGTGCTTTTCGCACTGTCACAAATTTCGAGTCGACCGATCTGCATGCCCGCACGCGGGATCTTGGTACGGACCGTCCGACAAGGGTCCGGGATCGCGCCGGCGGAGGTCGCCACTCGGTCGAGCCGCGCAGCGATCTGAAGCAGCAGGCCAAGGAAGACTTCCTCAAAACGGTCGCCGACGCGCTAGCCGCTGAGCATGGGCGTGGGCAATTTGATCAGTTGATGCTTGTGGCACCGCCTGGCGTACTCGCCGAGCTTAAGCAGAAGCTCGCCAAGCCCATCGCAGACATCGTGGTGAAAGACTTGCAAAAGGATCTCACCAGAGTGCCCGACCATGAACTTCCTGAGCACTTGGCGCCGCGTTAGCCGGGCGCTGTCATACGCAGGTTTTTTTGCCGGCAGTTCGGCTATTCGATCGGCTGGACCATGATCACGCGGAATGTGCGCAGCTCGTCGTCATGTTCCTTGATGGACACGTATTCTTTCGGCTTGAACGTGTGATTTCCGAAGCGGTAGCCGGATTCGTCGTCGTCGGCGTCGCCGAGGAGGTCGTAGTGGAAAGCCCAAGAGCCGCCGGGCTTGCGGATTAGATGGCCCACCTCGTCGTCTTCACCCTCCCAAAACCGCCGTACGCGGCAACGGTCTCGCTCGGTCTTCCATGCGTCATGGTCGATGTGGCCGTCGTCGGCTAAGGGCGCGGTGAATTCATAACCGCGGTCGCCGCTTCCTTCGGGAAAGTCAGGGTCGCGGGCAAGCTCTAAGCGAATTTTGTATAGGCTCATATCGGTGTTCCTCTCCCGGAAGCCGGGGCGCATGTGCGATATCTCATGACCAAGCCAAAGCAGAAGGACGGAGCCCTAGCCTTGAGCAAAATCAACCCTCTCAGCAATCGGGCCAAGCCTCTCGCCAATAGGGGAATGAGTGAAGCCATTCACCAAGATGGCGCAATTTCGCTAAAAACCAGTTTTCTCACGCCTCTGTCACTTGACCTTGAGAGGTGCCACCACATAATCACCACCACTATGAGCAGCTTGCGGACCACTCTCGTCGCACTCGTGACCCTTGCGATCGCCGCGTTCCCCTTGGCGGGAGCGAGCGCGCAGGGCATTTCGTCCGAGCCTACGCAGGCCACCTCGCAAGCAGACTGCGAAAACCATGCTCAGATGGGCCAAACAGAAGCCGATCACGGACAAGGCCATTGCAGCGGTGATTGCGGCAAATGCCTCTGTCTTGGTCTGATGGCGGTGCTGATACCAGCACTCGGTGTGGTGCCTTCGCCGATCTTCATCGTGAAGACGGCCCGCGCCACCGACGCCATCCTGTCGCCGGCTTACATCCCGCCGTCGCCGCCTCCACGCGCTTAATCCTCAAAAACTAAAATTGTGTCGTTTGTCGTGAGCGTCTGCTCGCACTGTCGCGGCACAAATCGATGCTCTGCCGCATGTCGGCGGAGCCCCGTCAACGAGGATTCGGAGACGTATCATGAAGCGTTTAAGCAGTTTGATTATTCTGGCTGCCGGTATCGCCGCCGGTACGGCAGGCAGCTATTGGTATGTGCATCGGTCGGCGTCGTTCGCGACGCCCGCAGTCGCGGAGGAGATGGCGCCGGCGAAAGACAGCCGGGAGATACTCTATTTTCGTCATCCCATGGGGTTGCCCGACACCTCCAAGGTGCTGAAGAAAGACTCGATGGGCATGGACTACATCGCCGTCTACGCGGACGAAGCCAGCAATGACGGCACCGTCAAGGTTAGCCTCGACAAGTTGCAGCGAAGCGGCGTCAGAACCGAGAAGGTCGGTGAGAAAGCCATTTCCCGGACTGTCCGTTCGGCGGGCATTGTCGAGCACGACGAATCCCTGCTGACCATCATCGCGGTGCGCTCCGACGGCTATATCGAGGATCTGTTCGTCGACAAGACCGGCCAGTCCGTCGAGGAAGGCGATGCGCTGTTCCGCTTTTACAGCCCGCAGATTCAGCTGGCGCAGGTCGACCTCCTGGTTGCCATCCGCGCGCAAGGCAGTCGCGACGCGAGCCGGGAGCTTGAAGGCGCCATGCAGAAAATGCGCAACCTCAACGTGCCGGAATCACGTATCGAGGAAGTCCGCAAAACCAAGACCAATCCACGGACGCTCGACTGGCCATCCCCAACGGCAGGCGATGTCACCTCCAAGAGTGTGATCAAGGGCCAATTCGTGGAGGCAGGCGACGAGCTATTCCGCATCGCCGACCATTCGCGCGTCTGGATCATCGCCGAAGTCGCCGAGGCCGACATTGCTGACATTGCCGAGGGCACGCCTGTGACCGTGACGCTGCGGGCCTTTCCCAATACGCCCCATGACGGCGATGTGACCTTCATCTATCCGGCAATGAGGAAGTTGGAGACGCGTACGATCTCGGTTCGCATCGAGCTGCCAAACCCCGACAGGCTGCTGAGGGGCGGCATGTATGCCGACGTTGTCTTCCATCCTGGCGCCAAGGACGCGCCGGTTGCTGCCGTCCCGACGAATGCTGTGATCGACAGCGGCACGCGCCAGATCGTTCTTGTCGCTAAGGGCGAAGGCCGGTTTGAGCCGCGCGCCGTCAAGCTTGGGCACCGTGGCGATGGCTATGTGGAAGTGTTGGAAGGCGTGGAGCTGGGCGAGGAGGTCGTCACCTCGGCCACGTTCCTCATCGACTCTGAGAGCAATCTTAAGGCCGCGTTGCGCGCGTTCAGCCAACAGGATGACAAACAATGATCGCGAGCATCATTCGCTGGTCGGCGCGAAACATCTTCCTGGTTGGTCTGGCGACGGTCTTCGTCACCTTTCTCGGCATCTATGCGGTCTCGAAAGTGCCGCTCGACGCCATTCCCGACCTTTCCGACGTGCAGGTCATCGTCCACACGGAATATCCGGGCCAAGCGCCGCAAGTTGTCGAGGATCAGGTCACCTATCCGTTGACCACGGCCATGCTGACCGTGCCGAAGGCCCGCGTCGTGCGCGGCTTCTCCTTCTTCGGCGTGTTCTTCGTCTATGTGATTTTCGACGACGGAACCGACATCTATTGGGCGCGCTCCCGTGTACTCGAATATCTAAGCGCCG
The DNA here is from genome assembly GCA_030669345.1 of Methyloceanibacter sp. Classification (GTDB taxonomy): domain Bacteria; phylum Pseudomonadota; class Alphaproteobacteria; order Rhizobiales; family Methyloligellaceae; genus Methyloceanibacter. The sequence continues at coordinate 269 of DAOVDX010000049.1, read as the reverse complement.
CCGCTCGGGATCTGCCTGATGGCATCACGCCTGAACTCGGTCCGGACGCGACGGGCGTTGGCTGGGTCTATCAATATGTCGTGCTCGGCGCGCAACACAGCCTCGCCGAGCTTCGCACTATTCAAGACTGGTATGTGCGCTTTGGGCTGGCTAAGGCGCGCGGCGTGGCCGAGGTCGCGAGCGTTGGCGGTTTCGTCAAGCAATACAGCGTGGTGGTCGATCCGCGGCGGCTCCAGGCGCTTGGAATCCCGCTTTCCAAGATCAGAGAC
>DAOVDX010000107.1 GCA_030669345.1 Methyloceanibacter sp. | reverse complement strand
CACGGCCTCCACGACCACGCTCGGCAGCGGCGCGTCCTTGTCGGCCTTCTTGTCGCTTCCGTCGGAACAGGCCGACAGGAGAAGTGGCATGACAAGAACAATGCCGGTTAATTTCCGGCCCACGGCTAAGCTAATGCAGTTCATCGCGCCCCTCTTGCGATCCGCCCCAGTCGATCGCCGGAGGGATGCTAGCCGACGGGGGCGCAATGGCCAACGGCAATTGCTCCGGCAATCCTCGGGATTGTAGGTTCGTGGTTGAAGTCTGGTTTGATGCTACTGGCAAACCGGCACACCCTGGCGCAAAGTCGTTCGACCCATGGAGGGAAGTCTCGATGATCTCAAACAATGTTCGCGTCGGCGCATTTGCCCTCGCGGTCCTGGCCGTGGCGCTTTTTCCCCAGGCATCACTGGCAAGAGACGGCGTCACCGGCTGCGCCATTGCCGAGATCGAGGAAGACGGGAAAAAAATCTGGCGCTATACGATCGAGCTTCAGGTCCCTGAAGGCGCTCATTGCCGCGCCTATGTCAGCGAAGACCGAGACCGCAAGTCATGGAACTATTGCTGGCTCAAGGGGTCCGAGGCCAACCCCGTATCCGCGACCTGCGATGACAAACTCGATGATGCCGACTTCGTCGATTGGAAAGCGAAAGCGGTCTGCGGCGGCCAGAACTTCATGGCCTATTGCCGCCGCGAACCTTGAGCCTAGTCCCCGTGAGACCTCGCCGCTGTGCCAGCTACAGAATGGCCGGCCAGATTTAGCCTCGCTCCGCGGTTGCTTCAGCTCTTCTTCTTGCCTTTGCCGCCGCCGCCCTTCTTGCCCCTGCCATGACCGCTATGGGCAGCGCCGGGCTTGGCCCTCGCGGACCTAGATTTCGCAGACTTGGCCTTGGCAGACTTCGACTTGGCAGACTTGGACTTGGCGGACTTGGACTTCGCGGGCTTAGCCTTCGCCGATCTGGACTTGCTCGGCTTCGGCTTGGCCGCTTTGGCCCTATTTGGCTTGGCTTTGGCGACTTTTGCTCTGGCCGCTTTAGCATTCACCGCCCGTTGGTTCGCAGCTCTGGCGTTGGGCGTCCGCGCACGGGCTGCCCGCGCTTTCGCGGCCTTAGCGTTGGCCGATCTGGCTTTGGCTGCCTTGGCTTTGGCAGCGCCTGCGTTGGCTGCCTTGGCGTTTCTCGGCTTACCTCCCTTGCTCTTACTTGTCTTACTCTTACTTGCCTTGCTCTTGCCCGCCTTGCTCCTGTTTGGCTGAGCCTTATGCGCATTGGCTTTGTTTGGCTGGGGCCTGTGTGCCTTGGCCTTATTTGGCGAAGGCCTGTGTGCCCCGGCCTGGTTGGGCTGAGGCCGATGTGCCTTGCCACTGTGCGCCTTGCCGTTGTTGGTTCTGGCAGCCTTAGCCTTCGCAGCCCTGACCTTTGCGGCTTTGGCTTTGGCTTTGGCGGCCTTGCTCTTGGCTGCACCCGGCTTGTGCCAAATGTTTGGGTTGATCAACGCCTCGTTCGAGCCCCGCCGCGGAATCACACCGGCGGATGGTACCGTCCCAGAGCGCGAGGCGCCTGCGGGAGCGGCACGACGATGCGGCGGATGGTTGGCCGTGGTCCTGCCACGTGGGTTCCCGTAATGCTTAGCATTCGCCTTGCCCTTGGCGTTATGCGGCCTGTGATGAGCCTTCTTTGGCGCATGTCTCGGCTTAACGCCCTTCCTGACCCCAGGCGCGTAAACATGCACATCCCGGCCACGGCGCCCTTTCGAGCCATGGGCCTGGGATCTGTGATTTCCGCGATGGATCTTGTGCGAATGGACGCGCTGGCGCGTGATCCGCGACCAGCGATCTCGCGGCATGCCATAATTGTAGACATGACCGTTGCGGTAATGGGGCCGCACCACATAGGTGGTGCGGTTGAGCGCGACATACACATTGCCGCGCGGGAGCACGTGGCGATAGAGAACGTTGGACGTGAGGTAAGTCTGCCTCACGAATATCCATGCGTCGTCGCGCGGAGGCGGCGCATAGCGCGCAGGCCCGCCATAGGCATAGCCACCGTACGAGCTGGGCGGGACCGGCGCCCAACCCACATATTCGGTGCCATAGCGCCACTGCACCCAGGCCGGCGCCCATGTATCGCCCGGCACCCAGTACCAGCCATAATCGTATTCGTAGCCCCAGCGGCCATAGTGATAGACCGCCCAGGCAAACGGCTCATAGGAGTCCCAGTACCAGCCATACTCATTGGTAGAGAGCCATTGGCCGACACTGTAGGGGCGCCAACCTTGGTCCACGGCGCGCGGCAACCACACATAATTATGTCTCGGGTGGTAGACCCACTCGCCATACGGCGCGAGCTCGTCATAGAACTGGTCGATGGCGTAGCCGCCTTGCGCCATCGCCGGCCCGCCAAGACCAAGCTTGGCCGTGCCCGACAGGGATACGCCCGCCGCGAAAGCGAGCAGGGTGAACAGGCCGGCTATCAGCGTCCGCTTCACCGTGCGTCCATGTTTCATCGTGACCTCCAACATTTCTCGTTCAGCCCTTGGCTGACTTAACCAAAGTCTCTCGCACCCCTTCGGCTCGGTCGAGGCCACATCTTGGCAACAGAAGGACCGTCTCAACGAGGAGGATGACCACCCGCACCTGAACCCAGCTTGAACGGGAGCGAGCGCACCCAACCTTGCAGGTTGGGCTTTGCGCGTGTCGGTCCGAGTTGGCCCGATCACTGCTTTAAGGTTGGCCCGATCCCTGCTTTAAGTAAGGCGAGATTGGTTCCGGGACATGGATCGGACGGAACCGTTAAGCCTGACCGCCAGCGACAATGTCAGTTCCGCCATGAGCAGCATCTATCCAGTCATACTTTCGGGAGGCACCGGGTCGCGGTTGTGGCCCGTGTCCCGCTCGCAGATGCCAAAACAGCTGATGCCATTCTTGTCGGAGAAATCACTGCTTCAAGAAACCGCTCTCCGGCTCTGGGGACTAGACGGGATCGCACCGCCGCTAGTGATCTCCAATTCCGACCATCGTTTCATCAGCGCCACCCAGCTCCATGAGCTCGGCATCGAGACCACGGCCCACGTGCTCGAGCCGGTCGGACGCAACACGGCTGCGGCCGCGGCGGTGGCTGCAAAGATCGTCGGGGATCTCGACGCGAACGGCATCTTGCTGCTGGTGCCTGCCGACCATCACATTAAGGACGTGGAAGGTTTCAGGAAAGCCGTGCTCGCCGGCGCAGGCCTCGCACGCGCCGGTCACATCGTTACCTTTGGCCTCACGGCCAAATCGCCGGAGACGGGCTACGGCTACATCAAGCGGGGCGAGGCAGTCGACGACGGTGCGTTCGCCGTGGCACAGTTCTGCGAGAAGCCCGACATCGATCGGGCGAAGGCGTTTCTTGCCGAGGGCGGCTACGATTGGAACAGCGGCATCTTTATGTGTCGTGCGGACGTGCTCACCGAGGAGATGCAGACACATTGTCCTGAAATCCTAGCGAAGAGCACCGCTGCGGTCACAGGTAGCTACCAAGACCTCGACTTCTTGCGCCTCGACCAGCCGGCCTTTCAGGCTTGCCCATCCGAGCCTATCGACACGGCAGTGATGGAGCGGACCACGAAAGCCGTTGTCATGCCGCTCAACGTCGGTTGGAGCGACGTCGGTTCATGGAGCGCGCTTTGGGATCTCGGCGACAAGGACCAGTCCGGCAATGTCATCAGCGGTGACGTCATCGCTGTCGATACCGAAGCGACCTACATTCGAGGCAATGGCAGGCTCGTCACCACGCTTGGGGTGAAGAACCTCGTCATCGTCGATACGGGCGACGCGGTGCTCATTGCCGATAAGGGACGCGTGCAAGACGTCCGCGACCTCGTCGCTAAGCTGAAAAATATCAACCGCACCGAGCACGAAATACACGCGCAGGTCTATCGCCCTTGGGGCTTCTATGAGACCATCGAGGCCGGCGACCGCTACCAGGTCAAGCATCTAATGGTGAAGCCCGGCGCGTCACTATCGCTCCAGATGCATCATCATCGGGCCGAGCATTGGGTCGTGGTGCGCGGGACCGCACGGGTTACCCTCGACAATAAAGAGATGCTCGTCAGCGAGAACGAGTCGATCTATATCCCCATCGGCACGGTGCACCGGCTCGAGAACCCCGGGAAGGTCCCTTTGAGCATTATCGAGGTGCAATCGGGCTGCTATCTTGGCGAAGATGACATCGTCCGCTTCGACGACCGCTACGGGCGGCTGGAGGAGAAGCCGCACTCTTGACCATAAGCGCCGCCTCAGTGACTCTTTTTTGGACATGCTAAGGTGGGCAAATCCGGCATGGGATTTTCGGGACAACATCCTTGAGCATGATCTTGCACGTAAAGCGTTGCCTGACAGCACTCGCAACCGCCTTCGCCCTGTTGTTAGTCGCGCCCGCAGACGCATTCGAAGGCTGCGCCGCGAAGCCGTCTTCATCGCTGGTGGTCAACGTCAAGGACAAAGGCGCCAAGGGAGACGGCCACACCAACGACACAGCCAGAATCCAAAATGCGATCAACGAAGTCGCCGGCACTGGGGGCACTGTCTTTGTACCCGACGGGGTCTACATGGTGCGCGCGACCGGCAAAGGGCGTCTCCGGCTGCGCAGCAAGATGACCCTCAAGCTGTCGGACCACGCGGTACTCAAAGTCATCCCCAACAGAGCAAGGTCCTATTCGGTCTTGAGGATTGGCAAGGTCAAAGATGTGAATGTGATCGGCGGCACACTTCTGGGCGACCGTGCCAAGCACGAGGGCAAGGCCGGCGAATGGGGTATGGGGATTCGCATCGGCCCTGAGGTCAAGCGCGTAGCCATCGTGGGGGTCACGGCCAAGGAGATGTGGGATGATGGCTTCTATGTCGAGGGCGCCACGGACGTTGCGCTTTGCTCGGTTGTCGCTACCCACAACCGCCGCCAGGGGCTCTCCATCATCGAGGCCAAGCGCTTACTCGTGACCAACTCGGTGTTCCAGCAGACGCGCGGAACACGCCCAAGCGCCGGCATCGATATCGAGCCTGACCGGCCGGAGCAGAGGGTCGTCAATGTCCTCATCGAACGTTCGAAGTTCATAAACAATGCCGGCGGTGGCATTATGATCGCGGCCAAGCGTGGCTATGCCGCCAATATCGAGATCGTCCGCAACGTCTTCGAAGAGGGCCGACCGATTCTCATCGAGAACGCGCCGCATGTCAGGTCGACGGCAATCTGCAACAACCGGCATATCGGACAGCTTGCCCCGCCGCAAGAAGGGCTGAATGCCTTCGCTGAGACTATCGAGGTCGTTTCATTGCAGACCGACTGTCGGAGCGGGCGCGATATACGCTTCGAGAAGAACCGGGGAAACACCAAGAAGAAGAAAAAGAAGAAGCCCAGGACCGCCAATTAGGGGCCTTGTGCGTGCGGGAGCCCGTGCGACCCTAACCGTTCTGGACTCGGCCAACCGCAATCGCTAACAACGCGAGGCTCCGGTCCTTTGTGGATGCGGCACACAACATATGCTTCAGATTATAGTCTTTTGTGGGGAATTAGGATGAGACTGCCTGACTTGGCTAATATTCGGATTGGCATCATCGGCCTCGGCTATGTCGGGCTACCGCTCGCCGTCTACTTGTCGCGGCATTTTCCCGTGGTCGGTTTTGACATCGATGCCACCCGCGTCGATGATCTGACCAACGGCATTGACCGCACCCATGAGGTGACGGAGGAGGAGTTTGCCGCCACAAAGGAACTGAGCTACTCGGCCAAAATCGAGGACTTGAAGAGCTGCAATTTCTATATCATCACCGTGCCGACGTCGGTGGATGATGCCAAGCGCCCGGATCTCACCGCCCTCGTTGCCGCAAGCCGTGGCGTGGCCCAGGTGCTCTCAGAAGGCGATATCGTGGTCTACGAGTCGACCGTGTTTCCCGGCGCCACGGAGGAGGTCTGCATACCCGAGCTTGAGAAGGCCTCCGGGCTTAAATTCAACCAGGATTTCTTCGCCGGGTACTCACCGGAGCGCATCAACCCTGGCGATCTGACCCACCGGCTTCCCGATATCATCAAGGTCACCTCAGGCTCTACGCCCGAGGTCGCCGAGTTGGTCGATTCAGTCTACGCCAAAGTCATCACCGCCGGCACCCATCGCGCCAGCTCGATCCGCGTGGCCGAGGCCGCCAAGGTCATCGAGAACATCCAGCGTGACGTGAATATCGCGCTTATCAACGAGCTTGCCATGCTATTCAAGCAGCTCGGCCTGGAGACGCTCGAAGTGTTGGAAGCGGCCGGCACCAAGTGGAACTTTCAAGCCTTCCGCCCTGGCCTGGTTGGCGGTCACTGCATCGGCGTCGACCCCTACTACCTGACCCATAAGGCGGAGCAGATCGGCTTCCACCCACAGATGATCCTCGCCGGGCGCCGCATCAATGACGGCATGGCGTCCTTCATCGCCAACGACGTGATCAAAGCCATGCTGAAGCGCAAGCAGAACGTCGACGGCGCCCGCGTTTTAGTGATGGGCTTTACCTTCAAAGAGAACGTGCCGGACACGCGCAACACCAAGGTGATCGATCTTGTCCGCACCTTGCGCGATTTCGTGGCCGAGGTGGTGGTCTATGATCCCATGGCCGACATTGACCTGGCCAAGCACGAATATGACGTCGAGATCACCAACGAGCTCCCGGCTGCGCCGTTTAATGCCGTGATCTTGGCGGTGAAACACGACCCCATTGTCGAGATGGGAGAGGCCGGCATCAAGGCGCTGCTCACGCCGGACGGCATGATCTACGACCTCAAAACCATCCTACCGCGCGATGTGAGCCACGTGCGCATCTAGGGTCTGATGTTCAAAATAGAAACCGTTGTCGTCGGCGCTGGCGTGATCGGACTTTCGATCGCCCGGGCGCTGGC
>DAOVDX010000108.1 GCA_030669345.1 Methyloceanibacter sp. | reverse complement strand
CTGGGACTTCAATTGGATAGGCCCCATCGGTTCCTCCGCTCAATCTGACCAAAATCATCTAAGCACTGGTGCCGCCGGACAGGATCGAACTGTCGACCTCGTCATTACCAATGACGCGCTCTACCACTGAGCTACGGCGGCATTTATTGACCGGTGGTTGTCAGCACGGACGGCGTGACCCCGATATGCCGGACCAGCCTGATGTGCGGCGCGCAAACTGCCATAGCGCAGCAGTCCGTGCAAGGCGCGGAACCGGGCGTCCCCAAAGGTTTAGTTCGGGCTGCCGGATGATATATGGAGTGCCAGCATGGCTGGGCAGAAAGACCACAAGAGCGCAGGCGGGAAGCCCCAAGGGGCTGAAGGAACCACTGAGGCCCGCCATGCCCGGCTCGAACAGGAGCTTCGTGCTAACCTGTTGAAGCGCAAAGCTCAAACCCGGGCCCGCAAGGCCCCTCAAGCCCCTCCGAAAGAGGGGGGACAGACCAAAGGCTAGCGGAGTAGACTGGCCGCTTGCCACCCGGCATTGAGGGGGTCTTTAAGCACCTCAACGGGGATTTTTGCCAAAGCGCGAGGGATCAACCCGCGCGAGGGAGCCACATCGTTATGGATCGTATCCGCATTGTTGGCGGCCAACGCCTGCAGGGCACCATAGCCATTAGCGGCGCTAAGAACGCCGCGCTGCCCCTGATGATCGCCAGCCTTCTCACCCGTGAAACGCTGACGCTCCACAGCATGCCGCGTCTCGCCGACGTCACGCTTCTCGGACGCATTCTCGGCAATCATGGCGTCGATATCACCATTGCCGGCAAGAAGGCCGGTCAAAGCACGAATGACGGCCAGACCTTCCGCCTCACCACGGGCGATATCGTCGACACCACGGCGCCTTACGAGATGGTCGCGCGCATGCGGGCGAGCTTCTGGGTCCTGGCGCCGATTTTGGCCCGTTGCGGTGAGGCCAAAGTGTCCTTGCCCGGCGGCTGCGCCATCGGCACGCGGCCCGTCGATCTCCACCTCTTGGCGCTTGAGGCGCTTGGCGCCGAGATCGAGCTTGAGGGCGGATATGTCATCGCCAAGGCACCGAAGGGGCTTATTGGCGGACGCATTCATCTCGGGAAGGTCTCCGTCGGCGCGACCCATAATGCCTTGATGGCCGCCGTGCTGGCCCGTGGCGACTCGGTGATCGAGAACGCGGCGCGGGAGCCCGAGGTCGCCGATCTCGCCAATTGTCTCGTTGAGATGGGGGCGAAGATCGAGGGCATTGGCACCTCGACGATGCATATCGAGGGCGTGACCTCCCTGCATGAAGCCGAGCACTCTGTATTGCCGGATCGTATCGAGGCCGGGACCTATGCCATGGCGGCTGCGATCACTGGCGGCGAGGTATTCTTGGAAGGGGCCCGGCCCGAGCTCCTGCGCGAGGCGCTTGATCTTTTGAAGGCGAGCGGGGTCGAGGTCGAGGAGACCGCGACTGGAATTCGGGTGGCCCGGAATGGCAATGGCCTGGAGGCAGTCTCCGTGGAGACCCAGCCTTTCCCTGGCTTCCCTACCGATTTACAGGCCCAGCTCATGGCGCTGATGTGCACGGCACGCGGCGTTTCCGAGGTGCGTGAGACGATCTTCGAGAACCGCTTCATGCATGTGCAGGAGCTCGCCCGGCTCGGCGCCAATATCGATCTGAAAGGGGACACCGCCATCGTCACCGGCGTGGATGGTCTAACCGGGGCGCAAGTCATGGCCACCGATCTGCGCGCGTCCGTTTCGCTGATTATCGCCGGGCTCGCCGCGGAAGGCGAGACGCTGATTGGCCGCGTCTATCATCTCGACCGTGGCTTCGACCGCATCGAGGAGAAGCTGCGCCAATGTGGTGCCCAGATTGACCGGCTTTCCGGCTGACCTCGGCTAGGCTATTCCTACTTCTTCAACCCCTAAGCGTGGTACGCCTGCGAAAAATGAGGGCACCCTTTCCGCCATGACGCCATTAAAGCTGCTTGCACTCGATGAAGAAGACCTCGCGGTCGTGTCATCGCATCTTCAGGATGCCGTGGTGCGCGTCGGCGACATTGTCTATCTGCCCTCGCAGAAGCGCCTCGCTGCGGTCCTCAACCGCTTCGACTGGGAAAGCGCGTCCAAGAAGGGCGGCAAGGACTACCAACGCCGCCGCACCGCGCTGAGATTTGATCGTGTGCTCAGCGCCAAGCACAAAGACCTTAGGCCGGACGGACCACGTCGCGTCCTCTCGCTGCTCGCGGTTAGCTTCGAGGCCAGCGACGCTCCAAGCGGCCTGATCACGCTGACCTTTTCCGGTGGTGCGTCGATCCAGCTTGAAGTGGAGTGTCTAGAAGCTGAGATGAGAGACCTCGGGCCTGCGTGGGGCACGCGCAGCAAGCCGGAGCATCCAGGCGAGGGCGCCGAAGGCTCCGAAGAGCCCGAAGCTCCCGGCCTATAGGAATTTCTGTCATGGCCAAGACGCTCGATACGCGCGACAGCGATTTCGAGGAGCGCTTCACCGCGCTGCTCGGTGAGAAGCGTGAGAGTTCCGCCGACGTCAACGATGTCGTTGCCAAGATCATTGCGCGTGTGCGCGAAGAAGGCGATGCCGCACTGATCGACCTCACCGCGACCCTGGATGGCCTCGATCTCGGAAAGGTTGGCATCGCCATCACGCCTGTGGAGATCGAAGCTGCGCAGGCGCAAGTGGATGCCGAGACGGTCGCCGCACTCGAGCTGGCGCATACGCGCATTCTCGATCATCACCGCCGGCAATTGCCGCAGAGCCAGTCCTACACCGATGACAATGGCGTTGAGATTGGCCAGCGCTGGACGCCGGTCGCCTCGGCCGGTCTCTATGTTCCCGGTGGCACGGCCAGCTATCCAAGCTCGGTCCTGATGAACGCGGTTCCCGCCAAGGTCGCGGGCGTCAAGCGTCTCGTCATGGTGGTGCCGACGCCGAAGGGCAAACTAAGTCCGCTCGTGCTGGTGGCCGCGAAGCTTGCCGGCGTTGATGAGATTTACCGCGTGGGTGGCGCCCAGGCGGTTGCCGCGCTGGCATTCGGTACGGAAACCATCCACCCCGTAGCCGCGATTGTGGGGCCGGGTAACGCCTATGTGGCTGCGGCCAAGCGCCAGGTCTTCGGTCAGGTGGGCATCGACATGGTGGCGGGCCCATCTGAGATCGTGATCATTGCCGATGGCGAGAATGACCCGGCGTGGATCGCCACTGATCTTTTGGCGCAGGCCGAGCATGATAGAGCTGCCCAGTCGATCCTCATCACTGACGATGCGGACTTTGCTCAGGCCGTGACCAAGGCGGTGGAAGCGCAGCTTTCGACCTTGCCGCGTGCCGAGATCGCGCGTGCGAGCTGGAACGAGTTCGGCGCCGTGATCCTAGTCGGCAGCCTCGATGAGGCCCCCGCGATCTCCGACCGTCTCGCGCCTGAGCATCTTGAGATTGCTACCGCGGATGCAGACGCGCTCGCCGCCCGTATCAACGATGCCGGCGCAATCTTCGTCGGCCGCTACACGCCCGAAGTGATCGGCGACTATGTTGCCGGCACGAACCACGTATTACCGACGGCGCGCAGCGCGCGCTTTGCATCAGGGCTTGGCGTGCTGGACTTCATGAAGCGTACTTCGATCCTCAAGCTCGATGCAGAGAGCTTGAAGACGTTAGGTCCAGCGGCCATGACGCTCGCCCGGGCCGAAGGTCTCGAGGCGCATCGCCGCTCCGTGGCCATCAGACTGAATTTGCCGGAATAGACATGACGGAAGAACAAGAAGAACGGTCATGGCCGGAAACTGCGCGGCTCACCGAGGTGACCCTCGATGAGGCTTCGCTTGGCCGCGATAACGCCGATGTCGAGCACGAGCGTGCCGTCGCCATCTTCGATCTCATCGAGAAGAACAACTTCGCGCTCGAAGGTCACGAGGCAGACGGCCCTTACAGTCTGCGCCTGTCCCTGGCCGACAATCGTCTTGTGTTCTCGGTGAGCGATAATGGGGGCGATCCGCTGAAGCACGTGATGCTGTCGCTGTCGCCCTTCCGCCGCATCGTCAAAGACTATTTCCTGATTTGCGACAGCTACTACGCCGCAATCAAGACTCAGCCCGCCTCCAAGATCGAGGCCATCGACATGGGGCGGCGCGGCCTGCACGACGAGGGCAGCCATCTCCTCATGGAACGGCTCAAGGGCAAGATCGCCGTGGACATCGCCACCGCGAGACGCCTGTTCACGTTGCTCTGTGCGCTCCACTGGAAGGGCTGATGGTTTGGGTGTGAGGACCGATCTGCCGAGTGCTGTCCTCTTCGCCTGTAGCCGCAACGCCGTCCGCTCGCCCATGGCCGCGGCTATCCTCAAAGATCTGGCGGGCGATCGCGTCTATGTGGCGTCCGCTGGTGCGCGGCCCGGTGAGCCAGATCCCTTTGCTATCGCGGTGATGAAAGAGATCGGCATCGACATGTCGGCCCATGTGCCGGTGTCCCTGGCCGGGGTGCACGACACGTCGTTCGATCTCATCGTGGCCTTGGCGCCAGAGGCTCGTGACAAGGCGCTCGAACTGGCCGAGGGCTATGCCGTCGATGTGGTATATTGGCCGACGCCAGACCCTACGTTAGCGACGGGCGCTCGCGAACAGGTCCTCGATGCCTATCGCGCCATCCGCGACGGGCTGTTCGCCGAGATTAAGACGCGTTTTGGGCTTTCCGGTGTGCAGGGCGTCTAGAAGCCGGTTCTAAAACGTCGCGTCCGCGATCTTCTTCAACGCGTCAAATTCCATAACCGGTGCGATTTGGTGCACGTTGATGCTCAGCCACGGCTCGAAGAACGTCGTGATGGCCTCCGCATCGTCTGCCTCGAAGACAGACCAAATTTCATGCTGGGTAACAGAGACCCATGCCCCCACCAGCTTGATACCAGCTGGCAGGACCAGGCCCCGTTCCTTTAAGACCCGAAGGCTCTCGTCGCGATCCGCCGGGTCGATGGTCACATAACAAACGAACAGCATGGGGCGTCTCCTTCGGTTTGATGGGTTATCGCGTTCAGTTCTTCCTCAAGGTCACGCTTCCGCTGCCTCTGGGACTCTGGAACGTGACGGTTTGCGCTGAACCTTTGACGATGACACGGACCCGTCCTGAGACATCGTAGTCGGAATTATAGAACTCACCGACATAGCGTGAGGGGCTAACTTCCAGCAATTTGCCGGTCTGTCGCATCTTTACCGAGCTCGTTGCGCATTTTGCAGCGACGGAAAACACCTTTGCGCTCTCCCGTTTGTAAGTGATGCGGCAACGCACTTGCTCGCGTTGACCCTTATTGGGGTTCACCATGCCGGCTCCGCTCCAAGTGCCTTCCAATGATACGGCGCCCACTGCCCCGTGCGAAAGAAAGAGGGCAAGCGGCAAAAAAAGCAGAAGCCATATCCGGGCTCTCATCAACATCTCCTAGCGTTTCCCTTCTTGTTGTGGCTGTTCGCGCTGGTCCCGTGTTGCATTGCCGTTGCACAATAAGCGCCAACGGTCTTTCACACGCGATGACGCCAAAATCAGCGCCGGAAGAATAACGAGGTCGGCGATCAGTGAGAAGATCAAGGTCAAGATGCAGATCATGCCGAACCGGCGGGTTGGTGGCGCCGCGCTGAACTGCGTCACCAGAAGGCCGGCAAGAACCACAGCCGTTGTCAGGATTAGAACGATGCCGATTAGCCGCATCGAGCGGTCGATCGCCAGTAGTGTGGAGCTGGAGCGCTGTTTCTCAAGCTCGAATCTGTTGAGAACGTGAATCGTATCGTCAACGGCGAGCCCGAACGCGACGGTCAGCCCGACAATCGTCGCGTAGTCCAGCCCGCCATGCAGAAACATGAGCCATGTGCCGGTGGCGAACAGGGCAAACAGATTTGGGATCGTGCTGAGGCTCGCATAGTAGAACGAGCGGAACGCCATGCCGATCACCGCGATCACCACCACGATTGCGCCGAGCATCGAGAGGCTTAGCTGGGAGATAATGCTGGTTGATCGCGTGGCGCCAACGCTGGCGAGTCCCGTAAGCGTTAGTGTGAATTCGGGGTGGCGTGCGCGGATGGCATCAAGCTTGGGTTCGATCTCGCCGGAAATTTGTATGACCTCGTCGGCTTCCAGGTCGCCAATATAGCCGGAGACCAAGGCGGAACGGTTCTCCGCATTGACGAAGCGCGCGGTGATCACCGGCGGTACCGTTTCATCGAGACGCGCGCTGGCCTCCTCGGACGGCAATCCACCCGATTCGGCCCAGCGCTGAAGATCATAGGTTGAGTTCACCTTGCCGATGGTGGGATGCCGCGCCAGGGCCTCATGGGTTTCTTGCACAACTTCGCGAACCGCGGGCGACTGCGGCGTAAGCGTTTCCGGCCAGTCCACCATCACACTCAGCGGGAACAGGCCGCCGAGGCGGTCTTCGATACGCTCGGCTACGACTGCCGCCGTTCCCTTATCGGGCAGCATGTCGCTCAGCCTGTAACGGGGTTCGGGCTGGAAATATGTCAACGCAAAGAGCCCTGTCAGCACGAGACCGGCAACGGCAATAGGCTTCGGCCATTTTCCGACCAGTGTACTGATTGCAGCGGCCGCGCGATCAAGAGCCCTGACTCCCCCGTTGACGCGTCCGTCCCCAATATATTTGGGGCCGCCTTCTTTGAGAAATAGAGCCGCCATTACGGGCACGATGACGATGACGAGGCAGAGCGCGACAAGGATAGACAGTCCCGCCATGAGTCCGAAGGACCGGATCAGGACGGAACTGCTCAGAGCGAGCTAGAACAGGGCGATTGAGCTTGTTGTCGATGTCAGCGCGCAAGCTGGACCGATCTCCTCGATGGCCAGGTGGATGGCCG
>DAOVDX010000156.1 GCA_030669345.1 Methyloceanibacter sp. | reverse complement strand
GGCAGGGAGCTGGCGATGTCATCAGCAACGCGGGCCCCGAATACCACCGCTTCAAGCAGTGAATTTGAAGCCAGCCGATTGGCGCCATGGGCGCCGGTGGAGGTCACCTCGCCACAAGCCCAAAGCCCGTCGACGGTGCTGCGGCCTTGGGCGTCGGTGAGAACCCCGCCCATATGATAATGGGCTGCCGGCGCTACGGGGATCGGCTCGCGTGTGGGGTCGATGCCCGCCTTCCCACAGGCGGCAATGACGGCCGGGAAGTGGTCGACCAGAGACGGTCCGAGCGGGCGGCAGTCAAGATATGCGCCACGGCCACCGACGACTTCGCGGTAGACCGCGCGGGCCACCACGTCGCGGGGCCCAAGCTCGGCGTCTTCGTGCACGGCGCGCAGGAAGCGCTCACCCTTGCCATTGACCAAGATTGCGCCTTCGCCACGCAGTGCCTCGGTGGCGAGCGGCGCAGGGTCGCGGCCAATGTCGATGGCGGTGGGATGAAACTGTACGAACTCCGCATCGGCGATCACAGCGCCGGCTCGCGCGGCGATGGCCACGCCTTCGCCTCGTGCTTCGAGCGGATTGGTGGTGATGCCGTAGACTTGGCCCGCGCCACCGGTCGCCAGCACGACGGCGCGTGCCGGCAGCACCAGACCTTGTCCACCGGCTTCGCCATCGACCGGCGCTAGCGAGATGCCCTGAACGCGGCCGTTATGCACGATCAAATCGCGGGCGGTGAGGCCTTCCAGAACGCGGATCGACGGGGTAGTGCTCGCGGCCTCGGTGATGGCGCCCATGATGGCGCGTCCGGCCGTGTCCCCCTTAACGTGGAGAATGCGGCGGCTGCGATGCGCGGCCTCGTGGCTGAGGCTCAAGCGGCCTTCCAGATCCTTGTCGAAGGGCACGCCATAACGCAGCAGGTCTTCAATGCGCTCACGCGCCTCTTGCGCCATGAGCAGCGCGATTTTTTCGTCGACGATGCCGGCCCCGGCGCTGATGGTGTCTTCGGCGTGGTGCTCAGGCGTGTCGCCTTCGGCAAGCGCCGCCGCCATGCCAGCCTGGGCCCAAAGGCTTGAGGCGCCTTCGCCGAGGCGGGCCGGCGAGATTACCGTGACGGGGAGAGGCGCAAGTTTTAGCGCGGTGAACAGACCGGCCAAGCCGGCGCCCACCACGACGATGTCCTCGCCGGTGTGGTGGACGTTCACTTGCTGTTTGCCGGACTTGGTCACGCGATCCACACGCCAAAGAGGCGCGTTCTCATTAGTGGTTGAGGTTGATCATGCGCTCGACCGCCACGCGGGCGGGGCCAGCGACCGCCGGATCGATGGTCACCTCGTCTTTCATGAAGATGAGGCTGTCCAGGATCTTGGGCAGAGTGATGCGCTTCATGTGCGGACAGAGGTTACAGGGCCTCACGAACTCGGTGTTCGGGGCCTCGACCGCAACGTTGTCGCTCATGGAACACTCGGTCACGAGCAGCACTTTGGACGGCTGATTGTCTTTGACCCATTTGATCATGCCCGAGGTCGAGCCGATAAAGTCGGCCTCGTCGATCACGTCGGGGGGACACTCGGGGTGCGCGATGATCTTCACGCCCGGATCGGCCTCGCGATAAGCGCGCATCTCGTCCGCCGTGAAGCGCTCATGCACTTCGCAATGACCCTTCCAGGTGATGATCTCCACATCCGTCTGGGTCTGTACCCATTTGGCGAGAAACTCGTCGGGGATCATGATGACGCGTTTGACGCCCAGCGACTCCACCACGCGCACCGCGTTGGAGGACGTACAGCAGATGTCTGACTCAGCTTTCACGTCGGCCGAGGTATTGACGTAGGTCACCACCGGCACGCCGGGATAAGCCACGCGCAGTGCCCGCACGTCGGCGCCGGTAATCGAATCCGCGAGCGAACAGCCAGCGCGCATATCGGGCATCAGCACGGTCTTGTCGGGATTCAGTAGCTTCGAGGTCTCGGCCATGAAATGTACGCCGCATTGCACGATGACATCGGCGTCGGCCTCAGAGGCCTCGCGCGCAAGCTGGAGCGAGTCACCGCTGACATCGGCGACGCAATGAAAAATCTCGGGCGTCATGTAGTTATGGGCAAGCACGACCGCGTTGCGAACCTTCTTCAGGTCGTTGATCGCCTTGACGTAGGGCGCGAAGCTCGGCCACTCGATCGCCGGGATCACCCGCGCGACGCGCTCATACAGATGCGCGGTCTCAGCCGCCACTTCGGGCGTATAGGTGAGATCGGGCAAAGGGAGCGGGGGAAGGGCGGCCTGCGCCATCGCTTCCAATTCTGGTGTGCTGGTTCGAACTGTCGCCATTGATTCAGTGCCTCCTCTAGCTATTAATGCTCATACTGAGTATATATGGGGTCTAAAAAGGTCCGGCACAAGGCCGGCTTCTTCCAATTCTCAATCGGAGTATAGGCCATCGAGAGCCAGCATCAAGAGGTTCAGTGCAAGGAGGGCCAAGGATTTGAAGGAATAAATGGCGCTTTTCGGCGTTTTGGCGCCTCGTCCGGGGGCAATTTTCTATATGGCAGTAGGGTCCGCTTGCGACTACCCTAGAAGGGCAGAAGCGGGGTCTAGTGGTGCGCAGACGGTCATTGGTCGCAATCCTCGGTGTGGCAGGAGTCTGTGTGCTCGTTGCCGGGCTTGCCCTGTGGGTTACCGCGGGCAGCCAAGAAGAGGCGGCTGCCACCAGCACCGTCCTCGCCATCCCCGATAATCCCGCCGCACTCGCCGCGTCAGAGGTGCAAGAGGCGGAAGTCGTCGCCAGCCTGCCGGGCACCGTCGACGAAATCCAAGCGCCTGAAGCCGAGGCGCCACAGCCGGTCCACCATGAGAAGCTGCTGATCGTCGATCAAATTCGGGCAGGGCTGGAAGATGCTGGCTCACGTGCCGGCGCCCACGCCGACGACATCGCAGCCCTAGAGGCATTCTACGCCGAGCATACCGGCCCCGCGTTGTGGATGACCAGCGCGGGACTTTCGCCCGAGGCGCAAAGCATTCTCGGCGAGATCGCCAAGGCCGACGAATGGGGTCTCGATGTTGGCGCATTCATGGTGCCGCCCGCTGACTACCAGCCCACAACGGCGGAGGACCAGGCCGCTACAGAGATCGCCATCGACCTCGCAATTCTGAGATATGCCCGCTATGCGCGGGGCGGCCGAGCGGACCCGGCGTCGCTAAGTAAAGTCATGGACCAGACGGCGACTTTGCGCGATCCGAAGACCGTGCTGACCGAGATCGCGGTGACGGAGACGCCGGACGCCTACCTTACGGGCCTGCATCCCAAGCACGAACAGTTCGAGCGGCTGCGTCAGGCGCTGCTTAAGGCGCGCGCCAGTGGCGACGAGAAGCCCAAGGATATGAAGAGGCTTCTCGTGAACATGGAGCGCTGGCGCTGGATGCCAGAGGATCTCGGGCCGCTTTATGTTTGGCTCAATACGCCCGAGGCCATGGTTTCCGTGGTCAAAGGCAAGGAGACCATCCATTCGGAGCGGACCATCGTCGGCAAGCGCGTCTACGCCACACCAGTGTTTTCCGCTGAGATGAAGACGATTGTCTTCAATCCAGAATGGATCGTGCCGCAGACCATCATCAAGGAGAACCTGCTACCGAAGCTGCGGGTCAAGAAGAGCGGCGGCTTCCTCAGTCTCAGTGAGGGCGGCTACAACCTCGAAGTGCTCAAGGTCAATCACCTGACGGTGAAGTACAAAGACCGCGTGATCGATCCGATCAAGGTCGATTGGCAAAAGGTCAACATGAACAACATCACCTTCGTCCAGCCGCCGGGGCCAAGGAATGTCCTCGGCAAGGTGAAGTTCCTCTATCCGAACGAGCACGCCGTCTACTTGCATGACACGCTGAAGCGCGGCCTGTTCAAGAACGCGGTGCGGGTCGACGGTCATCAGTGCCCGCGCGTGGCAAACCCTGACAAGTTCGCAGCGGCCCTGCTGGCCGAGGACAAAGGTTGGACCAAGGACAAAATCGATAAGCTGATGGCCAACGGGAAGAATACCGCCATCGACCTGGATCACCCTTTGCCTGTGCATACGACCTATTTCACCGCCGTAGTTGATGCGGATGGCAAGGTGAAGACCTTCGCCGACATCTACAGGCTCGACGATAAGGTCGCGTCGGCTGTCATCGGTAAGTCGGTTAGCGCGGCGCCTGTTGCCAATGCCGCGCCGGCCTCGCGCGGAAGCCGAGCTACCACCACGCCCTGATAACGGCCCGGCCTAGCGCGGCTCTAAAAGATATTCCTGCGGATGGCTCATGAATCGTTGATGCGAGACCGCCCCATTTTGGCTAGGCTGGAGGCCGCCGAAGAGGAAGGGGCTCCCATGCAGTCGCAATTCACTGTCGGCATCAAATCTGA
>DAOVDX010000054.1 GCA_030669345.1 Methyloceanibacter sp. | reverse complement strand
CATTGCGGTTTGTTAGGGCTGGCGTTCGGGGGCAGGGGGATGGGGTAGGCGCGCGGGACCTGCACGGCTGGAGGCGGGGGAATGTCGTAGATGCGCGGGGCCCGCACGGCTTGCGCCGATGCGCCGCCGACAAAGCAGGCCGTGGCCAGCAATAGGAGACATAAGCCTCTCAGCATGAACGTCCGCCTTCACCCTTTGTGGAAACGTGCAAACTCGTACGATCCAAAGGTGCAGGCCGGCTGGTTAAGAGCGGCTTAACATGTGTCCCGGAATGAGACAGAGGCGCGGGAAATCCTCCGGGCGCGCGGCTTCAGGGCACGTGCGTCAGCGGCGGCTGGCGAGAATCCCTGCGGCAAAGGCGATGACGAGAAGCGTCAGCGGGCCGACCTGGTTCATGGCTTTGCCAACGCCTTGGTCGATCGCGGCAATGCTCTCCGCTGGCGTGTCCACGAGGCTTGGCGCCTGACGCTTCTTGGGTTTGCCGAGCGAGGGGACGATGGCGAGGATGAGAATGCCGAGCAAAGCGAGCGCGCCACCCACAATTCCGGCGGCGGCGATCGAGGAATACCCGTAGACGACGAGTGCCTGATAGGCGGCCACCAGGCCGAAGCCGAAGGCGAATAACAGAAGGACGATGGCGATGGCGACGAAGACCGCCTGGCGCAGCGACCGTTCGACCGCAGCCTTGATGCGCTCCCCGATCTGAAGAGACGAGACGAGCGAGAGTAGGAGACGAAACATGGACGGAATTCCTAGCGGCGCGTAAGGACGCCGAACAGGAAGCCGAGGCCTGCCGCAATGGCCACGGCCTGAAGCGGCTTGCGCTTGATGGCCTCCTGAGCCTCTTGGGCGGTCTCTTTCGCCTTGTCCTGGGCGCGGCCCAATTGCGCGGTGCCAATCCGGCTCACCGTCGATGTGAGGTTCTGCATGTCGGCCCGGATCGCTTCGATCTGGGCGGCCAGATCGTCTGCGTTACCGTTCGCGCCCCGTTTGCCCGTATCGGCTGCCATGGGAGTGTCCTTCCTGAAGAAGCGTGGCTGCTTAAGCCCTGAATTGATGGACTCAGGCGCGTTGCTGTCAAGGCTTGTCACGTGGTTACGCCTAACGGCACGTCGCTGTTGGTTACGAGAGCCTTGCGTTGATTGGGGTCCTCGCTTCGTTTAGAGTTCTATGGTTGGCGAGGGGCGCCGCAGGGGGAATTCGGAATGGGAAATTTTAGGCTTGGGTTTGCCGCGTTTGCCGCTGTGGGCCTCTTTGCCGTTATTCCGCAAGGGCCGGCTCAGGCATTGGACGCTCAGCTCTTCGCGCTTCGGGGCGCGACGCCGTCAATCATTGTCAATGTCGCCCAAGAGGGGCGTCGCTTCCATCACGGCAAGCGCACCCAGGCGGAGTATTGCTACCCAAAAAACCGCTGGTGGTTCTATCGGCCCTACACCACGGGGCAGGACGGCCATCCGCGCTGCATGCCTTATTTCCATTATCCCGATCAGGGGAGTGGGCGCCGGCGCGCGCGGGCAGGACAGTTCAAGTAGGTTGTCCGGAGACTTATTCCAGCCCACTCACAACCAATACTAGATATCGTGATGTTTTGTCTCGTTTTGGCTCAGTCGTTAGTGACTCTGTAACGACATTTTGGCCAGAAACAGGGGCGCATTAACTTACGTGATACTTGCTCATCGTACTCTCGCGGGACGTTTCCACCAGCCGTATTAGCGCCGGGAGTGTCTCAAGTTTGCGTGGAGTCCCAAGATGAAATTCCTGATGAGTGTGGCAGCCGTTCTCGCGCTAGTGGTTGGCTTTAACCTTACGGCCATCGAGGATGCCGACGCTCGTTGCGGTTTGCGTTGCCAGAGTGTCGTTCTGGTTCCGGCGCCACATCCCATTCCGCTCCGGCGGGCGAGGCGGCGGATCTTCGTGGCGCCCGCGGCCGTGGTGGTCGTGCCGGCACCCGTCGTAGTCGTGCCTGCGCCGGTCGAATATTTCTACACGGCTCCTGCCTATTACGCTTCTTACACGCAGCCCGCTTACGCCGGACGCTGTGGCATCGGCCCGGGCAATTGCTATTGGCGCCGGAACTGTTGGTACGACTCGTTCGGCCGCCGCTTCTGCAACTGAGTTTAGAGCTTCCAGCGCGAGCTGGTTGATTCCCGGGATCAAGGGGTAGAAGGGCGAGAGGCTTTCTCCCCTCGATTTCGTTTGGGCGTTCGATTTTAAGCCGACGGCGCCTTCATGGCCGCCCAATGCATGGCGATCGCCGCCGCATTGGAGACATTGAGGCTGGCAAGCGCGCTCACCGTTGAGATGCGGCACAGTTGGTCGCATTTCTCTCGTGTGAGATGGCGCAAGCCTTTGCCTTCGGCGCCGAGCACCAAGGCAAGTGGACGTGTCAGCGGTGCTTCTTCCAATGCCATGTCCGCTTCCTCCGCCAGGCCGATACGCATGACGCCACGCTCACCGAGCTCGCTGAGCACTTGGGACAGGTTTTTGACCAGCACGACAGGCACGAGGTCGAGCGCGCCGCTCGCCGACTTGGCCAGTACGCCGGAGAATGGGGGGCTGTGCCGTTCTGTCAGCACGAGACCGGACGCACCGAAAGCCGCTGCAGAGCGCAACGCGGCCCCAACATTATGCGGGTCGGTCACTTGATCGAGCACAAGGAGAATGCCGCTCAAGTCCACGTCGTCGAGAGTGAGGGGCGGCAGCGGGCCTGCCTCCAGCGCCACGCCCTGATGCACCGTGTCGGGCCCAAGTAGCCGGTCGAGATCCTTCGGCGTGACGGGCTCGACGCTAAGCTTGCGCTCGGCGATGAGGCCTTTGAGTCGCTGCGCGGCATTTTCCGTGGCCTGGAGGCGTAAGACCGGGCGGTTTGGATTGGCGAGAGCGGCTTGCACCGCGTGGATGCCGAAAAGGACAATGCCTTCGCTCTCGGCACGCCGTCGGGAGCCTCGCTTCTTGCCCCCTTGCGAAGGAGTGAAGGGTTTGGAATGGCTGGATTTTTGGCGCCGCATCGTCGGTTGAGCCTTATGGTCGTAAGTGGTGGAAGTGAAACGGAAGATACGGTAAAATCAAGGAATTCCAGTCCGCTCGCCCTGATTTACAGTTGACAGAGGCCAAATGGCTACCCCATAAACGCGGGAATTGCGGACCCTGCCGGTCGACGGCGGGGTGTTTTTGCTTGGTTGCAATCACCAGTCAATTCATCTGACTCCAAGGAGGGGTGCCCGAGTGGCTAAAGGGGACGGGCTGTAAACCCGTTGGCTATGCCTACGTTGGTTCGAATCCAACCCCCTCCACCACTACTCATTGAGAGGGATGAACGCGGGTGTAGCTCAATGGTAGAGCAGCAGCCTTCCAAGCTGAGGACGAGGGTTCGATTCCCTTCACCCGCTCCAGCAAGTTTGGCTAAAAGGCGATTGATATATAAGGCAAAAAATTTTTAGTGAGGTTGAATTAAAGACGACTTAGGAGTGTAGCTCAACTGGCTAGAGCACCGGTCTCCAAAACCGGGGGTTGGGGGTTCGAGTCCCTCCACTCCTGCCATGGTTAGAGACTGAAAGAATAAGGAGCGGGCCAAGTGGTCCCGCAGGCAAAGGACTGAGATGGCGAGAACGAATCCCTTTGTATTTCTGCAGCAGGTTCGCACCGAGGTGTCCAAAGTCACCTGGCCGACCCGCAAGGAGACGATAATCACCACGATCATGGTGATTATCTTGTCTATTGCCGCTGCGCTGTTCTTTCTCGGGGTCGATTGGGTTCTGAGAACGCTGGTCCAGTTCGTTCTAGGAATGGGCCGTTAGAGTCGGATGGCTATGCGCTGGTACATTGTCCACGCCTACTCGAATTTCGAGCGGAAGGTCGCTGAATCCATTAAGGAGCGCGCCACCGCCGCCGGTTACGGTGACAAGTTCGAGGAAGTGCTCGTTCCGATGGAGGAGGTCGTAGAGATGCGGCGTGGCCGCAAGGTCGCCTCCGAACGCAAATTTTTCCCGGGCTATGTCCTTGTCAAGATGGATCTCGACGACGAGACATACCATCTGGTCAAGAACACCCCGAAGGTCACTGGATTTCTCGGAACGGACAACAAGCCGATCCCGATTACTGAGGAGGAAGCCGGCCGCATCATCCAGCAGGTGCAGGAGGGTGTGGAGCGGCCGAAGCCGTCGGTGACGTTCGAGATCGGCGAACAGGTTCGTGTTGCCGATGGTCCGTTCGCTTCGTTCAACGGCCTCGTGGAAGAGGTCGACGAGGAGCGGGCGAGACTGAAAGTGGCGGTTTCTATTTTTGGCCGGGCAACGCCGGTCGAGCTTGAATATGCACAGGTGGAGAAGCTCTAAGGTTTGAGCTTCCCAGTGAGATAAGCGGGACGTGTGACGAATGGCTAAGAAGATTGACGGTTACATCAAGCTGCAGGTGCCGGCGGGGCAGGCAAATCCCTCGCCGCCGATTGGTCCTGCGCTGGGTCAGCGGGGCGTGAACATCCCCGAGTTCTGCAAGGCGTTCAACGCAGCCACGCAGAAGCTCGAGGCGAGTTCGCCAATCCCGACAGTGATCACGGTCTATAGCGACCGCTCGTTCTCGTTTGAGATGAAGACGCCGCCGGCGTCCTTCCTCCTGAAAAAGGCGGCAAAAATTGCCAAGGGCTCCAAGGAGCCGGGTCGCGGCGTCGCGGGTCAGGTGACCCAGGATCAGCTGCGGGAGATCGCCGAGATCAAGAAGCAAGACTTAAACGCCAATTCCGTCGAGCAAGCGATGAAGATCATCGCCGGGTCCGCCCGCTCGATGGGACTTGAGGTGCAGGAGTAGACTATGAGCAAACCTGGCAAGAGGTTCCGTGCCGCCACGGATACGATAGAGCGCGACAAGCTCTATGGCGTCGAGGAAGCGGTGAAGCTGCTCAAGGGCGCAGCGAAAACCAAGTTCGATGAGACCGTCGAGATCGCCATGAATCTTGGCGTCGATCCGCGTCATGCCGATCAGATGGTGCGTGGCGTTTGTGCGCTGCCCAGCGGCTCGGGCCGTAAGCTGCGCGTCGCTGTGTTCTGCAAGGACGATAAAGCCGAAGAGGCCAAGAAGGCCGGTGCCGATCTCGTCGGCGCCGAGGACCTTGTGGCTGAGGTGCAGAAGGGCGTCATCAACTTTGACCGCTGCATCGCCACGCCCGACATGATGCCGCTGGTCGGACGCCTCGGTAAGGTGCTCGGCCCCCGCGGTCTGATGCCGAACCCGAAGGTTGGTACCGTCACTAACGATCTTGGTCCGGCCGTCGAGGCCGCCAAGGGCGGCGCTGTTGAGTTCCGCGTCGAGAAGGCTGGTCTCATTCATGCCGGCATAGGCAAGGCGAGCTTCACCGAGGATGCGCTTGTGGCCAATATCCGCGCGTTTGCGGATGCGGTCATGAAGGCCAAGCCCTCGGGCGCCAAGGGTCCATATGTGAAACGCATCTCCGTGGCTTCAACCATGGGGCCTGGCGTCAAGATTGAGCCCGGTAGCCTCGGCGCCGGGTAGTTCAAGAGTTACGGGACCGGAACTCGGTCCCGGAGGGTCGCTTGTATGTCAGGCGATCCGAACCTGTCCGAGATTGCAGGTGTGGGAAACCGCTTAAGCCCTTGGGGCCTGCATGAGACGGGAGACGAAACGGTTCGAGGGTAGCGGTTATCGCCGCGATCTGGAGATCGGTTTGTACCTCGTATGTGGCTCTTAACGCGTTACGCGCGTGCGAGCGGGACAGGCAACAGAGCGCCGCGTGTAAGCGCGGGGTGGCTTTTTGCCTTACCCCACACTTCTCGCGGCACGTTGTGGCCGAAAGCCGCGAGCATCGCTTGCGGCTTCTAAAAGAGACGGAGTGAGCATGGAAAGAGCTGAAAAGCGCGAAGTCGTGTCAGCGCTTCATGATGTCTTCGCCGAAACCGGCGTTGTCGTCGTGGCTCACTATGCGGGCCTTTCTGTTTCCAAAATGACCAAGCTGCGCAGCGACATGAGAGACGTTGGTGGCCGGGTCAAAGTGGCGAAGAACAGGCTTGTGAAACTCGCGCTCGATGGTACCGACGCTACGGGTATTTTGGATCTCCTGGCGGGGCCCACATGCCTCGCATTTTCCGACGATCCCGTGGCAGCGCCGAAAGTGGCTGTCAAGTTCGCTAAGGACAACGAAAAGTTCGTGATCCTGGGCGGCACGATGGGCACCACGGTGTTGGATTCCAAAGGCGTGAGTGCGCTTGCCGACCTGCCTTCGCTCGACGAACTTCGTGGCACGTTGATTGGCCTCCTTCAGGCGCCGGCGACCAAGATCGCCCGCACCGTGAAAGAGCCCGCCGGTCAGCTTGCACGTGTGTTCTCAGCCTATGGCAGCAAGGAAGCGGCGTGACGCTGACAAACCCAATACGAGATTGAACGTACGAGGATTAAGACAAATGGCAGATCTGCAGAAAATCGTAGATAACCTTTCTACCCTGACGGTGATGGAGGCGGCCGAGCTGGCCAAGCTTCTCGAAGAGAAATGGGGCATTTCGGCTGCTGCTCCTGTGGCCATGATGGCCGCGGGTGGTGGCGGTGGTGATGCCGCAGCCGAAGAGCAGACGGAGTTCTCCGTGGTTCTGACGGTCGCTGGTGGCCAAAAGATCAACGTCATCAAGGAGGTGAGAGCGATCACCAGCCTTGGCCTTAAAGAGGCCAAGGACCTTGTCGAAGCCGCTCCCAAGGCGGTCAAGGATGGCCTGACTAAGGAAGAGGCCGAAAAGTTCAAGAAGCAGCTCGAGGACGCGGGAGCGACCGTCGAACTGAAGTAGCCTGGGTTGAAAGGCGCCCGGACGGACCCCATATAACGGTGTTCGCCCGGGCCCCAACCCACCTAAATCGATTGACGTGACTGTTCACCAGAGTCTCCGCATTTCAAGTGGAGTTTCCGGCGAGCCGTCGCGACGAGCTTTGAGAGGGCCACATGGCGCAGCAGACTAATGGTCACAAACGATACCGTAAGTTTTTCGGTCATATCCGTGAAGTTTTTGAAATGCCGAACCTTATTCAGGTTCAGAAGCAGTCTTACGATCAGTTCCTAATGGTCAAAGAGCCCGAAGGTGGGCGTGGCGACGAGGGACTCCAGTCCGTATTCAAGTCCGTATTCCCGATTAAGGATTTTGGTGAGCGCTCCCAGCTGGAATTTGTCAGCTATGCGTTTGAGCCGCCGAAATACGATGTGGATGAGTGTCAGCAGCGCGACATAACCTATGCGGCGCCCCTCAAGGTGACGCTCCGTCTCATCGTGTTTGATGTCAACGAGGAGACCGGCGCCCGTTCGGTCAAGGACATCAAGGAGCAGGACGTCTACATGGGCGACATGCCGCTCATGACGTCGAACGGTACGTTCGTCATCAATGGCACCGAGCGCGTTATCGTTTCGCAGATGCACCGTTCGCCTGGCGTGTTCTTCGACCATGACCGCGGCAAGACCCACTCGTCCGGCAAGCTGCTGTTCGCCGCGCGTATCATTCCTTATCGCGGCTCTTGGCTCGACTTTGAGTTCGACGCCAAGGATGTCGTCTATGTGCGTATCGACCGCCGGCGCAAGCTGCCGGTGACAACGCTTCTCTTCGCGCTGGGTCTCGACGACGAAGAGATCCTTTCGACCTTCTATGACCGCATCACGCTCAAGGCGACCAAGGGTGGATGGCGCATGCCGTTCCGTCCCGAGCGCATGCGCGGCATTAAGCCGACCACGGATCTGATCAACGCCAAGACCGGCAAGGTCGCGGTCGAGGCCGGCCGCAAGTTGACGACGCGGCTTGCCAACAAACTTGCCGACGAGGGGCTCAAGGAGCTGCTCATCAGCGACGAGGATATTTACGGCCGTTACCTGGCTCAGGATATCGTCAACCTCGAGAGCGGCGAGATCCACGGCGAAGCCGGTGAGGAGATCGAGGAAGAGTTGCTTGAGAAGCTCAAGGAGCTCGGCCTTAAAGAGATCCCGATCCTCGACATCGACCATGTCAACATTGGTGTGTTCATTCGCAACACGCTTGCCGTCGACAAGAACTCGAACACCGAGGAAGCGTTGCTCGACATTTACCGGGTGATGCGCCCGGGCGAGCCGCCGACCCCCGAAGCGTCGCTGAACCTGTTCAACGGCATCTTCTTCGATTCCGAGCGCTATGACCTTTCCGCCGTTGGCCGGGTCAAGATGAACATGCGCCTCGATCTCGATGCGCCCGACACCAAGCGCACGCTGCGTAAAGAGGACATCCTCGCCGTCATCAAGACGCTGGTCGGTCTGCGCGATGGGCGGGGCGAGATTGACGACATCGATCATCTCGGCAATCGCCGGGTGCGTTCCGTGGGCGAGCTCATGGAGAATCAGTATCGCGTCGGATTGCTGCGCATGGAGCGCGCCATCAAAGAGCGCATGAGCTCGGTTGATATCGACACCGTGATGCCGCAGGACCTGATCAACGCCAAGCCCGCGGCTGCCGCGGTGCGTGAGTTCTTCGGCTCCTCGCAGCTGTCGCAGTTTATGGATCAGACCAATCCGTTGTCTGAGATCACCCATAAGCGTCGTCTCTCGGCGCTTGGGCCAGGTGGCCTTACCCGCGAGCGCGCGGGCTTCGAGGTGCGCGACGTTCATCCGACCCATTACGGCCGGATCTGTCCGATTGAGACGCCTGAAGGTCCGAATATTGGTCTCATCAATTCGCTTGCCACATATGCGCGGGTGAACAAATACGGCTTCATCGAGAGCCCGTATCGCCGTGTGGTGAAGTGCAAAGTGACGGACGAGGTTGTCTATCTCTCCGCCATGGAGGAAGCGCGCTACATCATTTCCCAGGCCAACGCCAAGCTGACGTCGAATAATATGTTCGTCGACGACATGATCGTTTGCCGGCACGCCGGCGACGTGGAGCAGTATCCCAAGGAAAAGGTCGACCTCATCGACGTGTCGCCGAAGCAGTTGGTGTCGGTCGCGGCAGCGCTCATTCCGTTCCTTGAGAACGATGACGCCAACCGCGCGCTCATGGGCTCCAACATGCAACGTCAGGCCGTGCCGTTGATCACGGCTGAGGCGCCGCTGGTCGGTACCGGCATGGAAGCTGTCGTGGCACGCGATTCAGGTGCCGCCATTGGCGCACGCCGTACTGGCGTCGTCGATCAGGTGGATGCCACCCGTATCGTTGTTCGAGCGACGGAGGAAACCGATCCGTCCAAGTCCGGCGTCGACATCTACAATCTGCGTAAGTTCCAGCGCTCAAACCAGAACACCTGCATCAACCAGCGGCCGCTGGTGCGTGTGGGCGATCACGTGCAGGCCGCCGAGATTATCGCCGACGGTCCGTCGACCGATCTCGGTGAGCTGGCGCTTGGCCGGAACGTGCTCGTCGCGTTCATGCCGTGGATGGGCTACAACTTCGAGGACTCCATCCTCATCTCCGAGCGCGTCGTGCGCGATGACGTCTTCACCTCAATCCATCTCGAGGAATTCGAGGTCATGGCTCGCGACACCAAGCTTGGGCCGGAGGAGATCACGCGCGACATTCCGAACGTGTCGGAAGAGGCGCTGAAGAATCTCGATGAGGCGGGCATCGTTTATATCGGTGCCGGGGTGAGCCCTGGCGACATCCTCGTGGGCAAGATCACACCTAAGGGTGAGAGCCCGATGACGCCTGAGGAAAAACTGCTTCGCGCCATCTTCGGCGAGAAGGCCTCGGACGTGCGTGATACATCGCTGAAACTGCCGCCTGGCGTGACCGGTACGGTCGTCGAGGTGCGCGTGTTCAATCGCCACGGTGTGGAGAAGGATGAGCGCGCGATGGCGATCGAGCGCGAAGAGATTGAGCGCCTTGCCAAGGACCGCGACGACGAACTTGGGATCCTCGACCGCAACGTCTATGGCCGTCTTCGCGACGTGTTGTTGCACAAGGTCGTGGCCAAGGGGCCGGTGCCCTTCAAGAAGGACGCTAAGATCACCGAGGCGCTTCTCGACGAAGTGGTGCGTACCCATTGGTGGGAGATCGCACTCAAGAACGACAAGGCGATGTCCGAGGTCGAGGCCATTGGCCGCCAATACGAAGAGGCCAAGAGCCGTCTCGAAGGACGTTTTGTCGACAAGGTCGACAAGCTGCAGCGCGGCGACGAGTTGCCGCCTGGCGTCATGAAGATGGTCAAGGTCTTCGTCGCGGTGAAGCGCAAGGTTCAGCCCGGCGATAAGATGGCCGGCCGTCATGGCAACAAGGGCGTGATCAGTCAGATCGTGCCCGTCGAAGACATGCCGTATCTTGAGGACGGAACGCCCGTCGACATCGTGCTCAATCCGCTCGGCGTGCCGAGCCGCATGAATGTGGGCCAGATCCTCGAGACCCATCTTGGCTGGGCCTGTCGTGGGCTCGGTGTGAAAGTTGGCGAGGCGCTGCACGCCTATCAGGAGTCAAACAAGCCGAAGCCTCTAAAGGATCTGCTCAAGTCGATCTATGGCGACGACAAGGCCGTGGCGGCACTGAGGAACGATCAGCTCATCGATGTGAGTAAGAGGCTGTCCGCCGGCGTGCCGGTGGCGACGCCCGTGTTCGATGGTGCCCATGAGGGCGACGTTTCGGACATGCTTCGGGCGGCGGATCTCGACTCATCCGGCCAAGTCACTCTGTTCGATGGCCGCTCGGGCGTTGAGTTCGAGCGCAAGGTCACGGTGGGCTACATCTATATGCTGAAGCTTCACCATCTCGTGGACGACAAGATCCATGCGCGTTCGATTGGTCCGTACAGCCTGGTCACCCAGCAGCCGCTCGGTGGTAAGGCGCAGTTCGGCGGTCAGCGCTTCGGTGAGATGGAAGTGTGGGCGCTCGAAGCGTACGGCGCGGCCTACACGCTTCAGGAGATGCTGACCGTCAAGTCCGACGATGTTGCCGGTCGTACTAAAGTCTACGAAGCGATTGTTCGAGGCGACGACACGTTCGAAGCGGGTATCCCCGAGTCGTTCAACGTCCTCGTCAAGGAAATGCGTGCGTTGGGATTGAATGTCGAGTTGACGCAGCCGAAGCCTGAGGAACTGCAGCCGGATCGGGTCCAGCTGCCTGGACCCGCGGCGAAGTGAGCCTGTTCGCCTAGGCTTGAGCTAGCAGTTAATTCGACTAACCGAAGGGCGGTAGAGCCGCCCGTTGGGAGACAAGAGAATGAACCAAGATATCGCCAACCTCTTTAATCCTCAGACCCAGCAACAGAACTTCGATCAAATCCGGATTGGCATCGCCAGCCCGGAGAAGATTCTGTCGTGGTCATTTGGCGAGATCAAGAAGCCGGAGACGATCAACTATCGTACCTTCAAGCCGGAGCGTGACGGCCTGTTCTGCGCGCGGATCTTCGGCCCTGTGAAAGACTACGAGTGCTTGTGCGGCAAATACAAGCGCATGAAGTACAAGGGCGTCATCTGCGAGAAGTGCGGCGTCGAGGTGACGCTGGCTAAGGTCCGGCGCGAGCGCATGGGCCATGTGGAGCTCGCCGCTCCCGTCGCGCATATCTGGTTCTTGAAGTCCCTGCCGTCTCGCATTGGCCTTCTGCTCGACATGACGCTGAAGGATCTCGAGCGCGT